>NZ_DATIHB010000133.1:0-16268 GCF_035481145.1 Nocardioides sp. | reverse complement strand
GGCCGGTGCCGTGGGAGCACGCCCCGAACCGTGGCTTCCTCCAGTGCCTGGCGCTCCTCGCGGTCTCCGCGCGCGACATCGACGAGAGCGAGGAGTGGCAGCGCTGCTCGGAGTTCCTGCGCAGCTCCAGCCCGACGGCGTACGACCTGCTGCTGGGCTGATGCCGGAGGGTGCCGACGGGCCACGGCAGAGGGCGACCTGGATCCAGGCCGGCGTCCTCTACGTGGCAGCTGCCCTCGCGCTGTGGGCGGCCGGGGCGCCGTCGCCTCCGCTCTTCGCGGCGCTGGCGGCGTCGGCGTACTTCGCGCTGCGGACGCCAGCGCCGAAGCTCGTGCCCGGCCCCGTCCGGGCGCTCGGCATGGCCGTCATCGGCACCGCCGCGGGCGCCCACATCGACGGTGACGTCGTCCGGACCGTCGCCGACCAGCCGGTCGCGGTCATGGGTGGGGTGCTCGCCACGCTCGTGGTCAGCATGCTGGCCGGCCAGGTGCTCCGCCTGGACCCGGACGTGGATGCCCGCACGGCGGCGTTCGCGTCGGTCGCCGGCGGAGCCTCCGGCGTCGCCCTCGCCGCCCGCGAGTACGGTGCCGACGACGGTGTCGTGATGTCGGTGCAGTACCTCCGGGTCGTGCTGGTCCTGGTCAGTGTGCCGCTCGTGGCGCCCCTGCTGGGTGGCACCGAGACGGCCGTCGTGCCGGAGCCGGGGGCGCCGGTCTCCGAGCACCTCTTCACGCTGGCCGCCGTGGTGCTCGGCCTCGGCCTCGCCCGGCTCCTGCCCTTCGCGGCGGCTCCGGTCCTCTGGACCCTGGTCGTCTCCGCGCTCCTCGCCCTGTCAGGCTGGTTCGAGCACCCCGACGTGCCCGCGTGGGTGCTGGCGATCGGCTACACCGTGGTGGGCGCCAACGTCGGCTCGAGCTTCACCCGCGAACGGCTCCGGCGGCTGGTCCGGCTCTTCCCGCTCGCGGTCATCCAGGTGGTGCTGGGCGTCGTTGCCTGCGCGGCCATCGGGGTCGTCTTCGCCCGCACGGTGGGCGTCTCGCTGCTGGACGGCTATCTCGCGACCACGCCCGGTGGTCTGCCCGCCGTCATCGCGGTCGCCGTCGACTCGGGCGACGCTCTCGGCCTGATCCTCACGATGCAGTTCGTCCGGGTCTTCCTGGCGCTTGCCTGCGCCCCGCTGATCGGCTGGGTGCTGCGCCGGCGGTGAGCGGCGGCCCACGTGTATCGGCGTACGGCTTGCGAGTAAAGCGCGATTACGTGCACTTCTGCCGGTGTCCACGACGGCGGAAGAGACACTCAGGCGGCGGTAGTGCCGCGGGGCGCTAGTCGAGTGGCGGCACCCGCCGCGTTGCCCGGAGCCTCCGCTGGCGTTGCGGCTCCATGCGCGCGGCGAACTCCTCGAGTTGGGAATCGAGCCTCGTGCCGAGGCGTGCCGCCGTCTGCCGGTACTCCGTCGCCAGGCGTGAGCGCGCGGCGTCCACGCCCGTGGTCGTGTCGGTCCAGATGATGCGCGAGATGCCCAGGCCGAGGGGTCGGATCAGCCGCTCGCGCTTCTTCTCGTCCCACACGACCTGTTCCGCGGACGTCGTCGCCACGCCGCCGGCGCTCGCCGGCATGAGCTTGACGCGTCCGTCGAACTCGAACGCGTGACAGCCGACGACCATGTCGAGCCAGGCAATCGACCCGTCCTCGAGCCGGACGGGGAACTGCGTTCGCGGTCGACCGATGCCGAGGCTGAGGACCAGGGCCCGCGCGAGCGACTCTCCAGCGGTTTCGGCGCCGGGGTCAGCGTCGTCAACGGCTGCTTGGGCCGAGGTGATGCCGGGCCAGCGGGCCATGGCCTCCCGGAGCGCGGACAGTTGCTGCGGGGAGGCACCGAGTCGCAGTGCGCTGTCCATGGCGACCACGCCCGCGGCGTAACCGTGTTCGCGTGCGATGTCGATCGCCGTCCGGGCAAGGGGCAGCACTGGCAGCCCGTCGATCGTCTGCGTCTCGCCGGGGTCGTACGTGGCGCCGTGCTGTGCGATGCCATCACGTCGACGCGAGCCGGTGATGCCCGCGCGGGTGACGTGGACGTGATCTGGCGAACCGATGAGTGCGATGCCGTGCTCCAGCGCCGCCGAGTCATGACTGAAGACATGCGTGCCCCGGAGCCGTAGGTCGGCGGCGCGGCTGAGGAGCCGCGGCCGGGTGCTCCAGATGTCCGCCGCCTCCCAGATCTCTTTCTCGACGTAGACGCCTCGCCGCAGGGGGATCCAGCGCCCCGATGCGACGAGGCGCGCGACCTCGCGACGGTCGAAGCCGGCCTCGAGCGCCGCCGCGATCGTGATGAGGCCGTGGTGGCGCTTGAGTCTGAGCAGGCGGGTGTCATCCATGAGCCGAGGCTCCGTGAGGCCGGCCGAGATCCGCCAGCGATCCGGAGCGACGTGTGGACGGAGCGAATGCCGAACGTGCGGTGGACGGAAAGCGGGCGACTACGGCCGCCGTACGTGCACTTCTGCCGCCGTCTACGACCGCTGAAGTGCACGTAATCGCGCTTTACAGCGGCGAGGGAGCCGCTTCAGGCAGTCAGCAGCGCCCGCACCTTGTCGGCACCCAGCGCCACGATCAGGGTGGGGAGGCGCGGGCCGCGTTCGGCGGAGACCAGCAGGTTGTAGAGGAGCCCGAAGAACGCCTTCTGGTCCGCCTTCACCTGCTCGGTCGGCTGGTCCTCCATCGCCAGACCGGCCGCCACCTTGGGCACGCCGTAGACGATCGTGGTCACCGACTCGAGCTCCAGCTCTCCGCCGGGCAGATGCGACAGCAGCAGCGCGATCCACCGGGCCTCCTCGGGCGACAGTGATGCCAGCCGCTCCGCGTCGGGCGCCGCCCGCACGATCGTCCGCTCCGACGCCGGCACGAACTCCGACGTCCAGCCCATGGCCCGGCCCAGCCGCGGCTCGAGGTCATCCACCGAGTCGTGCTCGTAGCCGACGTGGGAGACGATGCGCGAGATCTGCTCGGCCGATCCGGCCGTCACGTCGGCGACACCGGCCAGCACGCGGAAGGGCACCGACACCGGCGACACCGGCAGCACTCCGGCGGACGAGGTCGACACGGCACGCTCCCAGGCGAGCACGGCGACATCCCTCTTCGCGGGGTCGAGTGCCTTCTTCGACAGCGCGTCCCACTCGTCGTACAGGCGGACGACCTCGGGGCCGAAGTCGATGGTGAACGCCTGCTTCGGCTGCTTGCGGGCGTAGAGCCAGCGGACCATCGGCGCTTCGAGCACCTTCAGCGCATCGGCCGGGATCGGGACGCCGCCGGAGGACGAGGACATCTTCTGCATGCCCGCGAAGCCGACGAACGCGTAGGCGACGTACGCCGGAGCGCGGCCGCCGAAGACCTCGGCGACGAGCTCCTTGCCCACCGTGTACGACGAGCCGGGCGTCGAGTGGTCGAGGCCACCGGGCTCGAAGTTGACGCCCTCGAAGGCCCAGCGCATCGGCCAGTCGACCTTCCAGACCAGCTTGCCGTTGTCCTCGGTGGCGAGGTTGGTCGAGCCGGCGTGGCCACAGGTGCAGGTGTACGCCAGGTCGTGGCTCGCGTCGTCGTACGACGTGACGGTGGTGGTGTCGCGACCGCACACGGCGCACCACGGCTTGTACGGGAACCGCTCGAGGTCCTCCGTGGCGGCCACGGAGTCGGCGAGCGCCTCGGCCTCCTGCTCGTCAGCTGCCTCGACGGGGGCCTTGGTCCGGTACTTCGCCAGCACGCCCTCGATCGCATCGCGGTTGGCGACGGCGTGGAGGATCTGCGCGCGATAGGCCCCCGAGCGATACATCGACGTCTGCGAGATCTCCTCGACCTCGACGCCCATCTCCGCGAGCGCCGCGCGCAGCGGGGCCTTGAAGTGCTCGGCCCAGTTCTCGTGGCAGTCGAAGGGATCGGGCACGGCGGTCAGCGGCTTGCCGATGTGCTCGGCCCACTCCGGCGGGATGCCCGCGCCGACCTTGCGGTAGCGGTCGAAGTCGTCCCAGCTGTGCAGGTGGCGGGTCTTCACGCCGCGACGGCGCAGCTCCTCGGCCACGAAGTGCGGGGTCAGGAACTCGCGCAGGTTGCCCAGGTGGATCGGCCCGGACGGCGAGGCGCCGGAGGCAACGGTCACCAGGCCGCCGCCCTCGACGTACGCCGCCATGGCTGCGGGGTCGCCGGAGCCGGCTGCGTGGCGGATCGCGTCGTCTGCGGCGCGGGTCACCCAGTCCATGGGCTCCTGCTGCTTGCCGCCTCGTGCCATCGCTGCTGCTCCCTCGAAAAGTCCGTACACGCGAGACCTCAGCGTGCAGGCGGAAACGATACCGGCGTCACACCGGGCCTCGACCAAAGTAGGTCCCGCGGAAGGTTGTTGCCTGCAACGATTAAGACATCCCAGATATCCAAGGAGCACACCACCCATGGCTTCCCTTCTCTACCGCCTCGGCAAGTCGGCCTACCGCCGCTGGCCCTTCTTTCTCGTCGGCTGGCTGCTCGTCATCGGCGTCGTCGGCGGTGTCGCCGGCACGATGAGCAAGCCCTACTCCGATGCCTTTATCATCCCGGGCCTGGAGTCCGTCGAGGCAGCCGAGAAGCTGCCCGACCTGATGGACGGCGAGTCCTCACCCATGGACGCGGCGACCATCGAGGTCGTCGTCGCCGCTCCGGAGGGCCACACCCTCACCGAGAAGCGGTACGCCGACGGGGCCGCGCAGCTGGCCGTCGCGCTCGGCAAGCTCGACCAGGTCCCGGACCAGGTCGGCTACCTGTGGACGCCGGAGCAGGCGAAGGCTGCCGCTCCCGCGACCGCCGAGCAGCTCGGGGTCACCACGCAGCAGGCCGAGCAGATGCTGCTCGCCCAGCTCGAGGCACAGCCGCAGCTCTCCGCGGATGGCCGCATCGGCATCGTCACGACGCAGTTCGAGGTCGACTCCGTCATGGACGTCACCCCGGCGATGCAGACCGAGGTGCTCGACACCGCCGCCGACGTGGCCGAGCAGACCGGCCTCCAGGTCGAGGTCCGCGGGGCCGGCATGCAGGCGCAGGGCGCGATGAACGCCACGGCGGAGCTCGTCGGCATCGGCGTCGCCCTGGTCGTGCTGGCGCTCACCTTCGGCGCGCTCGTCACGGCTGGTCTGCCGATCATCACCGCGCTGATCGGCGTCGCCCTCGGCAGCACGGGCATCCTCGCGCTGACTGCCTTCACCGAGCTGCCCTCGAGCACCCCGATGCTCGGCATGATGATCGGCCTCGCTGTCGGCATCGACTACACGCTCTTCATCCTCAGCCGCTACCGCAGCGAGCTCGGGCACACCGACGACCGCGAGGAGGCAGTCGGCCTGGCGGTCGGTACGGCGGGCTCCGCCGTCGTCTTTGCCGGCCTCACCGTGATCATCGCGCTGGCCGCCCTCACCGTCGTCGGCATCCCGTTCCTGGGCTGGATGGGCATCGGTGCCGCGATCACGGTCGCCGTCGCCGTGGCGGTCGCCCTGACGCTGCTGCCCGCGCTCCTCGGCCTGCTCAAGTCGAAGGCGTTCGCGGGTCGCTTCCGCCGCTACGTCCCCGCCCGCGACGCGGACGGCCGGATCGTCAACAACGGCGTGCGCTTCGCCCGTCTGATCGGCAAGGCGCCGATCGCGTTCGTCCTGGTCGTGATCATCGGCCTCGGTGCCGTGGCGATCCCGTTCAAGGACCTCCACCTCGGCATGCCGGGCGACGCCACGGCGCCGGAGGAGAGCTCCCGCTACCAGGCCGTGCAGCTGATCGAGGAGGGCTTCGGTCCCGGTCGCCTCGACCCGATGATGCTGGTCGTCGACGCCCGCGGCCTCGACGGAGACGCGGCGAGCAAGCAGGCGGCGTACGCGGAGGTCACGGAGTGGGCTGCGGGCCTGGACGGTGTCGCGCACGTGGTGGCGCAGCCGGGCACCGACAAGGGCGCCATCATCCTGATCGAGCCCGAGACCGGTCCCGACGACGCGCGGACAGAGGCGCTGCTCCAGGAGATCCGCGGCGGCGAGCCCCGCCTCGAGCAGGAGACCGGCCTGGACCTCGCGGTCACCGGAACCCAGCCGATCATGGCCGACATCTCCGAGAAGCTGAACAGCGCGCTGGTGCCCTACCTGGCCATCGTGATCGGCCTCGCCTTCGTCCTGCTGATGCTGGTCTTCCGCTCGATCCTGGTGCCGCTCACGGCGACCCTCGGCTTCCTGCTGTCGGTGCTGGCGACGCTGGGTGCGACGGTCGCGGTCTTCCAGCAGGGCCTCTTCGGGATCTTCCCGGAGCAGCCGATCGTCAGCTTCATCCCGATCTTCCTGATCGGCGTGGTCTTCGGCCTCGCGATGGACTACCAGGTCTTCCTGGTGACCCGGATGCGGGAGGCGCACGTGCACGGGGCCACCACGCGTGAGGCAGTCGTCGACGGGTTCCGGCAGAGCGCGCGGGTGGTCACCGCAGCGGCGCTGATCATGATCGCGGTCTTCGCCGGCTTCATCCTGATGGACGACGTGATCATCAAGTCGATGGGCTTTGCGCTCGCGCTGGCGATCGTCTTCGACGCCTTCGTGGTGCGGCTGGTGCTGATCCCCGCGCTGATGTACCTGCTCGGCGAGAAGGCCTGGTACCTCCCTGTCTGGCTGGACCGGATCCTCCCGAACGTCGACGTGGAGGGCGAGAAGCTTCAGCGCAGCTCGCACGCCCATGTGCGCGACGACCAGGGCGAGCCGGAGCTCGTCCGGGTCTGACCCCCTGGTCCACGACGGCCTCGCACCCTCGCCGGTGCGGGGCCGTCGTGCCGTCTCGAGGTGCCGGTCATCGCGCCGTCGAGCAACCTCTCAGGGCAGCAGCAGGGAGTACGCCGACGGCACGACGCGCCAGGTGCGGTCGGTGACGGGGCCCTCGATCTCGCCGTCGGCCGAGCACCAGAACGGCTCGCCGGTGACCCGGACCTCGTGCCCGGTCGTGTGCAGCACACGGCCGTTCTCGGGGTGTCGGCCGACCGCGAGCTGTGCGGCGTACGGGAGGCGGGCGAGGGGGCGCAGCGGGCGGGTGAGCACCACGTCGATGACGCCCTCGGACGGGTCCGCGCCGGGGTTGATCGCCGCCCCACCGCCGACGCGCGAACCGTTGCCGAGCGCGACCATCAGCGTGTGGTGGGTGTGGGCGATGAGCACATCGCCGTCGACGGCCACGGTCAGTCGCAGCGCCGGCGGCCGGAAGGCGGTCGCGAGGGCGCCGACCGGGTAGCCGAGCCGGCCCAGGCCGACGCGCCCGAGCCGCTCCTTCCACCGTGCGCCGACCTGGCTGGCTTCGGCACCGGCTCCGGCGTGCACGTTGTTGACCACGACCTCGTCGCGGTCGTCGACGAGCAGCGCGACGGGCGTCGGGGTGCCGTCGAGGATCGCGTGGGCGGCCTCCTCCACGTCGAGGGGGACGCCGGCACCGCGGGCGAAGTCGTTGCCGGTGCCGAGCGGGAGCAGGCCGATCGTGCGCCCGGCGAGGTCGCCCCGCGCGTGGAGTGCGCCGATGACCGCGTGGAGCGAGCCGTCGCCCCCTGCGACCACGACCGTCCGGTCCCCGGCATCGGCCAGCACGTCGCCGAGCTCGTCGGGAGAAGACGTCGCCGCGACCCCGACGGGGCCGCGTCCGCGCAGGATGGTGAGGGCCGACTCGAGGGTCTCCTCGTCGGAGGAACCGGCGTCGGCGTTGGTGATCAGCAGGAGGTCGGTCACCCCCTGACGGTAGCCGCGGGGCCGCCGGCGTACGTCGGGAAAGGGGCCGGTTCGGTCGCTGTTTGGTAACGTGTCGCCGCAAGAGCCCCGGTCTTGCCGGGGCTCCTTGTGTTTCTGGACCGGACACCTACAAGACTCAACATGCGTCGAGCAGCCGCCAGTGGCGGAGGGACTCCGTAGGACAAGGAGCACCACATGCCAGCGATCGTGGTTCTGGGCGCCCAGTGGGGCGACGAGGGCAAGGGCAAGGCGACCGACCTGCTCGCCACCACCGACCCCATCGACTACGTCGTCCGTACCTCCGGCGGTCACAACGCCGGTCACACCATCGTCGTCAACGGCGAGAAGTACGCGACGCACCTGCTGCCCTCCGGCATCCTCACCCCGGGCGCGACGAGCGTGATCGCCAACGGCGTCGTGGTCTCGCCCGAGGCGCTCTTCCGTGAGCTCGACGGCCTGATCGAGCGCGGCGTCGACGTCGCCAGCCTGGTCGTCTCCGCCAACGCCCACGTGATCGCGAGCTACCACGGCGTCATCGACCGGGTCTCCGAGCGCTTCCTCGGCAAGAACATGATCGGCACCACCGGTCGCGGCATCGGTCCGGCGTACTCCGACAAGGTCAACCGCGTCGGCATCCGCATCTCCGACCTCTTCGACGAGGAGACGCTGCGCACGAAGGTCGAGGCTGCCCTCGACCTGCGCAACCACCTGCTCACCAAGGTCTACAACCGCCGGGCCGTCGAGGTCGACGCGGTCGTCGAGGAGCTCACGTCGTACGCCGAGCGGCTGCGGCCGATGGTCGCCGACACCTCGCTCCTGCTCAACAAGGCGCTCGACGAGGGCAAGACGGTCCTCTTCGAGGGTGCCCAGGCGACGATGCTCGACGTCGACCACGGCACCTACCCGTTCGTGACCTCGTCCAACCCGGTGGCGGGCGGTGTCTGCGTCGGCGCCGGTGTCGGCCCGACCCGCATCGACCGGGTCATCGGCGTCATCAAGGCCTACACGACCCGCGTCGGCTCGGGACCGTTCCCGACCGAGCTCTTCGACGAGAACGGCGAGAACCTGCAGCGCATCGGCGGCGAGATCGGCGTCTCGACCGGCCGCACCCGTCGCTGCGGCTGGTACGACGCGGTCATCGCCCGCTACGCCGCCCGGGTCAACGGCCTGACCGAGTTCTTCCTGACCAAGCTCGACGTGCTCGACTCGTGGGAGCGGATCCCGGTCTGCGTCGCCTACGAGATCGACGGCGTGCGTGTCGACGAGATGCCGATGACGCAGGCCGAGTTCCTGCGTGCGAAGCCGGTGTACGAGTACTTCGAGGGCTGGAAGACCGACATCTCCGGCTGCCGCACCTTCGAGGAGCTCCCGAAGAACGCCCAGGTCTACGTCCGCGCGCTCGAGGAGATGTCGGGTGCGCCGTTCTGGGGCATCGGCGTCGGCCCGGGCCGCGAGCAGACGATCGTCCCGCCCCGCGACTGAGCAGGACTGACCACAAGACCCACTTCGCGTGACCACAAGCCCCACTTCGGCGCCGAGGTGGGGCTTGTGGCGTCCCGAGGTGGGGTTTGTGGCGCCGCGAGCTGACTAGCGGGGGCTGACGATGCCCCGGTCGAAGGCGTAGACGATCGCGGCGGCGCGGTCACGCAGGTCGAGCTTGGTGAAGATCCGGCCGACGTGGCTCTTGACCGTCACCTCGGAGATCACCAGCTCGTGGGCGATCTCGCCGTTGGAGAGCCCGCGCCCGATCAGCCGCAGAACGTCGAGCTCGCGGGCGCTCAGCGCGTCGTCATCGACCTGCTCCGCCGTCGGTGAGGCCGAGCTGCGGTAGGTCGCGAGCACGCGACCGGTGACCGCCGGGTCGAGGAGTGCGTTGCCGGTCGCGACCGCCCGCACGCCGCGGATCAGCTCCTCGGCAGGGGAGTCCTTGAGCAGGAACCCGGCCGCGCCCGCGCGCAGCACGCCCGACAGCAGCTCGTCGTCGTCGAACGTCGTGAGCGCGAGCACCGGCGGAGCATCCGGCTGCGCGACGAGGCGACGGGTGGCCTCGATGCCGTCGACGTCGCGCATGCGGAGGTCCATCACCACCACGTCGGGGGAGTACGCCGCGACCGCGGCCGGCACCTCGGAGCCGTCGCTGCACTCGCCGACGACCTCGAAGCCGTCCTTGCGACGCAGGATGCGGCGCAGCCCCGACCGGACCAGCTCCTGGTCGTCGACCAGGAGGACCCGGATCTCGTGCGGCTCGCTCATGCGGGTCCTGTCGTGGGGCGGAGAGACGGGGAACGGAGCAGCTTCGGCAGCCCGAGCCGGCACCGCGAGGGGGCCTCGCCGGGGACCCGGACCTCGACCACCCAGACCCCGTCGCGCTCGCCGGCGCTGAACGCCCCGTCGAGCAGGGCGGCCCGCTGCCGCATGCCGGGGATGCCGGCCCCGCCGCCGTCGCCCGACAGACCCGAGACGCGCGCGCCACCGGAGGGCAGGGTGTTCCACACCTGCAGCTCCTGGCTGGTGGCGTCCGCCTCGAGCACGACGACGGTGCGGCCGCGCGGCTGGTGCTTCGCGACGTTGGAGAGCGACTCCTGCGCGATCCGGTAGAGCCCGAGCGCGGTCTGCTGCGGCACGTCCTCCGGCGTACCGGAGATGTCGAGGACGACGTCGAGGCCGGCTGCGCGGAACTCCTGGACCAGCGCCGGCAGCTCCGTCAGGCCCGGGGCGGGGCGGACAGCCCCGTCGCCGTCGCCGCTGCCCAGCAGCCCCACCGTGTGCCGGATCTCTGCCATCGCCTGCCGTCCGACGCGCTCGGCATCGTCGAGGGCCTCGCCCGCCTCACGGATGTCGCCGGGGAGGAGGTCGTCGTCGGCGAGCATGCGCCGAGCGGCGGTGACGTGCAGCAGGGTCACCGACAGCGAGTGCGCGATGACGTCGTGGACCTCGCGGGCGATGCGCTGGCGCTCCTCGAGCACGGCCTGTGCCTGGGCGGTGATCGCGGCGGACTCCTGCGCGTCGAGGCGGCGCTGCTGGTACTGCATGATGAAGCCGATGTCCCAGCCGATGACGACGGCGGCGACCCACAGGGCCCACGCCTCGATCTGGCCGGTCACGCCGAGGGCGGCGACGGCGGCACCCACCAGGACGGTGGCGGCCAGGCTCGCGGTGAACTTCTCCAGGGCACCGAGGTGCCCGACGAGCATCACCAGTGCGAAGACCGCGAAGTCGTAGCGCACGGGGTAGCTGGCCATCAGGACGAGCACGGGCAGCGCGGCCAGCGGCACGGTGACCCACCAGCGCACCCGGACCGCGCATGCATCGAGGAGCCAGGGCACCGCGGAGAGCAGCGCCAGGCCGGCAGCGGCGAGCACGTGGCCCGACCCCGCACGCTGGGCGACGCCGATCACCAGCGCGATCGCCGTGCTGCCGTACATGACGAGCGGGATCCACCAGACGAAGCGCGGGTAGCCGTGGCGCTCCCAGCGCGCCGACAGCTGCTCGATGATCGTCTGGACAGGCACCTGCTCAGCGTAGGGCGGTGGGCCCGCGGCCACATCCGTCCGTGGGAGGAGGATCACGCCCCCTCTTCCGCCCAGGGGAGGACGCCCGGAACCCGTCCGTGGAACGCTGTGTCACACGCAGTCGGCTTCGTAGCGTTCGGGACATCGAGCCGTCCCCGACAAAGGAGTCGTCATGAACGCCTGGGAGATCCACCACCGCCGCACAGCCGCGCTGCGCGACGTCGTCGCCACGCTCGACGCCGGCGGCGACCTGCCGTGGTCGGACGCGCTCGCCGCTGACTTCGGCGACCGTGACGGCCTGCTCCTCGCCCTCCACGACCTCTTCGCGCGTCGCCTCGGCGGCCGCATCGACCTCGCCCTCGAGCTGCACGACATCCCCGGGGCGTCGGTCGCCGAGGCCTGGCAGGCGGTCGTCGACGAGCTCCCGGGCATCCACCGCCTCCTCACGGAGTACGCCGACGCCCCGGCGCTCGCCCGCGCCAGCGCCAACCTGCGCCGTACGGTCGCGGTCGCTGCCGGGCTGGTCGCGCTCGACACCCCGCTCGCCGTGGCGGCCGAGGCCGGCCGTGCCTTCCTCGCCCGGTCCGCGCGCTTCGTCGTCCCCGCCCGCCGCGACGGCTGGCTCCGCGAGCGCCTCTCGTCCCGCTTCGTGAAGGCCACTGCCTGATGCAGAAGATCGCCCGCTTCGCCGTACGCCGTGCGCCCCTCGTGGTGCTGCTCTGGCTGGCGGTCATCGTCGGACTCAACGTCGGTGTGCCGCAGCTGGAGAAGGTGATCGCCGAGGACAACACCGCGTTCGTCCCCGAGCACGCCGCGTCGATCACGGCGTACACGCACATGGACGAGGCCTTCGGGGCGGGTGACACCCGTTCCATCGTCTTCGTCGCGGGCGAGCGGGACGGCGGCCTGACCCGGGCCGACCGGGTCTGGTTCGGTCAGCTGACGGACCGGATCGAGGCCGAGCACGAGGAGGTCACGACCGTGACCGACGTCGCGGCCAACGGGGTCTGGGAGGGGGTCGTCAGCAAGGACGGCGAGGCGATCTACGTCCAGGTCGGCCTGCCCGCCGACGTCGGCACCCCGCAGAGCTCGCAGCAGATCCACGAGCTGCGCGAGATCGTGGCCGACGAGGTGCCCAGGGGGCTGGCGGTCGCGGTCACCGGGCCGGCAGCGACGATCACCGACACCCAGGACACCATCGAGCGCGACATCGCGACGATCACGGTCGTGACCGTCGGCCTGATCGCGGTCATCCTGCTCCTGCTCTACCGCTCGCTCGGCGTCACCGCCCTCGTGCTCGGCTTCATCGGCGCTGCGCTCGGTGCCGGTCGCGGCATCGCTGCCCTCGGCGGGCATCTCGGCTGGTTCCACGTCTCGACGTTCACGGCATCGTTCGTGACCGCGATCGTGCTCGGCGCGGCGACCGACTACGCGATCTTCCTGCTGAGCCGCTTCCACGAACAGCGCCGCGCAGGCGTCGAGGCCCGCGAGGCGGCGGCCAGGGCGACGGTGAAGGTCGCCTCCGTCATCGTCGGCTCCGCACTCACGGTGGTCCTTGCGACCGCGTCGATGGGCCTGGCCGAGATCGGCATGTTCAGCACGACCGGCCCGGCGATCGCGCTTGCCGTCGCGATGGCGCTCTTCCTCTGCCTCAGCTTGCTCCCGGCGATGATCGCGATCGTCGGTCCCCGCGGCTGGATCGACCCGCGCCCGACCCGCTCGGAGGCCCGCTGGGCGGGACTCGCGGCGTACGTCGTGGCGCAGCCGGCCAAGGTGCTCGCCCTCGGCCTGCTGCCGCTCCTCCTGCTCGCGTCGTTCTACCCGCTGATGGACCTCGGCTACGACCAGCGCCGCGTGCAGCCCGACGGCACCGAGAGCAACATCGGCTACCGACTCCTCGCCGACCACTACCCGGCCAACGAGGTGCTCGCGGACTACGTCCTGATCACCAGCGACCATGACATGCGCAACGCTCGCGACATCGCCGCAATCGAGCAGGCCGCAGCGTCCGTCGCGCGCCTGCGTGGCGTCGAGTCGGTGCGCACCGTCTCCCGCCCCCTCGGTACGCCGATCGAGCAGGCCTCGCTGGGCTACCAGATGGGCGTCGCGGGCGAGCGGCTCGGGAAGGCCTCGGCGAAGGTCGCCACCGGGGCGGAGGACGCCACGCGCCTCGACTCCGGTGCGACGAAGCTGAGTGGAGGCGCCGGCCAGGTCGCCGACGGTGCCTCGCGGGCCGTCGACGGAGCCGACCGCCTGCTCGCAGGCGCGAACGAGCTCTCCGCCGGCCTCACCCGGCTCGCCGACGGCGCCGACGACGCCGCTGACGGGACCCGTCGCCTGCGCGAGGGCGCAGCCCGTCTGGCGGACGGGCTCGAGGACGGGCTCGACAGCGCCCAGCTCGCGGTCGACGGCCTCGGCCTGGCCTACGACGCCCTGAAGAACAAGAGCCTGACCTGCGGCATCGACCCCGCCTGCCGCCAGGCCCGCGAGGGCATCCGGCAGATCTGGGTCGGAGAGCGCGACCAGCTGCTGCCCGGCCTGCGTGACGCGGTCGCCGGTGCCCGCGCGATCGCCGCCGGCACGGTCGACCTCGAGACCGGCCTGGCCCGGATCCAGGCCGGCCTCGACCGGGCCGATGCCGGCGCCACGCAGCTGCGCGCAGGTCAGGCCACCCTCGCCGGCAGGCTCGGCGACCTCGCAGACGGCGCCGGACAGGTGGCTGACGGAGCCTCCCGTGTCGCCGACGGGACCGGTCAGGTCGCCGGCAGCATGGGCGAGCTGGGCAGCGGCCTGGGCGACGCCTCGGCGTACCTCACGGAGACGGGGAAAGCGACCCGCGACCCCGCCGTCGGCGGCTTCTACCTGCCACCCGCCGCGTTCGACGACGAGCGCTTCGCCATGGCGCGTGGGCTCTTCATGAGTGCCGACGGGCGCTCCGCGCGCATGGTGGTCGTCGGCTCCACCGATGCCTTCGGCAACGCCTCGATCGACCGCACCGCGGCGCTCCGCGACACCACCGAACTGGCTCTCGCCGACGGCCCGCTCGCGGGCAGCACGGTCGAGTCGGCCGGCATGCCCTCGTCGCTCGCGGACATCCGTGAGCTGTCGACGGCGGACTTTCGGATGGTCGCGCTCGTCGCGCTGCTCGTGGTGCTGGTGATCCTGCTCGTGCTGCTGCGCAGCATCGTCGCCTCGCTCTTCCTGCTCGGCTCCGTCGTGCTGTCGTACGCCGCCGCCATGGGCCTCGGCGTCCTGGTCTGGCAGATGCTGCTCGACAAGCCGCTGGACTGGACGGTGCCCTCGATCGCCTTCGTGCTGCTCGTCGCCGTCGGCGCGGACTACAACATGCTGCTGATCAAGCGGATCCGCGACGAGGCGCCCGACGGCTCGGCAGCGGGGGTGGCACGGGCCCTCGCCATCACCGGTGGCGTCATCACGGCGGCCGGCCTGATCTTCGCGGCCAGCGTTTTCGCGATGATGTCCGGCAGTGTCGTCACGCTGACCCAGATCGGCTTCACCATCGGCATGGGCCTGCTGCTCGACACGTTCGTGGTCCGCACGCTCGTGGTGCCGGCCTTCGCAGCGCTGGTGGGGCCGCGGCTGTGGTGGCCGGGTGCACCGAAGGCGCACTGAGCCGCAACCGCACGTAGACTCCCGCGCCGTGAAGACCCTCGTCATCGGCTCCGGCGGCCGTGAGCACGCGCTCGCGCTCGCCCTCTCGCGCGACCCCCAGGTGAGCGAGGTGCACGCTGCTCCGGGCAACCCGGGCATCGGTGCCATCGCCACGCTCCACGACGTCGACCCGATGGACGGCGCAGCCGTCGCCGCGCTCGCGCAGCAGATCGGCGCGGACCTGGTCGTCGTCGGCCCGGAGGCGCCGCTCGTCGCTGGCGTCGCCGACGCCGTGACCGACGCGGGCATCGCGGTCTTCGGACCTTCGAAGGAGGCCGCGCAGCTCGAGGGCTCGAAGGCGTTCTCGAAGGCGGTCATGGAGGCCGCTGGCGTCCCGACCGCTCGCTCCTTCACCTGCTCGACCCCCGCCGAGACTGCCGAGGCCCTCGACACCTTCGGTGCGCCGTACGTCGTGAAGGACGACGCGCTCGCGGCCGGCAAGGGCGTCGTGGTCACCAACGACCGCGCCGAGGCCCTGGCCCACGCGGCGGAGTGCGGCACGGTCGTCATCGAGGAGTTCCTCAAGGGTCCCGAGGTCTCCGTCTTCGCGGTCTGCGACGGAGCGACGGCCTACGCCCTCCAGCCCGCCCAGGACTTCAAGCGGATCTTCGACGGCGGCCGTGGCGGCAACACCGGCGGCATGGGCTCCTACAGCCCGCTCCCGTGGGCGCCCGCCGACCTGCGCGAGCTCGTCATCGCCACCGTCGTCCAGCCGACGCTCGACGAGATGGCCCGTCGCGGCACCCCGTTCCGTGGCTGCCTGTACGTCGGCCTGGCGCTCACCGACGCCGGCCCGCGGGTGATCGAGTTCAACGTGCGGTTCGGCGACCCGGACATCCAGCCGGTGCTGGCGCTGCTCGAGTCAGGCGCCGGTGAGCTGCTCCTGGCCGCGGCCGAGGGACGCCTGCACGAGGTCGAGCCGCCGGTCTTCCGCGACGGTGCGTCGGTGACGGTCGTCCTCGCCTCGGCGGGCTACCCCGAGTCGTCGTCGAAGGGTGACGTCATCAGCGGCGTCGGCAACGCCAACGGTGTCTCCGACGTCGACGTGATCCACGCCGGCACCGCGATCGTCGACGCCTCGACCCCCGAGGAGCCCGACCACCGGCACCTGGTCACGGCCGGCGGGCGCGTCCTCGCGGTCCGCGCGGTGGGCTATGACATCGCCGACGCCCGGGCACGTGCCTACGCCGCTGCCGACCTGATCTCGTTCCCCGGCCTGCAGCGCCGCTCCGACATCGCCGCCGAGCCGCTCGGCGTCATCGAGGGTGCCGCCGTCCTCGAGGGCTGAGGCGTCCGGCTGATCCGTCGGAAACCACCGGCGCCGGCACCGTCCGACGCCCGGTGG
>NZ_DATIHB010000132.1:0-14591 GCF_035481145.1 Nocardioides sp. | reverse complement strand
ACGCGGGCCGCGGCAGCCCCGAGCGCGAGCGCTACGTCTTCCGCCAGGGGCGCGTGGACGACGACGGCGTGGAGCACCCGCCCAACAACTGGATGTCCCGCTTCGAGGGTCCGGCATGGACCCGCGTGCCCGATGACGCTGCTGAGCCGGAGGGTCCCGGCGAGTGGTACCTCCACCTCTTCGACACCAGCCAGCCGGACCTCAACTGGCACCACCCCGACGTTCCCGCGGAGTTCGACCGGATCCTGCGCTTCTGGCTCGACCGCGGTGCCGACGGCATCCGCATCGACGTCGCCCACGGACTCTTCAAGGCCCCCGGCCTCCCCGACCAGGTGCTCGGCCCGGGCGAGTCCGCCGACCCCGGCGAGTCGCTGATCACGCAGCGCCCCTCCCACACCCCGATGTGGAACCAGCCCGAGGTGCACGAGCTCTACCGCCACTGGCACCAGGTGCTCGCGGAGTACCCCGGCGACCGGATGGCGATCGCCGAGGCGTGGGTGAAGGACCCCGGCGACATCGCCGACTTCGTCCGTCCCGACGAGCTCCAGCAGGCGTTCAACTTCCACTGGCTCGCCGCCCCTTGGTCGGCCGCGTCGTTCCGTGGGGTCATCGAGCAGACCCTCGCGGTGGTCCCCGCCCCCACCTGGGTCCTCGGCAACCACGACGTCGTCCGCCCCGTCACCCGGTACGGCGGAGGTGAGCTCGGGCTGCAGCGCTGGAAGGCGGCCCTGCTGGCGATGCTGGCGCTGCCGGGGTCGGCGTACGTCCACCAGGGCGAGGAGCTCGGCCTCCCGCAGGTCGACGTCCCGCGCGAGCTGATGCAGGACCCGCGCGCCAACGTGCCGGGTCGTGGTGGCCGCGACGGCTGCCGCGTGCCGATGCCCTGGTCGGGCAGCGAGCCGCCGTACGGCTTCGGTCCCGGGGACGGCCAGCCCTGGCTGCCGCAGCCACCGGAGTGGGCGGACCTCTCGGTCGAGGCGCAGAGCGGCGTCGCGGGCTCCACCCTCGAGTTCGTACGCCGGGCGCTCGCCGTCCGCCGCGACCTGTCGGAGGACGCCGCGGTCCGCGACGGCGCCGTGCACGTCTACGGCACCGAGACCGAGCTGGTGATCCGGCGAGGGCCCCTGGTCTGCCACCTCAACACCGCGGACCAGCCGATCGCAGCGGCGCACCGGGAGAAGCTGCTCGACGGCAGCGACGTCCTGCTGTGCAGCGGAGACGAGCCCGGCGGGCCCGACACCGCCACCTGGCTGCTCGCCCGCTGACGCCGCTGATCGCCGAGCCTGCAGGTGTGGTCAGCCGACCTTGCACGTGTGGTCAACCGCTGACCGCACGTGCGGGTTCGCGTGACCACGTGCGGGTTCGTCAGGCTTCGAGGGAGGTGTTGTAGCGCTCCAGCATCGCGACGAAGGCATCCAGCTCGTCGTCGTCCCAGCCGGCGAGCTTGGCGGCGAACTCCGCGCGACGCGCGCGGACGACGGCCTCGAGCCGCTCGCGTCCGGCCGGGGTCAGCGCGACCACGTGGCCACGCCCGTCGTCGGGATCGCCGACCCGTGTCGCCAGGCCGAGGTCGACCAACTGGGTCACCGAACGGCTGACCGCCGCCTTCTCGATCGCCAGCATGCAGACCAGGTCGCGCTGGCGCAGGTCTCCGTGGCGGAAGAGATGGTCGGCGACGGCGTACCCGACCTCGCCGACCGCGGGGTCGAGGGCCGCGGCACGATCGGCGACCGCCCGGCGTACCCGGCGAGCGAGGACGCGCAGCTGGGCCTCCAGGGCGAGGACGGACTCGGTCTTCATCGCGCGACCGCCTCGAGCTCGGCATCGGTGTGGACGGTGCTGCGCAGGCGCACCTCCCGGACCAGGGCGACCACGACGATGGTGAACACCGCGGCGGGCAGGGCGAGCAGGAAGAGGTGCCCCGTCGCCTCGCCGAAGGCGCTCATGACCACCTCACGGGCAGGGCCGGGCAGAGTCGACAGGTCGGGGATCTCCTGGTGCCCCTCCGCCTGGACCGGAGCGCCGAGGCGCGCCATGCCCTGCGCCACGAGGTCGGTCACGCGGTGGCTGAGCGCCGTGCCGAGGAGGGCCACGCCGACGGCACCACCCATCGTGCGGAACGTCGCGACGAGCGAGGACGCCGCGCCGACGTCGCTGTGGGGCACGGAGTTCTGGACGGCGAGGACGAGGTTCTGCTGGAGGGCGCCCAGGCCCAGGCCCAGGACCGTCATCCAGAGGCCGACGACCCACAGGGCCGTGTCGCCGTCGATGGTCGCGAGCAGGCCGATGCCGAGCGTCATGACGAGGGCACCGACGACGAGCACGTCCTTCCAGAGTCCGGTGCGGCTGATCCGGCGACCGCTGCCGATGCTCGCGACCAGCAGGCCGAACACGAGCGGCAGCGACATCAGGCCGGCCTCGGTCGGCGTCAGGCCGTGCGAGAGCTGGAAGTACTGCGCCAGGAAGACCGTCGAGCCGAACATCGCCACACCCACGGTGAGGCTGGCCAGCACGGCGAGGGTGATGGTGCGGTTGCGGAAGAGCCGGAGCGGGATCATCGGCTCGGAGACCCTCGACTCCACGAGCACCGCGAGCACGAGGGCGACGACACCGCCGGTGACGAGCAGGGCCGTCTCGGTCGAGGCCCACGCGAAGCTGGAGCCGGCCAGGGAGACCCACGCCAGGAGCAGGCTCAGGCCGCCCGCGATGAGGGTGGCGCCGACGTAGTCGATGCGGGCCTCCTGGCGCACCGTCGGCAGGTGCAGCGTGCGCTGGAGGACGGCGAAGGCCAGCACCGCGAACGGCACCGCCACGAGGAAGCACCAGCGCCAGCTCAGGGCGTCGACGACGACACCCCCGATGAGCGGGCCCGAGACAGTGGCCACGGCGAACGCCGCTCCGAGATAACCGCTGTAGCGCCCGCGGTCGATCGGCGCGACGATGCTCGCGATCACGATCTGCACCAGCGCGGTCAGGCCACCGACACCGACGCCCTGCACCACGCGGGCGCCGATCAGCATCTCCATGCTGGTGGCGCAGGCGGCGAGGACGGAGCCGGCGACGTAGACGACGAGCGCGACCTGGACCAGCGTCTTCTTGTTGAAGAGGTCGGCGAGCTTGCCCCAGATCGGGGTCGTCGCGGTCAGCGCGAGCAGCGTGCCGACCATGACCCAGGTGTAGCCCGACTCGGTGCCGCCCAGGTCGTGGACGATCACCGGCAGCGCGTTGGAGACGACGGTCGAGGCGAGCATCGCGACGAACATCGCCAGGATCAGGCCCGAGAGGGCCTCGAGGACCTCACGGTGCGTCATCGGTGCCGCAGAGGCGGCGTGCTGGGTCGTGCTGGTGGACATGGTTCTCCCGGACTGGTCGTTGTCGAAAACAACTATCCGATATTTCGTTGTCAAATGCAACGTGATCTGTCGCGCAGCGCCGAGGTGGGGCTTGTGGCCACGCGAGGTGGGGCTTGTGGCCACGCGAAGTGGGGCTCGTGGTGCGAAATGGGAACGACCCGCAGGCCTTGTCCAGCCGCCCAGGACGGGGGCGGAGCCTGCGGGTCGCGGTGACTGCGGTGGATTCGCTGCGCGACGCCCACCGGAGTGCGCATCAGCTGCTAGCGCGCAGCCACCTCACGCGTCCTCGAAGAAATCATTTCCCGGACCACCTCCTTTCCCGTGGCCTACGACGGTACGCCGGGGCGCGGCGTACGTCGACGGCTTTTTCGCGTGACCACAAGCCCCACCTCGCGTGACCACAAGCCCCACCTCGGCGTCAGGCGGCGTCGACCGGCGCCTCGAACTGCGAGCGGTACAGCGCGGCGTACGCACCGTTCGCCTCGAGCAGGGCGGAGTGCGAGCCCTGCTCGACGATCCGGCCGTCCTCCATGACCAGGATCAGGTCGGCATCGCGGATCGTGGAGAGCCGGTGCGCGATCACGAACGACGTGCGGTCGGAGCGCAGCGCCGCCATCGCCTGCTGGAGCAGCAGCTCCGTGCGGGTGTCGACCGACGAGGTCGCCTCGTCGAGGATCAGCAGCGCCGGGTCACTCAGGAACGCGCGAGCGATCGTGATCAGCTGCCGCTCCCCCGCCGACACCGAGCCGCCGTCGCCGGAGATCACCGTGTCGTAGCCCTCGGGCAGCGAGTGCACGAAGCGGTCCACGAAGGTCGCGCGTGCGGCCGACAGGATCTCCTCCTCCGCGGCAGACGGCCGGCCGTAGGCGATGTTCTCCCGGATCGTGCCCTCAAAGAGCCAGGTGTCCTGCAGGACCATGCCGATCCGGTCGCGGAGCTCCCGCCGCGGCAGCGTCGCGATGTCAACCCCGTCGAGCGTGATCCGGCCCGCGTTGAGCTCGTAGAAGCGCAGGATCAGGTTGACCAGCGTGGTCTTGCCGGCACCGGTCGGGCCGACGATCGCCACGGTCTGGCCCGGAGCCACGTCCAGCGAGAGGCCCTCGATCAGCGGCACGTCGGGCTCGTAGGAGAAGGCGACGTCCTCGAACGACACCGCACCCCGCGTCACCCGGTCACCCACCGAGGCAGCCGGCTCCACCGACTCCTCCTCGGCGTCGAGGAGCTCGAAGACGCGCTCGGCCGACGCGACGCCGGACTGGAGCAGGTTCGCCATCGAGGCGACCTGGGTCAGCGGCTGGGTGAACTGCCGGGAGTACTGGATGAACGCCTGCACGTCACCCAGGCTCATCGAGCCCGACGCCACCTTCAGGCCGCCGACGACGGCGACCACGACGTAGTTGAGGTTCCCGACGAACATCATCAGCGGCATGATCAGTCCGCTGGCGAACTGCGCACCGAACGACGCCTTGAAGAGCGCCTCGTTCTGCTCCGCGAACCGCTCCTCGGCCTCGGGCAGCCGGCCGTAGACGCGGACCAGCGCGTGGCCGGCGAAGGTCTCCTCGATCTGCCCGTTGAGGACGCCGGTGCGGCGCCACTGGTCGACGAAGAGGCCCTGCGAGCGGCCCATCACCTGCTTGCTGATGACCAAGGTCAGCGGCACGGCGACGAGGGAGATCACCGCGAGCAGCGGCGAGATCCAGAACATCATCGCGAGTACGCCGACCACCGTGAGCAGCGAGGTCAGCAGCTGCGCCAGCGTCTGCTGCAGGGACTGGGCGAGGTTGTCGATGTCGTTGGTGACACGACTGAGCAGCTCGCCCCGCGGCTGTCGGTCGAAGTAGCCCAGCGGCAGCCGGTGGATCTTCTCCTCCACCTCGGAGCGCAGGTCGGAGACCGTGCGCTGCACGACGTCGGTGACGAACCAGCCCTGGAGCCAGCCGGCGACCGTCGCCGCGACGTACACGCCGAGGACGATCAGCAGCACCGTGCCGACGGCGCCGAAGTCGACCCCCTGTCCGGGGACGACGTCCAGCGTCGCGAGCATGTCGGCGAACGTCGAGTCCCCCTGCGCCCGGGCCGCCTCGACGGCCTGCGCCTTCGTCAGGTGCTCGTCACCCAGCTGGCGGCCGAAGAGGCCGTTGAAGATCAGGTCGGTCACGTGACCGAGCAGCTTCGGCGCCACCACCGAGAAGGCGACCGAGAGCACGCCGAGGACCACGACGAGGCCGATGCGGGCACGGTCGGGCGCCATGCGGCGCAGCAGCCGCTTGAGCGACGGCTTGAAGTTGCTGGCCTTCTGGCCGACCTGACCGCCGCCGAACGGGCCGCCGCGGCCGGGGCCGCCGCCCATCACGATGCGCTCGGTCTGCTTCATCTGGCCCTTGGCCGGGCTGTCGGCGTTGGTCGAGCTTGTCGAGGCCATCAGGCCACCTCCTCCTCGGTCAGCTGCGACCGGACGATCTCCTGGTAGGTCGGGCACTCCGCGAGCAACGACGCGTGCGTGCCGAGCCCGACGACACGGCCGTCGTCGAGGACGACGATCTGGTCGGCGTCACGGATCGAGCTGACCCGCTGCGCGACCACGAGCACGGTCGAGTCGGCGGTGACCGACGGCAGTGCGCGACGCAGCCGGGCGTCGGTCGCCACGTCGAGCGCCGAGAAGGAGTCGTCGAGGATCAGGATCCGCGGACGGCGCACGAGGGCTCGGGCGATCGCGAGCCGCTGCCGCTGCCCGCCGGAGAAGTTGGTGCCGCCCTGGGCAACCGGGGCGTCGAGGCCCTCCGCCAGCGCCTGGACGAAGTCCGAGCCCTGCGCGACGCGCAGCGCCGCCCACGTCTCCTCGTCGGTCGCATCGCCCCTGCCGACCTGGAGGTTGGAGCGGATCGTGCCGCCGAAGAGGAACGCCTTCTGCGGCACGATGCCGGTCAGCGACCACAGCGCCTCGAGGTCGAGGTCGCGGACGTCGACGCCGTCGATCCGCACGACACCCGCGGTGGCGTCGTACAGGCGAGGGACGAGGTCGACGAGGGTCGACTTGCCCGCACCCGTCGACCCGACGATGGCCGTCGTCTGACCGGGGCGCGCAGTGAAGGTGATGTCGGTGAGGACCGGGTCACCCGCGCCGGGGTAGGCGAAGCCGACGCCCTCGAAGGAGACCTCGCCCCGCGGCGCCTCGAGGGCGATCGGCGTGACGGGCTGGCGCACGGACGCCTCGGTGTCGAGCACCTCGCCGATCCGCTCGGCACAGACCGCTGCGCGCGGCACCTGGACCAGCATGAACGTCGCCATCATGACGCTCATCAGGATCTGCATGAGGTAGCTCATGAACGCCGTGAGCGCACCGATCTGCATCGTGCCGTCGTCGATGCGGTGCGCGCCGAACCAGTACACGCCCACGATCGAGACGTTCATGATCAGCATGACCGTGGGGAACATCGCGCCCATCCAGCGGCCGGTGCTGGTGGCCACGTCGGTGAGGTCCCGGTTCGCCCGGGCGAAGCGGGCGGTCTCCTCCGGCTCGCGGACGAACGCGCGGACCACGCGGATGCCGGTGATCTGCTCGCGCAGCACCCGGTTGACCACGTCGATGCGCCCCTGCATGACCTTGAAGCCCGGCACCATCCGGCTGATGATGAAGCCGACCGTGACCAGCAGCGCGGGCACGGTGACCGCGAGCAGCCACGACAGGCCGAGCTCCTCGCGCATCGCCATGATGATGCCGCCGGCCATCATGATCGGCGCACTGACCAGCATCGTCAGGCCCATCAGCACGAGCATCTGGACCTGCTGGACGTCGTTGGTGCCGCGCGTGATCAGCGACGGCGCGCCGAACTGCGCGACCTCACGGCTCGAGAAGGAGCCGACGCGGTGGAAGACCTGGCGGCGCACGTCGCGACCGAAGCCCATCGCCGTACGCGAGGAGAACCAGACGGCGACGACCGAGCAGGCGATCTGGCCGAGGCTGACCGCGAGCATGAGGCCACCGGCCCGCCAGATGTAGCCGACGTCGCCGCGGGCCACGCCGAGGTCGATGATGTCGGCGTTGATGTGCGGCAGCCACAGCATCGCGAGCGTGCTGAGGAACTGCAGGAGAACGACCACGGCGAGGGCGGTCCGGTACGGGCGCAGCTGGGTGCGCAACAGGGCGAGAAGCATCAGTGGTCCCCCTTGAGCGTGCCGTGCAGCACGACGTCGACGATCTGATCGGGCGTGAGCAGGCGGCCCTCGGTGATGTGCGGGTGGCTGCCCGAGAAGGTCAGCAGGCGAAGCGTGTGCGCCACCTGGGGTACGTCGACGCGGAAGCTCGCCGCGTCGGGCGCGAGCAGTGCCTCGATCGCCGCGGCGCCACGCGCGCGCAGCTCCTCGGTGTGCTGGCGGGCGCGGGGCGGCTGGAGCATGCCCATCCGCGCCATCAGCGTGAACATCGCGGTGAAGCGCTCCGAGATGAGGGTCACGACCTCGACCATCCGGTCGCGCAGCGGCTGCTCCAGGTCGATCGCCTCGGTGCGCTCGATGAGGTCGGTGGGGTCGAACGCCTCCTCCAGCGCACAGAGGAAGAGGTCGTCCTTGGTCTCGAATGCGCGGAAGATCGTGCCCTCCGCGACGCCCGCAGCCTCGGCGATCTGCTTGGTGGTCGTGGCGCGGCCGTGCTCACGAAGGAGCGGCAACGTGACCTCGATCAGCTGCGCGCGCCGTGCCGCCGGACTCAGGGGCGTTGCTCGGGGTGTCATGCGACGAGCATAAGTGAGTGAGCACTCACTCCGCAGCCGACTTTCGTCTAGATCGTGGCGTGACCGCCCGGATGGATCAGGGCGCCAGCCGCTCGACGGACCACGTGCCCGCCTCCGTGCGCTCGTAACGGAAGCGGTCGTGCAGCCGGTTCGTGCCGCCCTGCCAGAACTCGAAGGCGTGCGGGCGGACCGCGTAGCCGCCCCAGCCCTCCGGCACCGGGACCTCGTCGGGATGCTCGCGGTCGGCGGCCTCGAACCGCGCGCGGAGCTCCTCGAGCGAGACCTGCTTCGACTGCGGCGAGGCGACCGCTCCCAACTGCGCGCCTCGCGGGCGCGTGTGGAAGTAGTGGTCGACCTCGACGCGGGACAACGCCGTCGCGACCCCCTCGACCCGGACCTGGCGCTGCATCCCGTGCCACGGGAAGAGCAGCGCGCACCGCGGGTTGGCTGCCAGCTCCTCCCCCTTGCGCGAGCGCTGGTTGGTGAAGAAGTGGAAGCCCTGCTGGTCCAGTCCCTTGAGCAGCACGATCCGGGACGACGGCTGGCCCGCGGGCGAGACGGTCGCCACCACCATCGCGTTCGGCTCCGCGAGCTCACGGGCATCGGCGAACCAGTCACGGAAGAGATCGAGCGGGTCAGCGGGCAGATCACCCTCGCGCAACGGGCGCGCACCCGCGCCTGTGCCGTACTCGGACCGGAGGGTGGGCAGTTGCTCGTCCATGTCCCCATGATGCTTGAATGCGAGAGGCCCACGCCGGGATCGCGGAGCGGGCCACTTCGTCCACACCGCGTTGAGCAAGGAGCGTCCCATGACTGCCGCGGAGAGCAACGGCCCCGTCGTCCACGAGGGTCTCGAGGGCGTCGTCGCGTTCTCGACCGAGATCGCCGAGCCGGACAAGGAGGGCTCCGCCCTCCGCTACCGCGGCGTCGACATCGAGGAGATCGCGGGCCGGATCCCGTTCGAGAAGGTCTGGGGCCTGCTCGTCGACGGCGAGTTCGACCCGGGCCTGCAGCCCGCCGAGGCGTACTCGCTGCCCGTCCACACCGGCGACGTCCGCGTCGACCTGCAGTCGGCCATCGCGCAGCTCGCGCCGGCGTTCGGCATCACCTACACCTACGACTCGACGCCGGAGAAGGTCCGCGAGGACCTCGGCCGCGCCGCCGTCATGGTGCTCGCCTGGGCCGGCCAGTCCGCCCGCGGCATCGGCCACCCGGTCGTCTCGCAGCGCCTCGTCGACGAGGGCAAGACCCTCGCGGAGAAGTTCCTCATCCGCTGGCGGGGCGAGGCCGACCCGCGCCACGCCAAGGCGATCGACGCCTACTGGTCGTCGGCCGCCGAGCACGGCATGAACGCCTCCACGTTCACCGCCCGCGTCATCACCTCCACCGGCGCCGACGTCGCGGCCGCCCTCTCTGGCGCCATCGGCGCGATGTCCGGCCCGCTGCACGGCGGCGCCCCCTCGCGCGTGCTCGGCATGATCGAGGAGGTCGAGAAGCAGGGCGACGCGCGTAAGTACGTCAAGAACCTCCTCGACTCCGGCGAGCGCCTGATGGGCTTCGGCCACCGCGTCTACCGCGCCGAGGACCCGCGCGCCCGCGTGCTCCGTCGTACGGCGAAGGAGCTCGGCGCCGAGCGCTACGAGGTCGCCGAGGCGCTCGAGCAGGCGGCGCTGACCGAGCTGCGCGAACGTCGTCCCGACCGCGTGCTCGAGACCAACGTGGAGTTCTGGGCCGCGATCGTCCTCGACTTCGCCGAGGTCCCGGCCAACATGTTCACCTCGATGTTCACCTGCGCCCGCACCGGTGGCTGGTCGGCGCACATCCTCGAGCAGAAGAAGACCGGTCGCCTGATCCGCCCGTCGGCCGTCTACACCGGCCCCGCGTCGCGCCCGGTCACCGAGGTCCCCGGCTACCACCCGGAGTGGCACCAGGCCTGACCCACGCCGTACGCCGAAGCGGCGCGAACTCACAGCTCCACCCCGCCGAGGCGGTCAGGTGAGGCGCTTGCCGAAGAAGAAGGCGCCCGGGTGGCACGCATACGGACCCCAGCCGCCTGTCAGCCGCTCGTAGCCGGAGGACACGTAGAGGGTGATCGCCTCGGGCTGGCGATCCCCCGTGTTGAGCACCATCACGTCGTGGCCTGCCACGCGCGCCGCCTCCTCGAGGTGTCCGAGCATCTGCCGGGCGAAGCCGCGACGCTGCGCCTCCTCGACGACGTACATGCGCTTCACCTCGGCCGTGGCCGTCGACCCGAGCGCGGGCAGCCCCACGTGCCGCCACGCACCGCTCGCTACCGCGACACCGTCGAGGTAGCCGATGTAGAACTCCCCTGCCGGCGGGGCGAACTCCGCGGGGTCCATCGGCGATCCGTCGGGGCCTCCGTAGCGAACCGCGTAGATCGCCTGCACGCGCGCGGTCAGGGCGAAGGCGTCCGGATGGTCATACGGCACCCGCACGATCTCCATCACGCTGTCACAATAGGACCCTGACAACGGGGTCAGGTGCCACGATCGACCACGCCGTGAAAAGGTGACCCACGTGACCGAGATCCAGATCCCCGTTGACCTGCTCCCCAAGGACGGCCGCTTCGGCGCCGGTCCCTCGAAGATCGCCCCCGGCGCCCTCGACGCGCTGGCCGCGACCGGCACCTCCCTGATGGGCACCTCGCACCGCCAGGCCGCGGTGAAGAACACCGTCGGCCGCGTCCGCGAGGGCCTCGGCAGCTTCTTCGACCTGCCCGAGGGCTACGAGGTCGTCTTCGGCAACGGTGGTGCCACGGCGTTCTGGGACATCGCCACCTTCGGCCTGATCCGGGAGAAGTCGCAGCACCTCTCCTTCGGCGAGTTCTCCTCGAAGTTCGCCGCCGCTGCCAAGGCCGCCCCGTGGATCGCCGACCCGTCGGTGATCAAGTCCGAGCCCGGCACGCGTCCGGTCGCGGTCGCCGAGGAGGGCATCGACCTCTACGGCTGGGCCCACAACGAGACCTCCACCGCCGTCATGGCGCCGGTCGTCCGACCGGCGGGTGCTGCCGACGACGCGCTCGTCGCGATCGACGCCACCTCCGGCGCCGGCGGTCTCCCTGTCGACCTCAACCAGGTCGACGTCTACTACTTCGCCCCGCAGAAGTGCTTCGCCTCCGACGGCGGCACCTGGTTCGCGATCATGTCGCCGCGCGCCCTCGCCCGCGTCGAGGAGATCAAGGCGTCGGGCCGCTTCATCCCGGCCTTCTTCGACCTCGGCACCTGCATCGAGCAGTCGCGCCTCAACCAGACCTACAACACCCCGTCGGTCGCCACCTTCTTCCTGATGGCCGAGCAGCTCGACTGGATGAACGCCAACGGCGGCCTCACGGGCATGGTCGAGCGCACCACCGCTTCGTCCAACGCCCTCTACGGCTGGGCCGAGCGCACCGCCTACACCACGCCGTACGTCGCGAACGCCGAGGAGCGCTCGCTCGTCATCGGCACGATCGACTTCAACGACGACATCGACGCTGCCGTCGTCGCCAAGACGCTGCGCGCCAACGGCGTCGTCGACACCGAGCCCTACCGCAAGCTCGGCCGCAACCAGCTCCGCATCGCGATGTACCCCGCGATCGACCCGAGCGACATCGAGCTGCTGACGAAGTCCATCGACTACGTCGTCGACGCTCTCTGAGCCCACGCTCCGGCGTACGTCGGGCCCGTCACCCCAGGGTGGCGGGCCCTTCGTCATCTCGGGCACCGAGCGACAGCAGCGCTGCTCCGCGCACGGAGCACCACACTTCCCGCCCGGCGGGGCTTCCGTCACGCTGCCACGGTGGAGCGCCGCGTTGAACTGTGGTGCTTCGGGCGAGGCGGCGCACCCACGGGCCGGCTCACGCCAGCGCAGCAGTCACCACGTCGTACGACGGGTCGCTGAACGCCACGAACCGCGCCTCGTCGACCCCGGTCGGGGCCGCCTCGAAACCCTCGAGCGCAGCGGAGAGCGACTCCTCGACCGACCAGCCGTAGACGCCGGCGCCCACGAGCGGGAACGCGACGCTGCGCGCGCCCAGCTCGTCGGCGACCTCGAGGCAGCGGCGGTAGCAGGAGACGAGGAGCGCGCGATCGGTCTCACCGGCGTGGCGGTTGGGACCGACGGTGTGGATCACCCAGCGCGCAGGCAGATCACCCGCGATCGTCCACCCGGCATCACCGGTCGCGAGCCCGCGCGGGAACCGCGCGACACAGTCAGCCAGGACGGCCGGCCCGCCCGCACGGTGGATGGCGCCGTCGACTCCCCCACCGCCGCGCATGCGGTTGTTGGCGGCGTTGACGACCGCGTCGACGTGCTCGGCGGTGATGTCTCCGCGAACGACCGTGATCCTCATGCGGCCGACGCTACGCCGGGGCCCCGACGGATCAAGCCCGCCGGATCAAGCCCGCCGGATCAAGGCCCGTCGGATCAGGCCAGGTCGTGGTCGGCGAGGAACTGGTCCATGTGCTTCCAGCTCGTCGCGTGGGCCATCGCACCGGTGAGCACGCCGAGGTGGCCACCGGGGGCGACCTCGAGGCGGACCTCGGGGCTGTTGGGCAGGATCGCGGCAGCGTGGTGCACCGCGGGAACCGGCGCGAGGACGTCGGCGGAGCCGCCGATGACCATGACCGGCACCTGCACGTCGGCGAAGTCGACCAGGCGGTTCGGCCCCTGGACCTTGCCCGTCGCGACCTCGTTGCGCATCGCCATCTGCAGGTAGACCTGGAGGGTGGCACGACCGGGGTAGGCGAGCATGTTGTTCATCAGCGCGTCGACCGCCTGGATCTGGGCGAGGAAGTCGCGGTCGTCGCGCTTGCTCCAGATCTTCATCGGCTTGCGGAGGTACGTCGGGATCGCGGTCGCCTTGAAGCCCAGGCTGACCATGGGCGACGGGATCGAGCCGATCGCCCGGATGCCGGTGCCGACGATCCGTCCGCCGGTGGCCCGGCCGATGAAGCGCAGCGGCCGCATGAGCGGCACCTTCGACATGTCGAACGGGCTGCCGACGGCGGTCACGCTCGCGATCGGGAGCTCCGGGTGGACCGCCGCGACACCCACGGACATCAGGCCGCCGAGCGACCAGCTGACCAGGTGCACGTCAGCTCCGTCGTGCTCTGCCGACACACGCTTGATCGCCTCCGGGATCACGTCGTTGATCCAGAACTCGATGCCGAGGTCCTTGTCGGCGCTCTTCACCTCGTCGTAGTCCACGAGGTAGGTCGTGCGACCGGTCAGCAGGAAGTGCTCGGCCAGCGAGCAGCCCTGGCGCAGGTCGAAGCAGAGCGACTGTGCCCCCAGGGGCGGCACGAAGAGGACCGGCAGGCCGACTGCCGGGATGCCTCGCTTGGCCGTGTAGCGGGAGAGGCGGCGAGCCCGGCCGGTGTCGATGACCTCGCTCGGGGTCCGCGTCAGGTCCGCGATGCCGCGGCGGACCAGGAAGTCCCAGAGGTTGACGACGGCCTGGCGCCGCTGCGCCAGGGGTCGCTTGGGGTCGAAGAGGGCGGGCGTGCTCACCTCCGCAACCTACCGCCGACGAGAGACCCGTGGAACCCGTTCCCGGTGCGCGGTCCTCACGCCAGGAGCCGGACCACGGCGCGCTCGAGGGCCGCCTGCCGGGCGTCGGGATCGGCGTACGTCCGACGGGTGGTGGCCGCGATGGTCCGGCCCTGCTCCCAGGCGTCCACGAACCGCGGGTCGACGTACGACGCCCGGGCCACCGCGGGGGTGTTGCCGAGGTAGTCGGCGACCTCGCGCATCGCCGCCGCAGCCGTACGCCGACCGGCCGAGGCCGTCTCCGCAGGCCCGGCCTCGGCGAGGGCCACGGCCGCGAGGACCGTCGCGTGCCAGGTGCGGAGGTCCTTCGCGGTCACGTCGAGGCCGGTCACCTCGCGGACGTAGGCGTTGACCGTGGCGGGGTCGAGCGTGCGCCAGCGGCTCCCGTCACGCCATGCGAGGAGCTGCCGGGCTCCCCGCCGCCGGCGCATCGCCGCGACGGCGTCGACGACGAGCGGGTCGGCGATCTCGATCGCGTGCTCGACCCCGGACTTGCCGGTGAACTCGAAGAGGAGGCTGCCGTTGCGTCGGCGGACGTGCTCCACCTCGAGCGTGGTCAGGCCGAAGCTGCCGTGCTCGTCGGCGTAGACGTCGTTGCCGATGCGGAAGTAGCCGAGGTCGATGAGGCGGAACGCGCAGGCACATGCCCGCTCGAGGGGGAGGCCGTCGAGGGCGAGGTCGTCGCGCACGCTGTCGCGGATGCGCGGGAGGCGCTGGCCGAGGCCCCGTACCCGCTCGAACTTCTCCGCGTCGCGACGCGTGCGCCACGCCGGGTGGTAGAGGTACTGCCGACGTCCGGCGTCGTCGGTGCCGACCGCCTGGAGATGACCATGTGCGTGTGCGCAGATCCAGACGTCACTCCACGCCGGGGGGATGACGAGCGCCTTGCAGCGTGCGATCTCCTCGTCACTGAGCCGCTGCCCGTCGGCATCGAGGTAGACGAAGCCGCGGCCGGACC
>NZ_DATIHB010000131.1:0-5936 GCF_035481145.1 Nocardioides sp. | reverse complement strand
GCCTCGTGTTCCGGAGCTCCCCCGCGGCGGTCGTCGGCTACTTCGTCGTCAACTTCGTGCTGCCGGGCATCTCCGGCGCGCTCGCCTCGTCGCAGCAGTGGTGGGCGGAGAACGCCGGTTGGTTCGACCTGAACCAGACCCGCTTCCTCCTCTTCGACAGCACCCTGACGGGCGAGCAGTGGGCCCAGCTCGGTGTGACGACGCTGGTCTGGATCGTCGTGCCGCTCCTGGTCGGCCTGCGGCTGGTGCTGAAGACCGAGATCAAGTAGCGCGAGGCGGCGCGAACCTGCACCACATCCGAGCCGAGGCGGCGCGAACCTGCACGACATCCGTGCCGAGGCGGCGCGAACCTTCAGAGCAACCTGCAGGTTCGCGCCGCTTCGGCGTACGCCGCGTGCAGGTTCGCGCCGCTTCGGCGGGAATGTGTGAGGCCCCGGCCGAGGAGCCCCACGGAGTGGGTGTGGCTCTTCCTCGGCCGGGGCCTCACGGAGTCTTCAGGCGACGTCAGCGAGCCGCAGAACCCTCGGTGTAGTCGGCGTCCTGCTGCTTCCACGAGAAGAGGCCACGGAGCTTGCGGCCGGTCTCCTCGATCGGGTGGGCAGCACCCTTGGCGCGGAGCTCGAGGAACTCCGGAGCGCCGGCGTCCTGGTCGTCGATGAAGCGCTTCGCGAAGGCACCCGACTGGATGTCCGCGAGGACGGCCTTCATGTTCTCCTTGACCGACGGGTCGATGACGCGCGGGCCGGAGACGTAGTCGCCGTACTCGGCGGTGTCGGAGACGGACCAGCGCTGCTTGGCGATGCCGCCCTCCCACATGAGGTCGACGATGAGCTTGAGCTCGTGGAGGCACTCGAAGTAGGCGACCTCCGGCTGGTAGCCAGCCTCGGTCAGGGTCTCGAAGCCGTACATGACGAGCTGCGAGACGCCACCGCAGAGGACGGCCTGCTCACCGAAGAGGTCGGTCTCGGTCTCCTCGGTGAACGTGGTCATGATGACGCCGGCGCGGGTGCCGCCGATCGCCTTCGCGTAGGACTTCGCGAGCTCCAGCGCGTTGCCGGAGGCGTCCTTCTCGACCGCGATGATGTCCGGGATGCCGCGGCCCGCGACGTACTCGCGACGGACGGTGTGACCCGGGGCCTTCGGGGCGACCATGATCACGTCGACGCCCTCGGGGGCCTCGATGTAGCCGAAGCGGATGTTGAAGCCGTGACCGAAGACGAGGGTGTCGCCCTCGGCGAGGTGCGGCTTGATGTCCTCGGCGTAGATCTTCCGCTGGTGCTGGTCGGGAGCGAGGATGACGATGACGTCGGCCTCCTCCACGGCCTCGGCGACCGTGAGGACCTTGAGGCCCTCGGCTTCGGCCTTGGCGATCGACTTCGAGTCGGCCTTGAGGCCGATGCGGACGTCGACGCCGGAGTCGCGCAGGTTGAGGGCGTGGGCGTGGCCCTGGCTGCCGTAACCGATGACAGCGACCTGCTTGCCCTGGATCAGGGTCAGGTCGGCGTCGTCGTCGTAGAACATCTCAGCCACGATGGGCTCTCCTTCTGGTGGGTTTGTACGTAGTGATTGTCAGGGGGAACATCCGGCCGGAGGCCGGCGGGGTACTCAGTCGGCTGAAGATCGGCGGGTGACTCAGCCGACAGCGGGCGGCGGAGTCGGTACGGCGACCGGGCGCAGCGTGCGCTCGGAGATCGAACGGGGGCCGCGACCGATCGCGACCATGCCCGACTGGACCAGCTCGCGGATGCCGAAGGGCTCCACGACCTTGAGGAAGTCGGCCAGCCGCTGGCTGCTGCCGACCAGCTGCACGGTCACCGCGTCCGGGGCCACGTCGACGACATCGGCCGAGAAGAGCTGGACGACGTCGAGGACCTGGCCACGCGTGTCGGCGTCGGCCTTCAGCTTGACCAGGAGCAGCTCGCGGTTGACCGACGCGGTGCCGTCGAGCTCGACGATCTTGAGCACCTCGATCAGCTTGTTGAGCTGCTTGGTGACCTGCTCGAGCGGGGTCTCCTCGACGTTGACGACGATCGTCATGCGGGAGACGTCACTGTGCTCGGTCGGGCCCACGGCCAGCGAGTCGATGTTGAAGCCACGACGGCTGAAGAGCGCGGCGATGCGCGTGAGGACGCCCGGCTTGTTCTCGACCAGGACGGAGAGGGTGTGACGGGCCATCAGAGGTCATCCTCGTCGAACTTGGGCGCGAGGTCGCGCGCGTACTGGATCTCGTCGTTGCTGGCGCCACCGGCGATCATCGGCCAGACCATGGCGTCCTTGTGGACCCGGAAGTCGATCACGACCGGCTGGTCGTCGATCTCCATGGCCCTCTTGATCGTCGCGTCGACGTCGCCCGCCGACTCGCAGGAGAGGCCGACGCAGCCGTAGGCCTCTGCGAGCTTGGGGAAGTCGGGGATGCGGACCTGCTTGCCGTGGGCCTGGAGGTCGGTGTTGGAGTAGCGCTCCGAGTAGAAGAGCGTCTGCCACTGGCGGACCATGCCCAGGTTGTCGTTGTTGATGACCGCGACCTTGATCGGGATGTCCTCGATCGCACAGGTGGCGAGCTCCTGGTTGGTCATCTGGAAGCAGCCGTCGCCGTCGATCGACCAGACGGTCGCGTCGGGGCAGGCCACCTTCGCGCCCATGGCCGCGGGCACGGAGTAGCCCATCGTGCCGGCGCCTCCGGAGTTGAGCCAGGTGTTGGGGTGCTCGTAGGAGATGAACTGCGCCGCCCACATCTGGTGCTGGCCGACACCGGCCGCGAAGATCGACTCCGGACCGGAGATCGCGCCGAGGCGCTCGATGACGTACTGCGGCGCGAGGCCCTGCGCCGGGGTGTCGTAGCCGAGGGGGTACTGCTTCTTGAGCCCCGCACAGAAGGCGACCCAGCCCTCGTAGTCGCCCTGCTGGCCATCAGCCTTGAGCAGCGCGATGAGGTCGGTGAGGACCTCCTTGATGTCGCCCACGATCGGGACGTCGGTGTGACGGTTCTTGCCGATCTCCGCCGGGTCGATGTCGGCGTGGATGATCAGCGCACCCGGCGCGAACGTCGAGAGGTCGCCGGTGACGCGGTCGTCGAAGCGGGCGCCGAGGCTGATGATCAGGTCGGACTTCTGCAGGGCGGCCACCGCGGACACCGTGCCGTGCATGCCCGGCATGCCCAGGTGCTGCGGGTGGCTGTCGGGGAACGCGCCGCGGGCCATCAGCGTCGTGACGACCGGGATACCAGTCAGCTCGGCCAGGACACGGAGTTCCTTGTGGGCACGCGAACGGATCGTGCCGCCGCCGACGTATAGCACCGGCTTGCGGGCGGCGAGGATCAGGCGGGCGGCCTCGCGGATCTGCTTCGCGTGGGGACGCGTCACCGGGCGGTAGCCCGGCAGCGTGATCTCGGTCGGCCACTGGAACGACGTGGTCGCCTGCAGCGCGGACTTGGTGACGTCGACGAGGACCGGGCCGGGACGGCCGGTCGAGGCGAGGTGGAACGCCTCGGCGATCGTCCGCGGGATCTGCGCCGCGTCGGTGACGAGGAAGTTGTGCTTGGTGATCGGCATCGTGATGCCGCGGATGTCCGCCTCCTGGAAGGCGTCGGTGCCGATCAGCGCCTCGGGCACCTGGCCCGTGATCGCGACCATCGGCACGGAGTCCATGTAGGCGTCGGCGATCGGAGTGACCAGGTTGGTCGCACCCGGGCCCGAGGTCGCCATGCAGACGCCGACCTTCCCGCTGGCGGAGGCGTAGCCCTCGGCAGCGTGGCCGGCACCCTGCTCGTGGCGCACGAGGATGTGGCGGATCTTGCTGTCGAAGAGCGGGTCGTACGCCGGGAGGATGGCGCCGCCGGGGTAGCCGAAGATGTCCTCGACTCCCGCGTGCTCCAGAGCCTTCACCAGGCTCTGCGCGCCGGTCACGCTCTCGCTCATCGTGCTTCCTGTCTGCCGTGTCTTTCCAACAAAAAACCCCTCGGCCTGCCGGCAACGAGGGGATGACGCATGGAGTGATCGGGATTGTGTCCGTTTCAGCCCACGCGTCGCGTGCGTACGAGAAGAGTCCGCATGCGTAAAGGTTCGCTGCCGGGTAAGGAGGCGTCAAGCCAGTATGGCGGGCGTCCCATACTCCGGTACGCCGGTCCCACATTCCGGCGGGCGCCGTGCAGGTTTGCGCCGCCTCGGCGACGTCGGTCAGCGCCAGCCCGTGCAGACGCACGCCTTGTTGCCGTCGGGGTCCGCGAGCACGACGAAGCCGGGAGCGTCGGCGTCGCTGACCAGCGTGCCACCTGCCGCGAGCGCCGCCGCGACCCGTGTCTCGGCGACGTCACGCGGCACGTGGACGTCGAGGTGGAATCGCTGCCGCGGGGTCTCGTGCTCGTCGGCCCCCTGGAACCACAGCGTCGGCATCGCACCATCCGGGTCGATGACCTCGTCCGGGAGCCTGGGGTTGTCGCTGCCGTCGAGCAGCGCCTTCCAGAACGGCCGGATCCGCTGCCAGTCGGCGGTGTCGAGCGCGACCTCGACCCGCTGCACCCGCTCGGGCCGGGCCACCGCTCCAGCCGCAGCGGCGATCTCGGTGATCCGGTGGGCCAGCCGGAGGTCGCGCGTGGTCACTCCCCCGCTGTCGTGGCTGGTGACCTTGACGTTGACGTGGCCCCACCGCAGGTCGAGGTCGGGGTGGTGGTCGAGCTCCTCCGCCGCGGCGCCGATCGCCGCGACCAGCGCAAGGCCGGCGGCGTACGAGCCGGGGTCGTAGCGCGCGTGCAGCGCGTTGAGCAGGTGGCGCCAGTCGTCGAGGCCGGCTGCGTCGAAGGCGGTCTTGTCGATGAGGTCCGTCATGGGCTCCACCGTGCTACTGGAAGCTGACGAAGTCCACCCGGGGCCGGATGCGCAGGACCTGCGCGGCCGTCAGCCGCGGCCGGTCCTCGTCGTAGAAGAGCTTGAATCCCATGCGGAACTCACGCGGCCGGGCGACCGCGGCATAGGTCGCGAGCTTCTCGCGCGGCGTGCCGAAGCCGTCGACGTGCTGGATCTCCGCGAGGAAGCGGCGGTCCCGCACCGGGTGCGCACCGCGGAGCATGTCGCGACGGAACTGGTGGACCAGGAAGAGCTTCTGCGGCAGCCCGTTGGCCTCGACGAGTCCCTCCAGCCACTGCGAGGTCGCATTGACCTCCCACGTCGAGACCGCGCCGATCACGCGCCCCGGCACCTGGCTGCCGTGCATGCGCCACTCGGGGTCGATCGCGAGCCCGACGTGGGGCTCGCGCAGCGCCCAGGTCCACCGCTTCACCACACTGGGGAACGAGGCGCGTCCGGGCTGCACGTCCAGGACGAGCAGGGCGCCCGACTCGCGCGCGGCCTCGACCCAGCGGCGTACGGCGGCCACGGGGACGTCGTGGTTGTAGTCGCCGTCCGGGCCCGGGACCGCATCGGCGATCGTCACGATCAGCTCGAAGACCGGCTGCGCCGGCAGCCCGTTGCGGCGGTACGGCGCGGCGGCGCGCTGCACGCGGGCCATGGCGTGCTCCGGCGCCGACTCTCCGAGGACGCCCAGCACGGGGGTCCCGACGGTGCCGTAGTACGCCACGAAGACCCGGCCGTCGAGCAGCTCGGGACGCTCGACGGGCTTCGCTGCCGCCTTCTCCGCAGCGGCCGCGAGGCTCGCCGAGCCGACCGGCTCGCTGGAGCCCGTCGCCTGCCCGAGCGCGAGCGCGGCGACGAGCGCGAAGGCGCAGAGGACGAGGGCCGGGCGCCTCACGTGGCGGGTCCGCAGGCGGCCCGGAGGGCGGCGTCGACGTCGGACGTGACCGGGTCGGCGAGGTCGGCGACGAAGACCGCCTGGAGGACGTGCTCCCCCATGGCTGCCTCGCGGAAGGCGACGAGGTTGGGGTGCGGCATCGACGCGTCGAGGGCCGCGGGGGCCAGCAGCGTCGCTGCCTCGGCGACCTGGGC
>NZ_DATIHB010000130.1:0-2889 GCF_035481145.1 Nocardioides sp. | reverse complement strand
GGTGCTCGAGCGCCTCCCCCACACCGGTGGCGCGGCGGTCTCGGTCGTTCCGTTCGCGGGGCACCCGGCACGCCTCTCCCGCTACTCCTACCTCGTCAGCCTGATGCCGACGCGCCTGGTGGAGGACCTGGGCCTCGACCTGCGGCTGGCGTCCCGCTCCACCGCGTCGTGCACGCCCTGGGTCCGGAACGGCCGGCACGGAGCACTCCTCGTCGAGCGGCCGGAGGGCGAGGCGACCCGGCGGTCGTTCCGCGAGCTCACCGGCGGGGAGGACGAGTACGACGCGTGGTGCCGGTTCTACGCCGACGTGGCCGAGATCACCGAGGTCGTGGCGCCGACCCTCATGGAGCCGCTCCCCTACGAGCGCGCGGTGCGCGAGGCGGTCGACCCGCAGACCTGGCAGGACGTGGTCGGCCGACCCCTCGCCGCCGCCGTACGCTCCCGCTTCACCGACGACACCGTGCGCGGCGTGGTCGCGACCGACGCCCTGATCGGCACGTTCGCGTCGCTCGACGACCCGTCACTGGTCCAGAACCGCTGCTTCCTCTACCACCTGATCGGCAACGGCACCGGCGAGTGGCGGGTGCCGGTCGGCGGGATGGGCGCCGTGACCGACGCCCTGGCGAGGGCGGCCGCCGGCGCGGGCGCCCGGATCGTCACCGGCGCGGGGGTGAGCCGCATCGTGCCGGGGGACGACTCGGCCGAGGTGACCTGGCACGACGGCATGCGCTCACACACCATCACCGGCCGCCGCGTGCTGTCGGGTGTCGCGCCGTGGGTGCTGCGCATCCTCCTGGGCGAGGGCGAGGACGCCGAGACCAAGCCGAGCGGCTCCCAGCTCAAGATCAACTTCCTGCTCGACCGGCTCCCCCGGCTCACGTCGGGCCTCGACCCGGAGGTCGCCTTCGCGGGCACGCTGCACCTCGCGGAGGACTTCAGCGAGCTCGAGCAGGCGTACGCCGAAGCCGCGGCAGGAAGGATCCCGAGCCGGATGCCCGGCGAGGTCTACTGTCACTCCCTCACCGACCCCTCCATCCTCGGCGACCTGGCCGGCACGGGGGCGCACACGCTCACCTACTTCGGGCTGCACACCCCGGCCGACCTCTTCGCGGACGACCCGGAGGGTGCCAGGAAGCTGGCCGTGGAACGCGCCATCGCAGCCCTCGAGGAGCACCTAGCCGAGCCCCTCGCCGACTGCCTCGCCAAGGACGCCGACGGGCGCCCCTGCCTCGAGGTGAAGATCCCCCAGGACGTCGAACGCGACCTCGCCATGCCCGGCGGCCACATCTTCCACGGTGACCTCGACTGGCCATGGGCGCCCAACCGGGCCCGCCTCGACACCCCCGCACAGCAGTGGGGGGTGCAGACCGAGCACGACGTCGTGATGCTGTGCGGTTCCGGCGCCCGACGGGGCGGTGCGGTCTCCGGGCTGGGCGGCCACAACGCGGCCCAGGCGGTGCTGGCCGGCCTGTAGTCCTCGATTTCTCGCGCGAGGTCCCCGCTGGTAAAGTTGTCCCCGCTTCACCGGCACGCGCCATTAGCTCAATTGGCAGAGCAGCTGACTCTTAATCAGCGGGTTCGGGGTTCGAGTCCCTGATGGCGTACAAACAAGCAGGTCAGCGGCCCACCGGGTCGCTGGCCTTTTGCTTTCGCCATAGGAAACGCACAGCTTACTCATCGTCGAGCGTGTCCCTTAACGCCGCTTCCAACGCCGCCGGGGCTTGGTTGTCGACCGACCTCCGGCCCAGGTAGTAGTCCTGGGTCATCGACGTCCGCGAGTGTCCCAGCTGGTGGGCGACCAGCCGGGCCGACAGCGCCGCCTCGTCGAGAATGGTCGCCGCGGTCTTCCGAAACGTGTGCGACGTGATCCACGCCAGCGCCTCGTCACCCCGCGCCGCCCGCAGCTCCCGGCGCACGTTGGCAGGGTCACGGAACCCACCATTGATGTCGGGGAACGCCGGCTGGTCGAGACGTGCACCGGTCATGAAGCGTCGCCTCAGGACTGCAACCGCACTCATCGGGAGAGCGAGGGTGCGCTCCCCCGCCCGGCTCTTCGTCCCCTTCCGGAGCAGTCCCTCGCCCTTGACGCGGATGAGAGTGCTGCTGATCTCGACCGCGCCCGCTTCGAGGTCGACCTCGGACCACACCACGGCCAGGGCCTCACCGATCCGACACCCGGTCGCCAGCATGAAGAACACCAGGTCGGGCAGGTCGCGACGCCCCCTTCTCGTCCGCCCGGAGCCGGCGCAGCAGCTCTACCCGCTCCGCAGGCGTCAACGCACGAGGCTCCTTGCGCGGCCTCGACTCGATCCGCTCGATCTCGCGCGCCGGGTTGGCCGGGATCGCCCCGTGCCGCACCGCGAGACCGAGCACACCCGAGATCACGCTACGGCAACTGCGTGCACTGGCCGGGCTGATCTCCCGCTTGAAGGTTCCGATCACTCGGTCAGCCATCGGAGGCGTGATCTCGACCAGTAGCACCTCCCCCAACGCGGGCAGGACGTGGTTCTTCAGCTGGCGTCGATAGGTCTCGACGGTGCCGGATGATCGCCGCCCGTCCGCGACCATCTCCTCCATGCGGGACATCCAGACCTCCGCCGCGGCCGAGAAGCGGGTCATGCCGTTGAGGTCTCCTCCGGCTCCGGCACGCGCCCTGTTCTGCAGCCGCAGCCTCAGGTTCTGGCTGGCTTGCGTGGCCGTCTTGCCGCGTGCTTGTAACGACAGCGTGACCCCATCGAAGTCTCGGAACATCGCCATGGCGCGGAAGCGCGTTGGCTTGCCATGCTCGTCGTGCGCCACGGGATAGGTGCGGATCAGGCCCCACGTCCCGATGGGCATCGGTGGCCGTCCCATCGTCAGCCTTCAGGAGACGAGCCGAGACTGCTCGTC
>NZ_DATIHB010000129.1:0-2357 GCF_035481145.1 Nocardioides sp. | reverse complement strand
GGGGGGAGCCGGGCCTGGGATCAGAGGCGGCGAGCCCGAGGCTCAGCCGTCGTGGTGGTGCCAGGTCGTGGACATGCGTGCCATCGCCAGAGCGCAGAACGCGAGGGCGAGCGAGCCGATGCCGAAGAGCGCCATGCCGTCCATCGCGAAGAAGTTGATCGCGAAGAGGACCAGGTAGACCGCGGCGACGTCGCCGCCGACGCGTGGCATGAAGAAGACCAGCGCAACGATCGCGAGCTCGATGACACCGAGCGTGTAGAGCTCGGTGTTGTCGGTGCCCGGGAGGACGTCGTGGACCCAGGAGGCGAGGAAGTCGCCCCAGGCGACGTTCATGAAGCCGGCGAACTTGTCGAGGCCGTAGACCAGCGGGAGCAGCATGAAGGTGCCCCACATGGCGAGGTATCCCTGGCGTGCACCGTCGACCTCGGCGATGTGCGCCAGGTCGTGCATCTCGTCCCGCATGTCGTTGCGCATGTCGTGCATGGCGTGGGTGAGTGCCATGGCTCTGTTCCTTTCGAGAGCTCCCCAGGTCTTGGGAAGGTTCACTTCGACGGTAGACCTGTCCGCGCCCTCCCACAAGGAGTCGGAAGTCTCCATTTCTGCAGGTCAGAGCAGGTTTTCCGGGAACCCGACCGACGCCTCCGCCGCTCGGTGGGTGCGAGGCAATAGGGTGTGGCCATGGGCAAGCAGGAAGACTTCGTTCTCCGCGCACTCGAAGAGCGCGACGTCCGGTTCGTGCGCCTCTGGTTCACCGACGTCCTGGGCTCGCTGAAGTCCGTCGCGGTGGCCCCGGCCGAGCTCGAGGGCGCCTTCGAGGAGGGCATCGGTTTCGACGGCTCCGCGATCGAGGGCTTCGCCCGGGTCCACGAGTCCGACATGCTCGCCGTGCCGGACCCGTCGACGTTCCAGATCCTGCCGTGGCGTGGCCACGACGACGGTCGCGCGACCGCCCGCATGTTCTGCGACATCCAGATGCCCGACGGCTCCCCGTCGTACGCCGACCCGCGACACGTGCTCAAGCGGACCCTCGGCAAGGCCGCGGAGAAGGGCTACACCTTCTACACGCACCCCGAGATCGAGTTCTACCTCTTCAAGGAGAACTACCAGAAGGGCAAGCGCCCCAGCCCTGTCGACCGCAGCGGCTACTTCGACCACACCGCGCAGTCCTTCGGCGCCGACTTCCGCCGCGAGGCGATCACGATGCTCGAGGCGATGGGCATCTCGGTGGAGTTCTCCCACCACGAGGGCGGCCCCGGGCAGCAGGAGATCGACCTGCGCTACGCCGACGCGCTGAGCACGGCCGACAACATCATGACCTTCCGCACCGTCATCCGTGAGGTGGCGCTGGGCCAGGGCATCTGGGCGAGCTTCATGCCCAAGCCGTTCAGTGAGCACCCGGGCTCGGGCATGCACACCCACGTCTCGCTCTTCGATGGCGACCAGAACGCCTTCTACGAGGCCGGCGCGGAGTACCAGCTCTCCGAGACCGGTCGTCGCTTCATCGCCGGCATCCTGCACCACGCGGCCGAGATCACCTGCGTCACCAACCAGTGGGTCAACTCCTACAAGCGGCTGGTCAGCGGCGGTGAGGCCCCGTCGTACATCTGCTGGGGCCACAACAACCGCTCGGCGATGGTCCGCGTGCCGATGTACAAGCCCAACAAGGGCCAGTCGACCCGCATCGAGCTGCGCACGATCGACCCGGCCTGCAACCCCTACCTCGCCTTCGCGGTGATCCTCGCCGCCGGCCTCAAGGGCATCGAGGAGGGCTACGAGCTCCCGCGTGAGGCGGAGGACGACGTCTGGGCGCTCTCCGACCGCGAGCGCCGCGCGCTCGGCATCCGTCCGCTGCCCAACAGCCTCTCGGAGGCGATCGAGGTCGCGGAGTCGTCGGAGCTGCTGGCCGACACCCTCGGAGAGCACGTCTACGACTTCTTCCTGCGCAACAAGCGCAAGGAGTGGGAGGAGTGGCGGGCCCAGGTCACGCAGTACGAGCGTGACCAGATGCTGCCGCTGCTCTGACCACACGGCCTAGGTTGGTGGCGTGAGCCCCACCGATCGCCGGACCGACCGGAGCACCCTGCTCCGGCTCGGCTTCCAGCGCGTCGACGAGGCCGTGGCCGGGCTCACCGCCCTCGGACCGTACGCCGACGGGTTGCGCGACGCGCTCGGCCGCAGCGCCGACCCCGACGCGGCGCTGGCGTCACTGCTGGAGCTCGCCGACGCTGAGGATCGTGACGCCCTGCTGACGACGCTGGTCGACGACCCGGCGACAGCGGACCGGCTCCTCGGCGTCCTCGGCGCGAGCACGGCCCTCGCCGACCACGTGGTGCGGGTGCCCGGCGCCTGGCGTGACC
>NZ_DATIHB010000128.1:0-1531 GCF_035481145.1 Nocardioides sp. | reverse complement strand
GGGCGGCCTGTGGGTCGACTACGACCTCCAGTCCACGATCCCGGGCCTGTTCGTCACCGGTGAGGCCAACTTCTCCGACCACGGCGCCAACCGCCTCGGCGCCTCGGCGCTGATGCAGGGCCTGGCCGACGGCTACTTCGTCCTGCCGCACACGATCCGCGACTACCTCGCGGACGGGCCGTTCGAGGCGATCACCGAGGACCACCCCGCCGTCGTCGAGGCGCGCGAGTCGGTCCAGGGCCGCATCGACCACTTCCTGTCCGTCAACGGCACCCGCAGCGTCGACTCCTACCACCGCGAGCTCGGCAACATCATGTGGGAGTACTGCGGCATGGAGCGGACGGAGACCGGCCTGAAGAAGGCCATCGACCTGATCCGCTCGCTCAAGGAGGACTTCTACCGCAACGTGAAGGTCCTCGGGAGCTCCGAGACGCTCAACCAGTCGCTGGAGAAGGCCGGCCGCGTCGCCGACTTCTTCGAGCTGGGCGAGCTCATGTGCATCGACGCCCTCAACCGCCGCGAGTCCTGCGGCGGCCACTTCCGCGGTGAGTCCCAGACCGAGGACGGCGAGGCGCTGCGCCACGACGACGAGTTCGCGTACGTCGCCGCGTGGGAGTGGGCCGGCGAGGACTCCATCCCCGTCCTGCACAAGGAAGACCTGGTCTACACGGCCATCGAGATGAAGCAGCGGAGCTACAAGTGAGCATGAACCTGACCCTGAAGATCTGGCGCCAGCCGGACGCCTCGTCCGCCGGGGCGATGCACACCTACCAGCTCTCCGACGTGTCCCCCGACATGTCGTTCCTCGAGATGCTCGACGTGCTCAACGAGCAGCTCAACGACCAGGGCGAGGAGCCGATCGCGTTCGACTCCGACTGCCGCGAGGGCATCTGCGGCATGTGCGGGCTGATGATCAACGGCGACGCGCACGGACCGGAGGTCACCACGACCTGCCAGCTGCACATGCGCTCGTTCAAGGACGGCGAGACGATCACCGTCGAGCCGTGGCGCTCGGACGCCTTCCCGGTCGTCAAGGACCTCGTCGTCGACCGCGGTGCCTTCGACCGCATCATCCAGTCCGGCGGCTTCGTGTCGGTGAACACCGGCTCGGCGCCCGAGGCCCACTCGGTGCCCGTGCCCAAGGACGACGCCGACCGCGCGTTCAACGTCGCGACCTGCATCGGCTGCGGAGCCTGTGTCGCCGCCTGCCCCAACGGCTCGGCGTCGCTGTTCATGGGAGCCAAGGTCACGCACCTCGGCCTGCTCCCCCAGGGCCAGCCCGAGCGTGACGAGCGCGTCGTCAACATGGTCGCCCAGCACGACCACGAGGGCTTCGGCGGCTGCACCAACATCGGCGCCTGCACCGCGGCCTGCCCCAAGGAGATCCCGCTCGACGTGATCTCGCAGCTCAACAAGGACCTGCGCACCGCGATCAAGCACGGTCACTGAGCCGCACCCGCTCCGCGAGCGGTGCGTGAGGGGGATATCGCCCGCAGCGAATCCCCTTCATGCACCGCTCGTCGGCGTTCCC
>NZ_DATIHB010000127.1:0-19728 GCF_035481145.1 Nocardioides sp. | reverse complement strand
TCGCCGGCCTCGTCTACCTGGTCCGAAATCGCAGAGCCTGAATTCGACCGCATCTGACGCGTTGACGCCGCACTTGCCAATCCCGGGGGCTGGTCTGCGAGCAACCGATGCAGAACTCGGGGTGCCGCGCGTCAGCCTGCGACAGCTCCGTGGATGAGGTTGCCGTGCTCGTCAGCCTCGACATAGTCCAGACCCGCTGTGCGGAACTCTTCGGCGAAGTTGAGTGAGCCCTGCCGGCGCGCGAGCCGATCGTCCCAAGTGGCCCGGACGATGGCCTGTTCGTGCTCCCGGAGCGCGTCGTAATTTCCATCGCCTGCGAGGACGACCTCGATCTCACGGTGCCTGACTTCGGGCGACGACTCGATCTCGCGCCCGATGCGAGCCCAGTGGACGATCTGCTCCGCCGCGCTGCGTGAGTTGAGAGCTCCGTAGGACTCGGCAGCAGCAAACAGGTCGCCGTCCATCCGGGTGCGCATCGTGTCCATGGTTCGACTGTAACCCCGGCCGGGGCCCTTGGAATCGTCACGTGGATCAGGCCCATGCAACCGACCGTGCGATCCATGCCGAGGTGGGCACGGCTGGCGTACTCCCGCTCCCCCAACTCCCGTGATTACCAGTTTACGGCGCTACGCGTGGTGAGGCCCAGGTAACCGGACACGCTGCGTCGAGCCCTTCCCGAACTCCGCGACCGACGAGCCGCTCGGCGGGATTGATGCGTGGCGGGACTCGCTCAGATCGCCTGTGCCGGAACGTGCTCGGCATGAGGGCCTTCGATTTGGTGCGTCCCTCGCGCATCCATTGCGTGCGGGGCGCACCAAACGCCGGGTCTTCCTCGCGCCACATGACATAACGCCGATCGCCACCCCTCCGCGACTCCGTCAGTACCAGCCGACCTTCTCCGAGTGGGCCCAGGCAGCGCGAGGACTGCCGTACCTCGCACAGATGTAGGCCAGGCCCCAGCGGATCTGGGTTTCCGGGTTGGTCTTCCAGTCGGGTCCGACGGCCGCCATCTTGGTGGCCGGCAGCGACTGCGGGATGCCGTAGGCGCCAGATGATCGGTTCTCGGCGTACTGGTTCCAGCCGGACTCCCGGTGCCACAGGGCGTCGAGCGCCGGCCATTCACTCGCCGGCCAGCCGAACTCGATCATCAGCCGGTAGCCGAGGGCGCGGTTGCTGCCGGGCTGGACACTCGCCGGGGCGGGTACGGCGGGGCCCGCGGCGAGGTTCTTCGCGATGCGCTCGGCGGTGTTGGCGAGCTGCCGCATGATGTCGCCGTCCGTGACGCTGGTGCGTGCCTGTGACATCGCCGCGACCTGCGTGGGCGACAGTCTCCGCCCGACGCTGGCGCGCGAGGCCTGCTCCCGGACCGGCGCCACGGTGGGCGTGATCGTCACCGACGGGGTGACGGCCGCTGTGCTCGGTGTCCTGGGCGCGACCGCTGCCTCCGGCGGGCTCTCGACGAGCGGCTCGCACGCCGTCAGAGCGATCACGCCAGCCGCGATCAGGAGCGCGGAACGGCTCGGTGACATCGTGCAGGCTCCCGGCATGGTGGCTAGTGGACCTCGCCAACCTAACCCCGACCCGGCCAACCCGCACGTGGTTCGGGCTGCGGTGATGGATATCGTCACGGCATGCCGCACATCCACGTCGTCACGACCGGTGGGACGATCGACAAGGTCTACTCCCTCTCGGGTGTGCTCGAGATCGGCCCGCCCGCCGTCGATGCGCTCCTCTCCCCCGTTCTCACCGACAACACGTACGACGTCACGCCGGCGCTCGCGGTCGACAGCCTGGACATGACCGACGCAGACCGGGCTGTCCTGTGTGCGGCGATCGACGCGCTGCCGGGTCGGCTCGTGGTCATCACGCATGGCACCGACACGATGCCCGAGACGGCGGCGTTCCTCGATGAGCATCTCGCTGCGGCGGACCAGACCGTCGTGCTGACCGGGGCGATGCAGCCTGCAGCCATGGCGACCAGCGACGCGGCGTACAACCTGGGGGCCGCCATGACCGCGGTCCAGCTGCTGCCCGCGGGGGTCCACCTGGCCATCAGCGGGCGCGTCTTCGGCGCGGGCAAGGTCGCCAAGGACCGGGCCCGCGGAATCTTCGTGGAACTTGCCTGAGAACTGCGTCACGCCGGTGCGAGCCGGACGTCCCACCGGTACCAGGACGTCCGAGGAGCTGCCATGTGGGACACGTATGAGGAGAATCCGGTTCACCTCACCCACGACCTGCCGTGCACGGCGTGCGGCCACGCCGCCCACCGCTACCTGCCGTGCGACCAGTGCACCTGCACTCCGCCGGATGCGCCCGGCAGCGTGCATCTCTGACCCGCGGCCCCCTGACTAGGGCAGCTCGCGCGTCATGAAGACGCTGTTGGGGTCGGCGACGTAGTCGCCGAACGGTGCACACTCCACGAACCCGTGCCGCTGGTAGAGCCGGCGCGCCGGCCCGAAGTACGGCTCGACGCCGGTCTCCAGCGAGATGCGCGTCGCACCACGGCGTACGCCCTCGTCGAGGAGGTGGAGCAGGATCGCGGCGCCCGTGCCGCGTCCGCGATGGTCGCGGGCCGCGCGCATCGACTTGATCTCGAGGTGGCCGTCGCCCAGGTCGCGCAGGGCGCCGCAGCCGAGCAGGGTTTCGCCGTCCCACGCGCTGTAGAAGGAGATGTCGGGCGCCCGGAGCGCCTCCAGGTCGAGCGCGTGGACCGACTCGGGCGGCGAGGTGGCGTACATGTCCTCGAGGTGCTCCGAGAGCAGTGCCCGGACCGCGGCGTGCGAGAGGTCGTCGGGGCCGATGACCAGGTCGCTCACGGCTGCAGGAGGACCTTGATCGCCCGTCGCTCGTCCATCGCGAGGTAGCCCTCGGCGACCTGGTCGAGGGGCAGGGTCATGTCGAAGACCTTGCCCGGATCGATGGAGCCGTCGAGGACGAGGCCGAGCAGCTCGGGCAGATACCTGCGGACCGGTGCCATGCCGCCCGCCAGACCGACGTTGCGGCCGAACATCGTGCCCACCGGCAGGGTGACGCCGTGCGGGACGCCGACGAAGCCGACCGTCGCACCCGGGCGCGCGGCGTGGAAGGCGGTCTTCATCGAGGTGTCGGTGCCGACGCACTCCAGGACCGCATCTGCCCCTACTCCCCCGGTGATCTCGAGGACGGCGGCAGTCGCCTCCTTGCCGCGCACCGCGACGATGTCGGTGGCACCGAAGGCCTTGGCGATCTCCTGACGTGGCTCGTGGCGCGACATCGCGATGATCCGCTCTGCACCGAGCTGGCGCGCGGCCAGCACGCCGCACAGGCCGACCGCACCATCGCCGACGACGACAGCCGTGCCACCCTCGCGTACGCCGGCCGCGACGGCTGCGTGCCAGCCCGTCGGCATGACGTCGGAGAGGGCCAGCAGCGACGGGATCAGCGAGGCGTCCGGCGTGCCGGGCACCGTGACCAGCGAGCCGTCGGCCTGGTTGACCCTGGCGTACTCCCCCTGGCCGCTGACGGTGAAGCCGAGGTTGGTGCAGGCGGACTGCATGCCCGCGGCACAGTGGACGCAGGTGTTGTCGCAGTGGTCGAAGGGCACGACGACGAAGTCGCCGACCTTGACGTCGCGGACGTCCGCGCCGATCTCCTCCACGACACCGACGCACTCGTGGCCGATCGTGCTGCCCTCGGTGATCGGGTTCTCCCCGCGGTAGGGCCAGAGGTCCGAGCCGCAGATGCACCCCGCGACCACCTTCACGATCGCGTCGGTCGGCTTTTCGATGTGGGGATCCTCGACCTCACCGAAGCGGATGTCGCGGGGACCGTGGATCGTCGTGGCGCGCATGGTGCGATCCTGCCACGCGGGCGAGAATCCCGCCCTCCCCCAGCACCTGACCGTGTGGCGCGCGTCGTTGACGTATCTCATATCTGAGATACCTTGGACGCATGACCGAGGACTACCTGGGACGCATTGGCAACCTGATCCGCGACGCACGCAAGCACCGCGGCCTGACGCAGCAGCAGCTCGCAGACGTCCTGGGCACCAGCCAGTCCGCCGTCAACCGGATCGAGAAGGGCCACCAGAACCTCTCGCTCGAGATGCTCGCCCGCATCGGCGCCGCGCTCGACTCCGAGATCGTCTCGCTCGGCGCCGGCCCGACGCACCTGCGCATCACCGGCCCGACCAAGCTCTCCGGCACGATCGCCGTGAAGACCTCCAAGAACGCCGGCGTCGCCCTGCTCTGTGCCTCCCTGCTCAACAAGGGCCGCACGACGCTCCGCAAGGTCGCGCGCATCGAGGAGGTCAACCGGCTGATCGAGGTCCTCGAGAGCCTCGGCGTGCAGACCCGCTGGCTCAACGAGGACAACGACCTCGAGATCATCCCGCCTGCCACCCTCGACCTGTCGAACATCGACGAGGCCGCCGCACGGCGTACGCGCTCGGTGATCATGTTCCTCGGCCCGCTGCTGCACCGCGAGGACGAGTTCGCCCTCCCCTACGCCGGTGGCTGCAACCTCGGCGAGCGCACCGTCGAGCCGCACCTGTCCGCCCTGCGGCCCTTCGGCCTCACCGTGAAGACGACGGACGGCGCCTACAACGCCAGCGTCAACCGCGCCATCGAGCCGGCGCGCCCGATCGTCCTCACCGAGCGTGGCGACACGGTCACCGAGAACGCACTGATGGCTGCCGCGCTGCACCCGGGCACGACGGTCATCCGCAACGCCTCGTCCAACTACATGGTCCAGGACCTCTGCTTCTACCTCCAGCGCCTCGGCGTCGCAGTCGAGGGCGTCGGCACGACCACGCTGACCGTCACCGGCCTCGCCGAGATCGACGTCGACGTCGACTACGCGCCGTCGGAGGACCCGATCGAGGCCATGTCGCTGCTCGCTGCCGCGATCGTCACCGAGTCCGAGATCACCATCCAGCGGGTGCCGATCGAGTTCATGGAGATCGAGCTGGCCACGCTCGAGGAGATGGGCCTGCGCTACGACATCTCCGCGGAGTACCTCGCGGAGAACGGCCACACCCGCCTGGTGGACCTGACGCCGAAGCCGTCGAAGCTCCGGGCTCCGCTCGACAAGATCCACCCGCTGCCGTTCCCCGGTCTCAACATCGACAACCTGCCGTTCTTCGCGGTCATCGCCGCGGTTGCCGAGGGTCAGACGCTCCTCCACGACTGGGTCTACGAGAACCGAGCCATCTACCTCACCGAGCTCACCAAGCTCGGCGGCAACGTCAAGCTCCTCGACCCGCACCGGGTGCTGGTCGACGGTCCGACGCACTTCTCCGGCACGGAGATCGTCTGCCCGCCGGCGCTCCGCCCGGCTGTCGTCATCCTGCTCGCCATGCTCGCGTCGAAGGGCACCAGCGTGCTCCGCTCGACGTACGTGATCCACCGCGGCTACGAGGACCTCGCCGAGCGGCTCAACGAGCTCGGTGCCAACATCGTGCCGTTCCGCGACATCTGAGGAGTGAGCCGGAGCCACGCCGAGCGCAGCGAGGTGTTGTGGAGGCGAGCCCCGCAAGACGTGTCGCAACAGGGATTCCGCGACATCTGATTTCCGAGGCGCACGTACGACGAGCCCGCCGCGACCAGGTCGCGACGGGCTCGTGTGCGTTGGGGGCTCAGTCGAAGAGGGTGGCGATCCACGCCGGGGCCCGCGGGGGCTTGGGCGGCGGTGCCGTCATGCCGGCGGTGATCCGCGGGATGGCCATCGTGTGGCGGCCGTCCGACTCGTGCCACGAGCGCTCCGCGTCGATCAGCGCGCTGAGGTCCATCCGCTGCAGGAAGACGCCGTGGCCCGCGGGACACTGCTTCACCTCCGCGCGGCCGACGCCGCGCTCCACCATGTCGGCCCCGCAGCGCGGACAGGCCATCGACTCCTCATCCATGGCCTGAAGGTACTCCTCCTTCGTCGTGATGTGAGCAGGTCGCTCCATGTGGCGCGACCGGATCTTTGCCACGATGGCTGCATGATCCCGTTCGCGCACCGCGGCGGTGCCCGCCACCCCGAGCTCGAGGGCCTCGAGAACACCATGGCGGCGTTCCGGCACGCCGTGGCGCTGGGCTACCGCCATCTCGAGACCGACGTCCACGTCACCCGCGACGGCGTGCTCCTCGCCTTCCACGACGCCGAGCTCGACCGGGTCACCGACCTCTCCGGTGCCATCGCCGACCTCACGTACGCCGAGGTGCAGTCCGCGCGCGTCGGCGGACGCGAGCCCGTCCCGACGCTGGAGGAGCTGGTCGATGCCTTCCCGGAGGTGCGCTTCAACATCGACATCAAGTCGCGGGCGGCTGCGGGGCCCCTGGCGCGGTTCGTCAACGACCGGCACCTGCAGGACCGGCTCATCGTGGGCTCCTTCTCGCGGAGCGCACTCCGGGAGTTCCGCCAGCTCACGGGCGGCGCGGTGCCGACGTCCGCACACCCGCTCGAGATCGCGGCGTACCTCCTCGCGCCCAGCGGCCGCATCGCGGCTCGCCTGGTCGGGCGCAAGCCGATCGCCCTGCAGGTGCCCGTGCGGCACCGCCGGTTCATCACGGTGGTGACGCCGGCGTTCGTCCGGAAGGCCCACGCCGCGGGCGCTGAGGTCCATGTCTGGGTGGTCGACGACGCCGACGAGATCCGCCGGCTCCATGCGATGGGCGTCGACGGCATCTTCACCGACCGCACTGACGTCCTGCGCGAGGTCCTCACCGATCTCGGCGTCTGGCCCCATGGCCAGGACCCGGACGAGCATCCCGCCGACGACAAGGACGCGTCATGAGCGCGATCGCAGACCTCCGCCCGCTGGCGCAGCGGCGCGAGCAGCGCGCCTGGTACTGGTACGACTGGGCCAACAGTGCCTTCGTGACCAGCGTCCAGACGGTTCTCTTCGCGCCGTACCTGATCTCGGTGGCCGAGGACGCCGACCCGATCCGGCTCTTCGGCGGCGCCGTCGCCCCGGGAGCGCTGCCGTCCTTCGTCGTGACGGCGTCGACGATCCTCTCGGCACTCCTGCTCCCGCTCGTCGGGGCGATCGCGGACCGCACCACGCACAAGCGCCGGCTCCTCGCCGGCTTCGCCTGGGCCGGTGCTGCTGCGGGTGCGCTCCTCTTCTTCGCCGTCGACGGCAACTGGCAGGTCGGGGCGGTGTCGATGGTCATCGCCAACATCTGTCTCGGTGCCTCGGGGACCGTCAACGACGCCTTCCTGCCGCTCATCGCCGACGAGGCAGATCGCGATCGCGTCAGCTCGCGAGGCTGGGCCTTCGGCTACCTGGGCGGCGGTCTGTTGCTGGCGATCACCCTCGCCGTCGTGCTCCTGCACGACACCTTCGGGCTGACCGAGGAGATGGCGGTCCGCCTGTCGATGCTCGCCGCCGCGGTCTGGTGGGCGGCGTTCACCGTCGTACCCCTGCTCGGGTTGCAGGACCACCCGCCGGTGCACCTGGTCCCGTCAGGCTCGACCGACGGAGACACTTCGAGTGGCTTCGGCGGACTGGTGCGGGCGAGCTTCGGGCAGCTCTGGGCGACGCTCAAGGACCTGCGCAACTACCCGATGGCGCTGACCTTCCTGCTGGCCTATCTCTTCTTCAACGACGGGATCCAGACGGTCATCTACGCCGCCTCGACGTACGGCGAGAAGCAGCTCGGCTTCGGCACCTCGGTGCTGATCGGCACGATCCTCCTCGTCCAGTTCGTCGCCTTCTTCGGCGCGCTTCTCTTCGGGCGCCTGGCGGCACGAGTCGGTGCGAAGCGGGTGATCCTCGGCGGGCTGGTCGTCTGGATGCTGATCGTGACCGTCGCGCTCTTCCTTCCCGAGAAGGCGCTCGTGCCGTTCCTCGCGATGGGGGTGGCGATCGGCATCGTGCTGGGCGGCACGCAGGCGCTGGCCCGCTCCTACTTCTCGCTGCTGATCCCACGCGGCCGGGAGGGCGAGTTCTTCAGCTTCTACCACGCGATGGACCGGGGAACCTCGTGGTTCGGCACGCTGACGTTCGGCCTCGTCTACCAGATCACCGACTCCTACCGGCCGGCGATCTTCGCCCTGATCGCCTTCTTCGTGATCGGCGGGGCGCTGCTCCTCCGGGTCGACACCGCGCGTGGCATGCGTGAGGCCGGTAACTCGTGAGCCGGGAATCCTTGCGCACCGGCGTACGTTGGAGGGCAAGAACACCAACTGGTGTCCCCTCCTCGCGTCATGGAAGCACGGTCCGTCCGTCCCATCACCGAGACCATTCCAACGGGTAACACCCACCGTCAACGTCGGAGGTAGCAATGGCAGAGCGCACGCTGCGTGGGGCTCGTCTCGGAGGCCAGAGCTTCGAGGACGAGCGCGGGATCGAGTTCGCCGCACGCCAGCAGGTCGGCTACAACTGTCCGCAGGGGCACTTCTTCGAGATCACCATGTCGGTCGAGGCCGACATCCCCGCTCAGTGGGAGTGCCCGCGCTGCGGCACGGTCGCGCTGAGCGCCGCCGGCATCCTGCCCGAGGAGAAGGCCGAGAAGCCGGTCCGCACGCACTGGGACATGCTGCTCGAGCGTCGCTCCGTCGAGGAGCTCGAGGACATCCTCACCGAGCGGCTCGAGCTGCTCCGAGGCGGCGAGATCGGGCCGGCGCACCTGCACCGTCCGAGCAAGGCCAAGAAGAAGGCCAACGCTTGAGTCGACGACTGACTGCGTCAGTCCTCCACGACCTCGCCCTGCACCACGTCACCGTGGCCGCCGGGGCGGGGTCGCGGTCCATTTCCGGGCGGCGTGCTCCCGGGGAACGTGCTGCCGCCTGAGAAGGGACCACCGGGGAACGCCCCGCCGGGCACCACGACCAGGCGTGTGGCGACGAACCGGGTCAGCAGGCCCCGCGCCAGCGGCCGGGTCATCGGCAGGATGCACAGGAAGCCCAGCACGTCGGAGAGGAAGCCGGGCGTCAGCATCAGCACGCCACCGACGAGGATGAGCATGCCGTCGGCGATCTCCCGTGCCGGCATCCGACCCGAGGAGAACGCCGTGCCGAGCGCCGTGAGGGCCCGGCCGCCTTCGCGCTTGAGGAGCCAGGCCCCGACGATGCTGTCGACGATCAGCAGCAGGATGGTCCAGCCGACGCCGATGGTCTGGCCGACCCGGACGATCACGATCAGCTCGAGCAGCGGCACGCCGATGAAGAGCAGGGCGAGCAGCCAGCCGGGGACCCGGCGTACGGAGGAGGTCACCCCTTCAGCGTCGCACGGAGCGCAAGGCACCGCGCACGCGGGTGGCCCGCTGCTTCAGCCCCCACCAGGTGATCCGCTGGAGTGACTCGACAGCGACCGAGCGGCTCATCTTCGACTGACCGCGCACCCGCTCGATGAACTCGATCGGGACCTCCCGGACGACGAGGCCGCTCTGCAGGGTCCGCCAGGCGAGGTCGGTCTGGAAGACGTAGCCGGTCACGTTGACGCTGGTCAGGTCGATCTTCTCCAGCGTCGTACGCCGGAAGAGGCGGTAGCCCGCGGTCGAGTCGCGTACGGAGATGCCCAGCAGCAGGCGCACGTAGAGGTTGCCGAACGCGGAGAGCATGCGGCGGAAGAGCGGCCAGTTGACGATCGAGCCGCCGGACACGTAGCGCGAGCCGATCACGAGGTCGGCGTCGAGCAGCGCGGAGCGCAGCCGGTAGAGCTGTTCGGGCTGGTGCGAGCCGTCGGCGTCCATCTCGCCGATCACGTCGTAGCCCTGCTCGAGCGCGACGCGGAACCCGTGCAGGTACGCCGCGCCGAGGCCGGCCTTCTCCGTGCGGTGCACGACCTGGATCCGGGGATCGGCTGCGGCGAGCTCGTCGGCGATCTCGCCGGTGCCGTCGGGCGAGGAGTCGTCGACGATCATCACGTCGACCTCGGGCTCAGCGGTGCGCAGGCGAGCGATGATCCAGGCGAGGTTGTCGGCCTCGTTGTAGGTGGGCACGACCATCACGGTGCGGCCCAATGCGGTCTCCATGTCAGCGCGCTCCCTGTCCACGCGCTCGACGATACGTGCGGAGTCTGAACGCCAGGCCAAGCAACGTGAACACCACGGCGACGGGCCCGAGGACAGGTCCGACCCAGACCGAGGGAGGTCGGCTGTCGTAGCGCGGGAGCTCGTGGACGAGGACGTCGGTCGTCCGGGTCGCCGAGGTCGCGAGCACGCTGCCGTCAGCGTCGATCATCCCGGTGCGTCCGTTGGTGGACGCAACCGCGACGGCGCGCCCGAGCTCACGAGCGCGCACTCGGGTGATCGCGAACTGCTGGTCGATCTGCCGGGTGTTGATGAACGTCGCGTTGGAGGTCTGCACGATGCCGACCTCTGCACCGTTGCGGACCTGAGGCCCGAGGGTGTCACCGAACGCGACGTCGAAGCAGATCGCGTCGGCGATCCGCGTGCCGTCGATGGTGAGCGGTGTCTGCCGCGTGCCGGCGATCATGTCGCGGCGGACCAGGCCGATGTCCTCGGTGAACCACTGCCCGAAGATCCCGCGCCACGGGACGAACTCGCCGAACGGCACGGGGTGCGCCTTCACGTAGCGCTCCCCCGGCCCGGTCACCGGGTCCATCACGATGCCCTCGTTGATGATCCGGGTCTCGTCGTCAGGATCGTCGCTGATCGCGCCGACCAGCACCGGACGGTCGATCGCGGCGACGGCGCGGGCGATGTCCGCGCGCACACGGACGTTGCGGAACGGGTCGACTGCGGTGGAGTTCTCGGGCCACACGACGAAGTCGGGTGCGGGGACCTCACCGTCGGCCACCCGGCGCGCCAGCTCGACCGTGAGGTCGGCGTGCGACCGGGTCACCTCGTAATGGTAGGTGGAGACGAACGTGCCCTCGCCGGGCACGTCGCCCTGGACCACCGCGACGGTCACGGTGCCCGTGGCGTGGCGCGGGGGCTGCACCCAGGTGGGAACGGCGAGGGCGACGGCAGCACCGAGGACGACCAGGCCGGCTCCCCTCCCCCGCCCCTCGACGACGAGCCAGGCGAGTGCAGCGCCGAGGCCGGCGACGACCAGGGAAGCGCCGGGCACCCCGATCCAGGGAAGCCAGGCCGCAACCGGAGTGTCGATGACCCCGAGGCCGAGGCTGCCCCACGTGAAGCCTCCGAACGGCAGGACGCCGCGGAGCGTCTCGATCGCCAGCCACGCCACGGCGTACCAGACGGGCCAGCAGCGCAGGGTGGAGAGCCGGGCCAGCACCGCACCGAGCACGGCGAGGAAGCTGGTCTGCAACAGCGTGAGCGCGATCCACGGCATCTCGCCGAGGGTGCGCATCCAGATCACGTGCAGGCCGAAGAAGCCCACGCCGTACGCCGCGCCGGCGGCCGCGGCGCGGAGGGTGCCCGCGCCGCGGACCGCGAGGAAGTAGGCGGCGGGTCCGACCGGCATCAGCCAGACCCAGGTCACCGGCTCGAAGGCCAGCGCGGTGACCACACCAGCCATCGTGGCGACGAGGAGGCGGGTGGGCACGGCGGTGATGCTACCGGCGTGCCTCGCACCCCTCCCCCGCAGCCACAGGAGTGAGCCGACCCTTCGGGCCCACCCGTGGCGCGGCTGGCTGTCGCGGACGGGAAGTTGTCTAGGGAGTCGGGCCCCTGCGCGTCTGCCCCCGAAGCGGGTCCCCTTACGGTGGCCGTCGGGCTCATGCGGAACTGGTGGGATCCGAAGAGTCCGGCGCCTGCCGGCTGGTTCGGCCGCGACGGCTGCACGGGCGGACTGCCCGAATGTGCTGCTTCCCAAGCCAGATGTCAACCCGCGGCTGACCTGCGACAACAGGCGTTTCCGCAGGTCAGCGCAGGGCTGTCGGCACCGTGCATTTCCCGCGGATTCATCCTCACGACGGCGTGTCGCTGGAGGACACGCCGATCGGCACGGAGAGCTCAGGCTGACGCGGCGCTGGTGGCGCTCTCCCCGGCCGCTGCGGCCCACTGGCGCGCGGTCCATGCAGCGAGGGCGCCGACGGCCTCGACCGCCTCGGGCAGGATCGAGGCGGCCTGGAAGACATGCACCTGACCGGGCCAGACGTGCAGGTCGGTCGGCACGCACGCGGCCTCGAGCAGCTCGGCCAGCCGGCAGACCTGCTTGTAGAGCGACTCGCTCGAGCTGACCTGCAGCAGGACTGGCGGCAGGCTGGCGTGCTCGCAGTCGACAGGCGTGTGGATCCCGTCGGGGTGGCCGGCGGCGATCCGCGCGAAGGTCCGCAGGGCGCGCGGCCCGAAGATGTGGTCGCCGCGCCGACGCCGACCGACCGGCGTACGGAGGAAGTCGAGGTCGACCAACGGCGACATCGCGACGAGTGCGGCCGGTGACGGCAGCCCCTCGGCGCGTGCACGATCGGCGACGGTGAAGCTGAGGAAGCCGCCGGCGGAGTCGCCCATGAAGACGATCTCGTGGGCGGGGGTGCCCTGCGCGAGGAGGTGGCGATAGGCCGCGACGCCGTCGCGGATCGACGCCTCGATCGAGTGCTTGGGCAGCTGGTGGTACTCGACCGAGGTGATCGTGGCGCCGGTGGCGGCGGCGATCCGTGACAGGAGGCCGCCGTGCAGGTGCCAGCCGCCCACGAGGAACGCGCCACCGTGGAAGTAGAGGATGTGCCGGCCGGCCACGGGCCGGGCAGGGGTCACGATGCGGGCGCGGCATCCGCCGACCATCGTGGTGGCGAACCGTGTGCCGGGTGCCTTGCGCTGGAGCTGGCCCAGGTGGTCGACCACCGCGTAGGGCCACGGCAGGGTGGGCGCGAGGGACCAGGCTCCGATCACCCGGCGGGCACTGTGTCGGAGCACCAGGCCGAGTGCCTGAGACTGGAGGGAGACACCTCCGAAGTCGGTGCGCATGGGGTGACGGTACCCACACCGGAGACCTGCGGATGCCATTTCGGCGGAGTTTCTGGACGCTTGGTCAGAAGTGGCCATGTCGGCGTAGTCCGGCAGAATCATCCGGGTGACCCAGCGCCTGATGCTTCTCGACACCGCCTCGCTCTACTTCCGCGCGTTCTTCGGCGTCCCGGACTCGATGCGGGCGCCCGATGGCACGCCCGTCAACGCCGTCCGAGGGTTGCTCGACTACATCAGTCGGCTCACGGAGGAGTACTCCCCCACCCACCTGGTCTGCTGCTGGGACAACGACTGGCGACCGCAGTGGCGCGTCGACCTGATCCCGACGTACAAGGCGCACCGCGTGGTCCCAGAAGGTGTGCCCGTGCGGGAGTCCACTTCGGTCTTTGTCGAGGAGGTGCCGGACCCGCTGCTGGTCCAGGTGCCGGTGATCCGCGACGTGCTCGCGGCCTACGGCATCGCGGTGATTGGCGCCGACGACTACGAGGCGGACGACGTCATCGGCACGTTGGCCACCGGAGCCGGCATGCCGGTCGACATCGTCACGGGAGACCGCGACCTCTTCCAGCTCGTTGACGACGCTGCGGGGGTCCGGGTTCTCTACGTCGGCCGTGGGGTGAGTCGCCACGACCGCGTCGACGAGGCCTGGGTGCGCGAGAAGTACGCCGTCGAGGCACGTCAGTACGCCGACTTCGCGACGCTGCGGGGCGACGCGAGCGACGGGCTGCCCGGCGTCAAGGGCGTTGGCGAGAAGACCGCGGCCACCCTGCTCCAGCGCTTCGGGGACATCCCGACACTCGTCGCGGCGGTAGACGACCCGACCAGCGACCTGGCGCCCGGCCCGCGGGGCAAGATCCGCGACGCTGCCGCCTATCTCGCCGTCGCGCCGGCCGTGGTGGCGGTCGCGCGCGACCTCCCGCTCGACCGCTCGGCACTGGCGCTCCCGGCCCGGCCCGTGGATGCTGACGCGCTGGGGGCGCTGGCCGAGCAGTGGGGCCTGGGGACCTCGGTCGAGCGACTCACGGCGACGCTGGCGCGCGCCGTGACGGAGGTGTGACGGCTACTCCTCGCCGAGCGTGGAGAAGGCGACGACACCCCGGCGCATCCGCGCTCCCGCCTCGCGGGCGATGGTGCGCATGCCGCCGTCACCCGTGGCAGCCGCGACCTGGTCGGTGAGATCGAGCAGCTGCTTGGTCCAGCGCACGAAGTCACCGGCGGCGAGCCCGGTGTCGCGGAGCACGTCGTCGAGCTCGTCGCCCTCGGCCCAGCGATAGGCGGCCCAGGCGAAGCCCAGGTCGGGCTCGCGGAGGAAGTCGAGGCGGTTCTCCTTCTCGAGGGCATCGAGCTGCGCCCACAGGTGGACCATCTCGCCGACGACGTCCTTGACGAGGCCTCCGGGGAGGCGCGGCGCCGCCGAGTCGTCGGCGCGGCGGCCCTCGAAGACGAGGATCGACAGGGCGGCCGCGAGCTCGGAGGGGTCCAGGTCGTCCCACAGGCCCGCACGGAGGCACTCGGCGGCGACGAGGTCCATCTCGGTGTGGATCCGCATGAGGTGGCGGCCCTGCTCGGTCACGACTGTCGTGTCGTCCTCCTCCTCGAGGTAGCCGAGGCTGGAGAGCACGTCGCAGACCCGGTCGAACTGCCGGGCGATCGTGTTGGTGCGTGACTCGATGCGGCGCTGGAGCGTCGCGGAGTCGCGCTGCAGCTTGAACCAGCGCTCTGCCCAGCGGGCGTGGTCCTCGCGCTCGTCGCAGGCGTGGCACGGGTGATGCTTGAGCTGGCGGCGCAGCGCGTCGACCTCGTCGCCGACACGGTCGCCGCGACCGTGGCTGCGTCCCTGCGCCCGGCCGGTGCCCCCACCGTGCTCGCGGTGCTCGTCGGGGAAGCCGTAGGTGGTCTTCTCCCGCAGCGCGGCGGCGAGGTCACGGCGCTGCTGCGGGTTACGTCCGCTGAAGTTCTTCGGGATCCGGATCCGGGACAGCGCCGCCACCGGCACCTGGAAGTCCATGAGCGCCAGGCGACGGGCCTGCCGGTCGAGCGTCACGACGTACGGGCGGGGGCCCTCGGGCGAGAGGCCGGGGTCGATGATGACGGCGTAGCCGGCGAACTTTCCGTTGGGTACCCGGATCACGTCGCCCGGCTTCAGCTTCGACAGGGCGGCGACCACCTCGTCGCGGCGGTCACTGCGGCGGTCGCGGGCGGCCGACTTCTCGAGGTCGGAGATCTTGCGGCGCAGCGCGGCGTACTCCATGAAGTCGCCGAGGTGACAGCTCGCGGCCTCCTTGTAGCCCTCGAGGGCGTCCTCCGCCTTGCGGTGCTGGCGGGCCAGCCCGACGACGGCCTTGTCGGCCTGGAACTGCGCGAACGACGCCTCGAGCAGCTCGCGCGCTCGCTCCCGGCCGACCTGATGCACGAGGTTGACGGCCATGTTGTAGCTCGGGCGGAACGACGAGCGGAGCGGGTAGGTGCGGGTCGAGGCGAGACCGGCGAGCTCCTTGGGGTTCATGCCCGGCTGCCACAGGACGACACCGTGGCCCTCGACATCGAGGCCACGGCGGCCGGCGCGACCCGTGAGCTGGGTGTACTCCCCCGGCGTGATGTCGGCGTGGGACTCGCCGTTCCACTTCGTCAGCTTCTCGATGACGACGGTGCGCGCCGGCATGTTGATGCCGAGCGCGAGGGTCTCGGTCGCGAAGACCACCTTGCACAACCCGCGCTGGAAGAGCTCCTCCACGCACTCCTTGAACGTCGGCAGCATGCCGGCGTGGTGGGCGGCGATGCCGCGCGTGAGACCGTCGAGGAACTCGTGGTAGCCCAGGACCTGGAGGTCGGCTGAGGGCAGGTGGCGCACCTTCGCCTCGACCACGGCGAAGATCTCGTCGCGCTCCTCCGGGCTGGTCAGCCGCAGGTTCGCGTCGAGGCACTGCTGCACGGCGGCGTCGCAGCCGACCCGGCTGAAGATGAAGGTGATCGCGGGCAGCAGCCCCTCGCGGTCGAGACGCTCGATCACCTCGACGCGGCTCGGCATCCAGACCCGGCGGCCGTTGCCGACGTTGCGACGGTCCTTGCTCGTCGACTTCGCGTTGCGGTCGCGCGGGCTGCGCCGGTCGCGGGTGCGCGTGGAGGCCCAGTCGTCGCGGGCGACCCTCATAAGCTGCTGGTTGACCGGCGCGCCCTCGCGGACGAACCCGGCCTTCGCGTCGACGTCGGAGTCGGCGAAGAGGTCGTGCAGGTGGCGCCCGACCATGACGTGCTGGAAGAGCGGCACCGGCCGCTTCTCCTCCACGATGGTGACCACCTCGTCGCGCACGGTGTTGAGCCACTCTCCGAACTCCTCGGCATTGGAGACGGTGGCGGAGAGGGCGACCAGGGCCACCGAGTCGGGCAGGTGGATGATCACCTCCTCCCACACGGCCCCCCGGGAGCGGTCCGCGAGGTAGTGGACCTCGTCCATCACCACGTGGCTGAGGCCGGCCAGGGTGCGGGACCCGGCGTACAGCATGTTGCGGAGGACCTCGGTGGTCATGACGACGATCGGCGCCTCGCTGTTGACGCTGTTGTCGCCGGTCAGCAGGCCGACCTTCTCGGGGCCGTAGCGCTCGGCGAGGTCGTGGAACTTCTGGTTGGAGAGCGCCTTGATGGGGGCGGTGTAGAAGCACTTGCGGCCCTGGGTCAGGGCGAGGTGGATCGCGAACTCACCGACGATCGTCTTGCCCGAGCCCGTGGGCGCTGCCACGAGGACGCCGCGGCCCTCCTCCAGCTCCTTGCAGGCGCGGACCTGGAAGTCATCGAGCGGGAACGCGTAGAGGCCCTTGAACTCACTGAGCACAGGGTGGCCCTGGCGCTGGCGGAACGCGGCGTACTGCTCACTCGGAGAGGTCACGCCTCCGACACTAGCGCCGCGGTCGTCAGATGACGGACGCCTCGTCGGGCGACAGGCCGGCGTTGGGGCTGCGGCGAGCGCGGCGCCTGTCGTTGAGCCGCGCGATGAGCTCGGAGACGAGGAAGAGCAGGACCATCGGGATCGCCATCGCGCACATGGTGAACGGGTCGGTCGACGGAGTGGCGACCGCGGCGAAGACGAAGACACCGATGATGATCCAGTGCCGGTGCGCGCCGAGGGACTGGCCGCGCACGACGCCGGCGAGGTTCGCCAGGACCACGAAGACCGGGATCTCGAAGGCGATGCCGAAGACGATCAGGGTCCGGCTGAAGAACGAGAGGTAGTGGCCGAAGTCGACGAGGTTGGTGAAGTTCTCGGGGGTGAAGCTGATCAACACCTCGAGGCCCTTGGGCAGGGTGACATAGCCGACGGCGACGCCAGCCAGGAAGAGGGGTGCGGCGACGACCACGAAGATCATCGACCACTTCTTCTCCTTCCGGTGGAGCCCGGGAAGGATGAACGCCCACAGCTGGTAGAGCCAGAGCGGTGCTGTGAGGACGGTGGTGGCCAGCGCCGAGAGCTGGAGGTAGACCATCAGCGGCGCACCGGCGCCGGTGATGACCGGCTCGGTCGTGCCCTCGGGCAGCACGCGCTGGGCGGCCTCGTAGGGCGCCATGACCACCTGGAGCAGCTGGTCGTGGAAGACGAGGGAGAGCGCGAAGCCGGCGATCCAGATCAGCGCGATCTTGAGTAGCCGGGCGCGGAACTCACGGAAGTGGTCGGAGAGCGCCATCTTGCCGTCAGCCCCAACGGGATGCACCGGCGCGCCCGAGAGGAGCCGGACGAGTCCGGAACCGAACAAGGCGGGCTACCTCAGCGCGTCTCTTCGGGCTTGTCGTCGTTGACGACCTGACCCTCGACCGTGTCCTTCTTGTCGCCGTCGCGCAGGCCCTTGGTCTCGGCCTTGAAGATGCGCAGCGCCTGGCCACTGCTCCGCGCGAGGTCCGGCAGCTTCGCAGCGCCGAAGATGAGGATGACCACGGCGAGGATGAGCAGGAGCTCGGGCCAGCCAGGGGTGCCGATCAGCGGGGTGAACATGGGTTACCTCGAATGGTGGGGCGCGGATACCTCCGTCATCCTACGTGCGGTGGGTACAGGGCACGCACTGCCCTGATGGACGCGCCGTAGCGCTGGGTGAACTCCTGTGGCGCGACGATCTCCACGTGGGGCGTGAGCCGTCGCAACAACCGCTCCAGCCAGCCCTCGTCGGCGACCCGCAGCGTGACCTCGAGCGCACCGCCGAGGAGTTCGCGGACCGTCTCGACGGGGTAGTACTCGGCCGCCCAGCGGGCAGCACGCTGCAGGCGCAGCGTGACGACCGGGAGGTCGCCCGCGGGTCGGAAGATGCCCTCGGAGAGATCCAGCGGCCCCACCTCGTGGTGCTCGACCGGCGAGTCGAGCAGCACCGCCTCGAGCATGCGATCCAGCCGGAAGGAGCGGCGGTCGCCCGCGCGGTAGCACCACGCGTCGAGGTAGCCCACTCCCCCGACGGTGACGACGCCGAGCGGGTCGACGACGCGTTCGGAGACCTCGTCACGGGAGGCGACGAGATAGCGGAGCTGCACCTGCCGCCCGTTGCGGGCGGCGGAGTCGACGACCCGGCGTACAGCCGCTGCCGGGCCTGCAGGCGTCGCGATGGAGGCGACCGGCACGTCGCCGACGGCCTCCTCGATCTTGGCGACAGCGCTGTCGATCGAGGGCAGCGCATCGTCGCCGGCGCTGCTGCGGAGGGTCTGCAGGGCGACGAGGAGGGCGGACGCCTCGGCGCGGGAGAGACGCAGTGGCTGCGCGAGGTAGTCGGCGTTGGCGATCCGGATCATGCCGTCACCGCCCGGCTCCAGCGCATCGAGATCCACCTCGATCAGGTCCCCGGGGAGCCATCCCGGCCAGCCGCAGAAGATCAGGACCTGGAGGTCGCTCAGGAGCTGCGCGGAGGTGACCCCGAGCAGCTCGGCCGCCTCGTCGACGTGGATCTCGCCGCGCCGTCGGATCAGCGGCACGAGCGCGAGCAGGCGCCCGACCTGGTCCTTCGCGCTGCTCACGCGGTGCCCTCCTCAGCGGTGCCTTCGGTCAGGGTGTCGCCCGTGCCGAGGGCAGTGTCGAGCCGGGCCACGACATCGGCGACCAGCGCCTCAGGCGCCTCCGCCACGACCGTGGTGCCGTGTGCGAGCACCTCGTCGGCAAGCCAGCGCAGGGAGGAGACCGCGAGCTGGAGCCGGTCCCAGCCGGCGGTGCCGTCGGGACCGGGGACATCGGAAGCGACGAGCGTCGCCGTACGTCGAAGAGCGGCGCCGGCACCGGCCCGGACCAGGAGCGTGGCGTCCTCCGTGCGGGGGCCGGGACCGAGCCGCCGCGCGACCGCACGGAGGTCGAGACCGTCGGGTACGTCGTACGACCGGGGGCGGCCGACCTTGGTGACCTTCGCGCGGATGCGGGAGAGCCGGAACATCCGCTCCGCGTCGCGGTCGAGGTCGCGTCCCACGACGTACCACCGGCCCTGGGCGGAGAGGAGGCCCCAGGGCTCGAGGGTGCGCTTCGTCGGCGAGGTCGCGCCCGACCGCAGGTGCTCGAAGGAGACCCGTTGGCGCTCGAGGGTCGCCTGCCACAGCGCGTCGAAGGTCGGCTCCTCGGTGGTGATCTCCGGGGCGAGCATGTCGAGCCGCCCGCGATCGATCTCGACGCCTGCCGCGGTGAGCTTGGTCAGCGCATCGCTGGTGTGGGCGGCGAGCCCGGCGTGTCTCCAGACCCGCGTCGCCAGCCCGAGCACGGCTGCCTCGTCGGCGGTCAGCTCGATGCCCGGCAGCGCGAACTCGTCGGCGGGGATCCGGTAGCCCGGCTCGTCGTCGAAGAAGCCGTCGACCTGCCCCGTCTCGAGCGGTACGCCGAGGGCCCGGAGCTCGCCCTTGTCACGCTCGAACATCCGCTCGAACGCTTCGTCGGACGCATCGCGATAGTCGTCGATCAGGGCGCGCACGCGTGCCT
>NZ_DATIHB010000126.1:0-2685 GCF_035481145.1 Nocardioides sp. | reverse complement strand
CCTAGACGCGCTCCGCGCCGAGATGGACGCCGGGCCGGTGCGCTTCTACGTGGGGTTCGACCCGACCGCGCCGAGCCTGCACATGGGCAACCTCGTCCAGATCCTGACGGCCAAGCGACTGCAGGACGCCGGCCACACGCCGTACGCCCTCGTGGGTGGCGCAACCGGGATGATCGGGGACCCGAAGGTGTCCGGTGAGCGCACGCTCAACACGCTCGACACCGTGAAGGACTGGGTCCGTCGGGTGCAGTCGCAGATCGAGCCGTTCCTCTCCTTCGAGGGCGACAACGCCGCGACGATGGTCAACAACTACGACTGGACCGCGCCGCTGTCGACGATCGACTTCCTGCGCGACATCGGCAAGCACTTTCCCGTCAACCGGATGCTGGCCCGCGATGTGGTGAAGAGCCGACTCGAGCAGGGCATCTCGTTCACCGAGTTCGCCTACGTCCTGCTGCAGTCCATGGACTTCCTCGAGCTCTACCGCCAGCACGGTGTGAAGCTCCAGTTCGGTGGCTCCGACCAGTGGGGCAATCTCACCGGTGGCGTCGAGCTGATCCGCCGCGCCGCCGGTGGCAAGGCGCACGCGTTCGCCACGCCGCTGGTGACCAAGTCCGACGGCACCAAGTACGGCAAGACCGAGGGCGGCGCACTCTGGCTCGACCCCGAGCTGATGAGCCCGTGGGCGTTCTACCAGTTCTGGCTGAACGTCGAGGACGTCAAGATCGGCGAGCTGCTGCGCATCTTCACCTTCCTCTCCCGGGAGGAGATCGAGGAGCTGGAGGCGCAGACGGCCGAGAAGCCCTTCCTGCGCGCCGGGCAGAAGGCCCTCGCCGAGCAGGTCACCACGCTGGTCCACGGCCGGGGCGAGACCGAGAAGATCAAGGCTGCGGCCGCCGCGCTCTTCGGCGGCGGTGATCTGCACACGCTCTCGGTGTCCACCCTTGCTGCAGCGCTCGGCGAGGCCGGCGCGACGAAGCTGGAGAAGCCCGGCACCATCGTCGAGCTGCTCGTCGCCTCAGGGCTCTCCAAGTCGAATGGCGAGGCGCGCCGCACGATCGGCGAAGGCGGTGCCTACCTCAACAACCTGCGCGTCGAGGACCCGGAGTTCGTGCCGGACGAGTCGCACCTGATCGGTGGCTCGTGGCTCGTGCTGCGACGCGGCAAGAAGAACCTCGCCGGTGTCGAGATCGGCTGACCCAACATGACGGAGGCGCTCCCCGGAGGCTGGCTGGACGACGTCCTGGCCCGCGCCGAGGAGCGCCTTCCGCGTTCCGTGTGGCGCTATGTCATGGCCACCGCTGGCGAAGGAATCACCTCCGCCGAGAACACCGAGGCCTGGCGTCGGATCCGCTTCGTGCCGCGGGTCCTGCGCGACGTGCGTGAGGTGAGCCTCGCCGGCGAGCTGCACGGCGACGCCTACCGCCTGCCGTTCGGCATCGCCCCGACGTCGTTGCAGCGCGCGGCCGATCCGGAGGGCGAGCTGGCGATGGCTCGTGCCGCTGCCATCGCCGGAGTGCCACACGTGGTGTCGAGCAACGCCGGCCACCGCTTCGCCGAGATCGCTGCTGCCGGTGGGCCGTGGTGGCTGCAGGCCTACCTCACGGCTGACCGCGCCGACTGCCTGCCGATGCTCGAGTCCGCTGCGGCCGCGGGTGCGCGAGCGATCATCCTGACCGTCGACCTGCCCTTCCCCGGGACGAAGCACGACGTGGGTGACGACGACTTCTCCGACGTCGACCTCTCCTGGCACCGCGCCAACTACGACGGCCGCGCCGTCAGCACCCAGCGGGGTGAGTGGGCTGCCGACCTCGCGCCCGCCGATGTCTCGTGGCTGGGCGACCACCTGGGGCTGCCGGTCGTCGTGAAGGGGGTGCTCCATCCCGACGACGCCGAGACCTGCCTCGACGCGGGCGCCGCTGCTGTGTGGGTCAGCAACCACGGGGGACGGCAGCTCGACCGCACCATCACGACCGCATCCGCGCTGCCGGCAGTCGCGGCCCGTGTCGGGGGCCGGGTGCCGGTGTACGTCGACGGCGGGGTGCACGGGGGAGCGGACGTACTGGCGGCACTGGCGCTCGGTGCCGACGCGGTTTTCCTCGGGCGAGTGCCGCTCCTGGCGCTGGCAGCCGGGGGAGAGGAGCTCGTGGGGTCGGTGCTGGCCACCGTGGAGGCCGAGCTCGAGGAGAACCTGCGCCTCGCAGGCTGCCGCAACGCCGCCGAAACCCGCCAGCTCGGGGCCTGAAGCGCCGCTGCAGGAGCCAGAACCGCGCCTGACCTGCACAAACGGTCAATGTGGTCGCGGTCACTCCGACCCGATTTGCAAGGTCCGGGAAAGGTCGTCTAATGTTTCACCTGTCGCCGGGAACGGCGGGAGGAACGGCCGAGAGGCCGGGCCAACCGACTCCCGGCTGCAGTCTTCCCGAAGACACCTCCGAGGTACGGGTTTGCCAGTCATGGCGGCCGGAAAAGCTCGCGAGTTGCTGTGCGCCAGGGGAGGCCGAATCCAAGCCCCGCAGGGGATGCAGGAAACTGCAGAACCACGGTGCGCGCTGGATCCTTGAGAACTCAACAGTGTGTCAAAAGTCGACGAATTAATTTTTACCCGTCCGACATTCGAGCCTTCGGGTTTGGGTTGGACTGCTTCCTTTGGTAAGTAATCGATAATTCTGACAATTTTGTCGG
>NZ_DATIHB010000125.1:0-4425 GCF_035481145.1 Nocardioides sp. | reverse complement strand
GGCAGTTCCACCGGCTCGAGGACCGCAAGGAACGCAACACCGTCATCGAGCGCAACTCCTCCGGCCCGCCGGCCTCGCTGCGTGACGTCTTCGCGACCGACACCGCGCTGCCGGCGAGGAGCGAGTGGAAGCGCGTCACCGCCACCGGCACCTACGACCCTGAGCACACGGTCCAGATCCGCTACCGCACCTACGAGGGCACCGGTGGCGTCGAGGTCGTCGTCCCGCTGGAGACCACCACGGGCGCCGTCCTGCTGGTCGACCGCGGATGGCTCCAGACCGAGGACGCCACGGCGGCTGCCGGCGACGTCCCTGCTCCCCCGACGGGACAGGTGGTCGTCACCGGCTGGGCGCGGGCCGACGCGACCGAGTCCGCCACCGTCCACGAGGAGAGCGGTGTCCTCTCGGCACGCGCGATCGCGAGCACGGCGTACGCCGACGAGACCGGGGCCGACGTCTTCCGTGGCTGGCTGCAGCTCGAGTCCGAGTCGCCCGCGGCGACGAGCGAGCCGGAGCTGCGCACCGGGGAGCTTCCCGAGCTCGGCAACGGCCCGCACTTCTTCTACGGCCTGCAGTGGTGGTTCTTCGGCGTCCTGGCGATCTTCGGCTTCGGCTACCTCGCGTACGACGAGTGGGCGGTGCTCACCGGCCGCCGGCTGCCGCGTGACCAGCGCGTGTCGAAGCGTTCTGACCGCTCAGAGTGAGCGCAGCGCTCCACCGTCGACCGGAAGCATGACGCCGGTGAGATAGGACGCTGCCGGGCTGAGCAGGAACGCCGCCGCACGGCCGAACTCCTCCGGCTCGCCGTAACGGGCGAGCGGGATCGTCGCGGTGGCGCGGGCGCGGGCAGCGTCGGGGTCTCCACCGAGCGCGTCGAGCTCCTTGAGCCGGTCGGTGGCGATGCGGCCCGGCAGCAGGCCGTTGACACGGATGCCCCGGGGGCCGACCTCGTCGGCGAGGTTCTTCGCGACCATGGCGAGGCCGGGACGGAGACCGTTGCTGATTGTGAGCCCGGTGATCGGCGCCTTCACCGAGCTGCTGAGCACATAGGCGATCGAACCGCCGGCCGGCAGCGCCGCAGCCAGCTCCCGGCCGAGCCGGACCGCACCGAGGAAGACGCTCTCGAACGCCGCGGTCCACTGCGCGTCCGTGCTGCTGGCCACCGTGCCCGGCGCGGGACCGCCGACGCTGACGAGCGCGCCGTCGAGCCGACCCCAGGTGTCCATCGCGGCGGCCACGAGGCGCGACGGCGTGTCGGGATCGGCGTTGTCCGTGGTCACGGCCACGGCGCGCTCGATGCCGAGCTCGTCGACTGCGTGTGCGAGGCTCTCCTTGCTGCGTCCGCTGAGGACGACGCGCGCACCTTCGGCCACGAGCACCTCGGCGGTCGCCCGCCCGAGGCCGCGGGACCCTCCGGTGACGACGAAGACACGGTCGGTCAGCTGCAGGTCCATGCGGGCGAGCCTAGTGCGGGCATGATGCGGCGCGGCGCGGGGAACCGGGAGGGGCAGCGTTGTTACATGGAGAGCGGGAGGTGGGCGGCATGGCCGAGCACGAGCACGAGTGGCATCTGGCCGCCGTCGATTTCGAGGACACCGTGGTGGTGCGCGAGTACGCCTGCGCCGGCTGCCCCGAGGTGATGATCGGCGAGTAGCCGCCGGTCTCAGCCGAAGAGCTTCCCCCGGAAGGTCTTGTGCTGCGCGGCCTGCGCCACCGGACGCACGACGAGCCGGTCGACGTTGACGTGCGGCGGGAGCTCGACGGCGAACGCGATGCACGACGCGACGTCGTCCGCGGACAGCGGTCGGTCGACGTCGGCGTACGCCCCGTCGGCCCGGTCCTGGTCGCCGCGGAAGCGGTTGAGGGAGAACTCCTCGGTGTGGACCATGCCGGGAGCGATGTCGATCACGCGGATCGGCTCACCGTTGAGCTCCAGCCGCAAGGTGTCCGTGAGGGATCGCTCGGCGTGCTTGGCGGCGGTGTATCCACCGCCTCCCTCGTAGCTGATCAGCCCGGCCGTGGAGGTCACGTTCACGATGGTTGCGTGCGGGCGGGCCCGCAGGAGCGGGAGCAGTGCCTGCGTGACGCGCAGGGTGCCGAGGACGTTCACGTCGTACATCCGCTGCCAGTCGTCGAGGAGCCCGCTCTCCACGGACTCCATGCCGATCGCACCGCCGGCGTTGTTGACGAGGACGTCGAGCTCGCCGACCTGCTCGACGAGGGCTGCGACCGACGCTGCGTCGGTGACGTCGACCTGGACCGCACGGGCGCCGATGGTGGCGGCGAGCTCCTCGAGGCGGTCCAGGCGGCGAGCAGCGACGATGACATCGCGGCCGCTGGCAGCCAGGCGGCGGGCGGTGGCGGCGCCGATGCCACTGCTGGCACCGGTGACGAGGACGGTGGTCATGCCCACCAACCTAGCTAGCGATTGACGTAGTCAAGCATCGCGACCCACAGCGCGATCGCTCCGCTGAGGACGAAGCACCCGAACGGCAGCACGCTCGAGCCGCGCACGGTGTCGCGCTCCTTCGGCTCTTCCTGGCGTTCGGCGTAGACGAGGGTGCCGATCCCGGTGGCCACGAAGCCGAGCGGCACGAGGGCGTAGAGCAGCAGGTGGCTGGAGCCACCGCCGGTTGCCTCCTGCACGACCAGCATGGCCTCGACGAGCACCAGGGCGAGGGTGATGAGCAGGAACGTCCTGGTGTGGCGCGGCATGACCCGAAGCATGCCAGCCAGGCGGCATGATCGCGGACATGTCTGGTCCGTGGTTCCTCGTCCTGGTCGCCGTTGCAGCCGGTGTGCTGGTCGTCCTGCGCGGCTCACGGATCGCCGGCGGAGCGCTGCTGGTCGGTGCCGCGGTGGTCGCAGTCGGCATCGCCGGTGTCTCGCTGCCCGCGCGCACCGGGGCTGTCGGGGGCGAGCAGGGTGGCGAGCAGGGCCGCGGGCCCTGGGTGCTGCGCGTGACGCTCGACGACTCCGCCCCCGCCGGCCTGCCCGCGCAGCTCTCCGAGCGCTGGGTCGACGTGGCCAGCGTCGGCAGCGTGCGCCCCGACGCCCAAGGACGGATCATCGTCCGGGGCGAGCCCCGCGCCGGCTACGTGCAGATGAACGCCGTGAAGCTCGCACTGCGCGACCTGCCGCACGTGGAGTCGGTCGAGCGGATCGACTGAGCCCCTCCACGATCGAGCGGAGACCACGCAGAAGTTCACCGGCGGGTAACAAGCGCGCCAGCACCTAGGCTCCTCAGCCGTGGCGAAGAAGGTGCGGTTCCCGAGCTCGAGCGGCGAGATGCTCGCAGGCCTGATCGACGAGCCCCCGGGCACGGTGCGGGGCTGGGGTGTCTTCTCACACGGCTTCACCCTCGGCAAGGACTCCCCTGCCGCTGCGCGGATCTGCAAGCAGCTGGCAGCCGAGGGCATCGGCATGCTCCGCTTCGATGCGATCGGCCTGGGCGACTCCGAGGGTGACTGGGGCGACGGCTCGTTCACGCACAAGGTCGACGACGTGGTCCGGGCGTGCGAGTTCATGGTCGAGCGCGGCACCCGTCCGCAGCTCTTGGTCGGGCACTCCTTCGGCGGCGCCGCCGTCCTCGCAGCCGCGCACCGGACGACGGCCATGGCGGTTGCGACGGTGGGGGCGCCGTTCAACCCCAAGAACGTCGAGCGGCAGTACGACGCGGTGGTCGACCGCGTACTGGAGGAGGGCGAGGCGGAGTGGCTCGTCGGCGGCCGCGCACTGACCCTCAAGCGCCACTTCGTCGAGGACGTTCGCGCCTCGGACACCCGCCGCGACATCGCCACCCTCGCGCGGCCGCTGCTGGTCATGCACTCCCCCACGGACGCGACTGTGGCGATCGAGAACGCCGCCAAGATCTTCCGTGCGGCGCACCATCCGCGCAGCTTCATCGACCTCGAGGGCAGCGACCACCTGCTCACCGCGCCCGGTCAGGGGCAGCGGGCCGCGCGGATCATCAGTGCCTGGGCCGACCAGTACCTCGACGACTGAGCCGCTGCCCAGGACGCTGCGTCAGAGGCAGTAGCGGAAGAGGAAGTCGCGGTCGGTGTCGCGACCGTTCTCGGGGTCGTGCACCGGCACGGTCTCCTCGGAGGTGACCGTCTCCTCGAGGCGCACCGGCTCGGGCAGCTTCGTGAAGTCGCGGGTTTCCATGACCCCATGGTGCACCCGCAACGGCCGGGACAACAGACCTCAGACCTGCGACCGGGCGAACTGCGTGGCGTGCAGCTCGGCGTACAACCCGCCCTCGGCGAGCAGCGACTCGTGGGTGCCGGACTGGACGATCGTGCCGTCGTCGACGACCAGGATCTGGTCCGCGTGGCGGATCGTCGAGAGCCGGTGCGCGATGACGAGCGAGGTGCGCCCCTCGAGCGCCGCGTCGAGCGCGCGCTGCACGGCCGCCTCCGACTC
>NZ_DATIHB010000124.1:0-71189 GCF_035481145.1 Nocardioides sp. | reverse complement strand
AACCTGCAGCGCGCGTGCAGGTTTGCGCCGCCTCGGCACCCTTCACGTGCAGGTTTGCGCCGCCTCGGCACCCTCCCCGTGCAGGTTTGCGCCGCCTCGGCGAGAGAGGAGGGAGGCGGACAAAGCACTCAGAGGATGTCGTGGACGAACTCCGAGAGCTGGGTGAGGTTGCGGCACTCGACCATCGGCACCAGGTCGTTGTAGCGGGTGGCGACCGAGTCTCCGGTGTCCCAGTTGCGGCGTACCTCCGGGTTGAGCCACCACTGCTTCCGGGTGCCCTCGACGATCGTCCTCAGCGCATCGAGTCGCAGGTCGGCATAGTTGGATCGCGCGTCGCCGAGCACGAGGAACGAGGCCTTCGGACCGAGCGCGTCGGGGTACTTCTCCACGAACTTGGAGAACGCCCGTCCGTAGTTGGTCCGGCCGAAGCGCGCGGCCTGGGCCGACTGCTCGACCAGCCCGGTCATGATGTCGACGAGGTCGCCACCGGGCACGAACTGGTCGGTCACCTCCACGACGTCGTCGACGAACGTGAACGCCCGGACCTTGCCGAACTGCTCGCGCAGCGCGTAGACGAGCAGCAGCGTGAACGCCGCGAAGTTGGCCACCGAGCCGGAGACGTCGCAGAAGACGACGAGCTCGGTCTTGTGCGGCCGCTTCGGCTTGTGGTGCGTCGTCAGCGGCACCCCGCCGGTGGCGATCGAGGCCCGGACCGTACGCCGGAAGTCGAGCGGCCCGCGCCGCTTCGCGTGGTGCTCCTGGGTGAGCCGCGTCGCCAGCCGGCGGGCGAGGGGGTAGATCTGGCGGCGCAGCTCCTCGATGTCGTCGCGGCGCATCGAGAGGAAGTCGAGCCGGTCGAGCGTGGGCCGGACGACCGTCTCCTGGATCTGCTCCACGCCCTTCTCCTGGGCGATCCGGCGGATTGCGTCGGCCTCGGAGAGGCCGGTGAAGGTGGCGATCCGGCGGGTGGCGACCGCGCGGGCCTCCTCCTCGCCGAAGCCCTGGGCCTCGAGGCCCTGCATGATCCGGAAGGCGAGGTCCTCGGGGCGGATCCGCTTCATCGCGGTGTAGGCGCTCCAGGTCGAGCGGCCCGGCCCCTGGCCGGGGAGCGCGCCGAACTGGCCGACGCCGAAGATCGCGAGCTCCGCGATCCGCTGGCGATCGTCGTCCTGGAGGGCGCGGCCCAGCTCCTCGCGGAACTCCTCGAGCGCCTGCGGGCCGTCGTCGGCGAGCTGCTGGGCGAGCTCGTTGTCGCCCTCCTTGGTGACCAGCTCGTAGCCCTCGGTCTCCCCCGCCGCGATCCCGGCACCCATGCGGCCGTCACCGATCAGCGCGGGGAACCACAGGTCGAAGAGCTGGTCGAAGCCGGGCCGGTGACCGTCGCGCTTGCAGAGCGTGGCGGCGTACACCGCCCGGACGGTCTCGCGGTCGTCGAGCTCGATGTGGGTGAGCGCCCGCGCAGCGTCGATGTCCTCGGCCAGGCTCACCGACAGGCCGGCTGCGCGCAGCGCCTCGACGAAGCCGATGTGCCGGTCGAGGATCACGGATCAGCGCCCCAGCTTCAGCTCGCGAACGGCACGCTCCTGGTCGGAGCGGTGCTTCAGGACCACGCCGAGCGTGCGGGTGATCGCGGCGTCGTCGAGCTTGCCGATCTGCAGGGCGACGAGCGTGCGAGCCCAGTCGACCGACTCGGCGATCGAGGGCGACTTCTTCAGCTCGAGGTCGCGCATGCGACCGATGGTCTCGACCAGCTGCCCGGCCACCTTGTCCGAGACGCCGGGCACCTGCGAGAGGACGATCTCCTTCTCGCGCTTCGCCTCGGGGTAGTCGAGGTGGAGGTAGAGGCAGCGGCGCTTGACGGCCTCGGAGAGCTCGCGCGAGGCGTTGGAGGTGAGGATGACGAACGGCCGGCGGACGGCCGAGACGGTGCCCATCTCCGGGATCGTCACCTGGAAGTCCGACAGGATCTCCAGCAGCAGCCCCTCGACCTCGACGTCGGTCTTGTCGACCTCGTCGATGAGCAGCACGGTCGGCTCCTCACGCCGGATGGCGGTCAGCAGCGGACGGGTCAGCAGGAACTCGTCGGTGAAGATGTCGTCGTGGGTCTGCTCCCAATCCTGCGACGTGTCGGTCGCCTGGATGCGGAGCAGCTGCTTCTTGTAGTTCCACTCGTAGAGCGCCCGCGCCTCGTCGAGGCCCTCGTAGCACTGCAGCCGGATCAGCTCGGCGCCCGTGGCGCGCGCGACCGCCTTCGCCATCTCGGTCTTGCCGACACCGGCCGGCCCCTCGAGCAGGAGCGGCTTCTCGAGCGCACCGGTGAGGTACGCCGTCGTGGCGGTCGGGGTGTCGGTCAGGTAGCCGACCGCGTTGAGCCGCTTCGCGGCGTCGTCGGGGCTCTGGAACCAGGCATTGGTGCTCACTGCGCGATCGTAGGGGGCGATCACAGGACTGGGGCTCCAGAGTGACCGATGACGCAGTAGCCAAATGGCCCCCGCTGCGTTGAACGGACGTGATCTTCCGGGGCCCGCGCACACTCGCGCAGACGATGACCTTCGCCGTGGCGAAGGCATGCGTGGCGACCCTCGCGGTGCTCGCCGGTCACGTGACCCTCTCGGTCGTCAGCGACCTGCACGGCTACACCGCGACCAACGCTCCCGCGCCGGCGCAGGTCGTCGAGGTCCAGCAGGCCGAGCTGGCCATCACCCCCTGACGCTGCTCACTCCCGCGCCTGGCTCTCCAGCCGCTGGCGGTACGCCGCCCGCTCGGCCGTGTCGCCCTTCAGCGCCCGGTCGCCCTTGACCAGGCGCCGGATGGTGTTGAGCACGGGCTCGGGCGTCACGGCGGCGACGTTCGCCAGCCCTCCGACGTACGACGGGACGGCGATCTCGGCCTTCCGGCTGGCCACGGACCCGACGATCGCCTCGGCGATGTCCGAGGCCTGCACCTTCGGGATTGGCCGCATGTCGAGGCCGGAGGCCAGGGCGGTGTCGACGGCTGACGGCAGCACGGCAGTGATGGAGACGCCGGAGCCGGCGTACTCCAGACGGGTGGCCGCGGTGAGCCCGACGACCGCGAACTTGGTGGCGTTGTAGACCGCGAGGCCCGGGACCGGGAACTTGCCGGCCAGCGAGGCGACGTTGACGACGTGGCCGTGGCCCCGCGACAGCATCGAGGGAAGCACGGCGCGCATGCCGTTGATGACGCCAAAGACGTTGACATCGAACTGCAGGCGGTCGGTCGCCGGTGAGAGGTCGAGGAAGCCGCCGTTGGGCATCAGACCGGCGTTGTTGACCAGCACGTCGATCGGCCCCAGCTCTGCCACCACGGCCTCGACGAACGCCGTGTAGGCGTCGGCAGAGCTGACATCGAGCGGCCACGCGTGCGCGCCGATCTCCTTCGCGGTCGCCACCGCGAGTGCGTGGTCGAGGTCGCCGATCGCGACGGTCGCGCCGCGCTTGATGAAGAGTTCGGCGGTCGCCCGGCCGATGCCCTGGGCACCACCCGTGATCGCGACGACGGCACCGGAGAGGTTGATGGACGGGTAGCTGGTCATGCGTACGTTCCGTTCGTCGTGAAGGAGTAGTCGGCGTGGTCGGGGCGCGCGAACCACCGCTTGGTGGTCGTGCGGTCGAAGGGCCAGAGGTCGACGCTGCCGTCGTCCTTGAGATACCAGGAGTTGCAGCCGGTGTTCCAGACCGTGGGGCCGAGTGCGTCCTTGACCTGGGCGTTGAACCGCTCCGTCGCTTCCACGGTCGGCTCGACCGTGTCGAACTCGCGACGCGCCCAGCGGTCGAGCCACGCGACGATGTGCTCGGAGGAGCGCTCGGCCGTCCAGTGCTGGGGCAGGGAGGCCACGGGCGCGTTGGGGCCCATGATCATGAAGAGGTTCGGGAAGCCCGGGAGGGCCGACATCCGGTAGGCGTAGGTGCCCTTCTCCCAGGCCTCGTCGATCGTCAGTCCGTCGCGCCCGATCAGGTCCATCGGCCGCATGTAGTTGTGGGCCTTGAAGCCGGTCGCCAGGAGCACCACGTCCAGCTCGTGCAGGGTCCCGTCGGCGGTGACGATGCCCTCGGGGACGAACCGCTCGATGTCGTCGGTGACGACGCTGACGTTCGGCTGCTGGATGGCGCGGTAGAAGGTGCCGGACACGACCTGCCGCTTGCACAGCGGTTCGTAGTCGGGCGTCATCATCCGGCGCAGCTCGGGGTCGCGGATCGTCCGCAGGTGCGCCTCGGCCGCGCGCCGCACCAGGCGACGGCGCCAGCTCGGCTTCGTCACCACGTCCGTGTAGAGGCTGGAGGCTCCGATCGAGACCTGGTGGACCGCCTGGTCCAGCAGCGGCACGTACTTCAGCAGTGCCCGCACCGGCAGCGGCTGGGCCACCTCGGTCGGCGCCCACAGCACCCACTGCGGCGTACGGAGCAGGTTGGTGACGTGCGCGGCGCGCTGCTGCAGCGCTGAGACCAGCTGTACGCCGGTCGAGCCGGTGCCCACGACGGCGACCCGCTTGCCGTCCACCTCGATGGCGTCGTCCCAGTCCACGCTGTGCACGACGGTGCCTGCGAACGAGTCCAGCCCGGGGAAGTCCGGGATGTTCTTGTGGTGCAGGACGCCGGTGGCGGCGACGACGAAGTCCGCCTCGAAGGTGGCGCCGTCGGCGGTCCTCACGGTCCAGCCGTCGTCGCCGCGGTGCGCGGCGACGACCTCGCTGTTGAGCCGGACGTGCGCGAGAATCCCGTGCCGCTCGGCGACGTCGCGGTGGTAGCGCTGGATCTCCGGCCCCGTCGCGAAGGTCCGGCTCCAGCCGGGGTTCGTGTCCCAGGAGTACTGGTAGAGCGCCGACGGGACGTCGCAGGTCAGGCCCGGATAGTGGTTCCAGTTCCACACACCGCCGACGTCCTCGCCCTTCTCGAGGATCACGAAGTCGTCGTGGCCGGCACGGAGCAGCTCGCGGCCCAGCGCGATGCCGGAGAGCCCGGCTCCGATCACGACGACCCGCGGGGAACGCTGCTTCTCTGTCATGCCAGGGCCTTCTCGATCGTGGTGGGTACGGCGGCGCGCGCGGCCGCCAGGGTGGCCGGGCGACGGCGGTGGTCCATGAAGTTGGGCCCCATCGCGGCGAGCTCGGGCGCACCGGGCTCGATCCGGACGACCCGCGTCCCCTGCGCCTCGAGCAGCGCGACCTCGCGGTCGAGGACCTTCGTCATGGATGAGCGGAGGAGCCGCTCGGCACGGTCCAGCCCGCGGGCCGGCAGTCCGCCAGCGGTGGTCATCGGCGCGATGACGACGATCTCGTCGAGCTGCAGCGGTGCGAGGAGGTCGGCCGAGCCGGTGGAGACGGCGCCACCGTCGATCCAGCGCCGGCCGCCGATCGGCACAGGTGGGAACCAGCCGGGAATCCCCCAGCTGGCGGCGATCGCCTCACCGAGCGTGGCCTTCGGAGCGCCAGGCGAGCCGAACGCGACCCGCTCCCCCGTGCGGACGTCCGCGGCGACCAGCCAGGTCGCGGGGTGCTCGACCCAGCCATCCGGACCGGAGAGCGCGTCACCGAAGGCGCGCAGCCAGGTCGCATCGCCGCGGCCGCGCGGGGCCAGGCCGGAGAGCGCAGCAAGAGAGTCACCGCGGCGGACGCCGGCCGCGATGGCCCGCGGGCGCGGCAACGCGGGGACCGGCAGCGGAGGGACCATGCCCGGGTGGATCGCCAGGTGGGTGGCGAGCACCGGGTCGGCGTCCGGATCGCCGTCGAGGGCGGCCAGCACCTGCGCAGCACGCCTCCCCGAGCCGAGGGCGGCGACCATCTCGGAGCCCGCCGAGGTGCCGACCAGGACCTCGGCGTCGCGCAGGTCCCAGCCGAGCGCCCGCTCGAGCTCGGCGGCCGCGACCGCGCTCCACGCGAAGCCGAGCGTGCCGCCGCAGCCGAAGACGACGCCTCGCCGCGGCGTACCGGACTCAGGCATAGCTGTAGTCCGAGAGCGGGAAGCGGCCGGCCTCGCGGAAGGCGCCGATGGTGGAGGTGGGCCGCAACAGCGTCGCCTCGCCGTGCTGGTTGAAGTAGTAGCTGTTGGCCGACGCGCACGAGCCGAGGAGGAAGACGGAATCCTCGAGCTTGGCCGTCATCCGGTCGAGGAAGCGGTCGTTGGCCTCCTGGCTGACCTCGAAGACCGTCGAGCCCTTGCGCTGCATCTCGGTCACGAGGCGGTCCATGTGCTTCATCTGCGACTCGATGGTCGTGAAGTACGACAGGCCACTGTAGGAGTAGGGGCTGTTGAGCGAGAACAGGTTGGGGAAGCCCGGCATCGTGATGCCCTCGTAGGCCTGGAAGCGGGTCTCGCGCCACCACTTGCCGAGGTCCTTGCCGTCGCGGCCGATGATCTCGATCGCGGGGAAGTTGACGTCCCAGAGGTTGAAGCCGGTGGCGAGGACGAGCACGTCGATGTCGGTCCGGTTGCCATCGGAGGTGACGATGCCGCGCTCGTCGATGGACGCGATCGAGGTCGTCTCCAGGTGCACGTGGGGCTTGTTGAACGTCGGGTAGAAGTTGTTGGAGAACGTCGGGCGCTTGCAGCCGAAGGTGTAGTCCGGCGTGAGCTTGGCGCGCGTCTCCGGGTCCTTGACCTGGCGACGCAGGTGGGCCTTGGCGACGGCCTCGGCGACCTTGCCGAACGGACGGAACTCCTTGTACTTCAGCACGCCGGCGACCATGAGGACCTCGAGGATCGACGACCCGCCGAAGCGGGCGACCTTCTGGGTCAGCGGCAGCCCGGCGAACATCTTCTGGACCACCTTCGGGACGTCGAAGTCGGGCTTGGCCGTCACCCAGATCGGCGTGCGCTGGTAGACGGTGAGGTCGGCGACCTGCTTGGCGAGCTCGGGGATCAGCTGGACGGCGGTCGCGCCGGTGCCGATGATCGCCGCGCGCTTGCCGGCCAGCTCGTAGGAGTCGTCCCAGGCGGTGGTGTGGATGACCTTGCCGCGGAACGAGTCGATGCCGGGGATGTCGGGCATCTTCGGCTGCGAGAGGAAGCCGGTCGCGGTCAGCAGGTAGACAGCCGAGACCGTCTCTCCCCCGGCGAGGGTCACGCGCCACAGCCGAGCCTCCCCGTCCCAGCGGGCGCCCTCGACGACCGTGCCGAAGCGCATGTGCCGCCGCAGGTCGTAGGTGTCCGCGACGTGCTCGGCGTACCGCTTGAGCTCGGCGCCGGGCGCGTAGAGCCGCGACCAGCGCGGGTTCGGCTCGAAGGAGTAGGAGTACGTCGCGGACGGGATGTCGACGGCCAGGCCCGGGTAGCGGTTGACGTGCCACGTGCCGCCGAGGTCGGACTCGCGCTCGAGGATCAGCAGGTCGTCGTAGCCGAGCCGCTTGAGCTGGATCGCGGCGCCCATGCCGCCGAAGCCTGCGCCGACGATGATCGCGTCGTGATGACTGCGCATCTGGGTCACTCCTTGTCCGGACACTGCCCTTCACGACACTGCGGAATGCAATGTCAGTACCGGAACGGTATGTCATTTTCTGGCCACCGGCAATAGACTCCGGACATGACCGCCGAGGAGATCGCCCCGCTCAGCCGCGTCGAGCGACGCAAGGCGGAGCTGCGACGCGAGATCATCGACGCGGCGTTCGACTGCTTCGCCGAGCAGGGCTACCACGCGACCGGCATCGCCGACATCGCCGCGCGACTCGGCATCGGCCACGGCACCTTCTACCGCTACTTCGCCAACAAGCGCGACATCGTCGAGCACGTCATCACCGACCTGATCGAGCGGGTCATCGCCACCCTGACCGCCGAGAACGCCCCCGATGCCGTGCACACCCTCGAGGACTATCGCGCGCAGACGGTGCGCATCGGCGACGCCCTGGCCGACGTCTTCGGTGAGGATCCGCGCATCCCGCGGATGCTGCTGCTGGAGGCACCGGGCATCGACAAGGAGATGGGCGAGCGGATCCTCGACTTCATGGCCCTCGCAACCTCGCTCACCGCGGCGTACGTCGGACACGGCGTACAGGAGGGCTACCTCCCCGAGGACCTCGACGTCGACAACACCGCGCGCGCGATCAACGGAATGATCCTCGCCTCCGTGCTCGCCGCACTGCACGACCCGAAGCTCGACCAGCAGCGCCTCCGGGCCGCGATCCAGCGGGTCATGTACGACGGCATCGCCGGTCCCCGCTGACCTCCCCGACCCGGCCTCGGCGCGGGCTGAGCGTGGTCGTGATCAGGCCGTGACCTGCAGGTTCGTGCATTGCAGAAAGGTGCAGTTCGTGCACCCTTCCCGACAGCGACGGCGGCTTCCTACCTTGACGTGACCTGCTACCGCAGGCACTGACACCCGGAGGACCAACCCATGCCCCTGACCACGTGGAAGACGGCCCTCGCGGCCGTCGTCGGCACCACCGCCATCGCCGGAACCGCCTACGCCGCGGACGTTCCGTCCTGGCAGCAGTTCGAAGCCACGACGTACACCGACCCGACCGGCGTCCGCATCGTCAACGGCGACGAGCCGGTCGACAGCACCGGCGAGCTGCGCCAGTTCTACGACTCTCTGACCAACGCCCCCAAGGGCAGGACCGTCGAGGACGGTCTCGTCGTCAACACCGTGCAGGGCACCGACGACAGGTGGTCGGCGAGCCAGGCGATGAACCTGACGTACTGCGTGAGCACGAAGTTCGGCAGCCGCCACGGCGACGTCGTCAACGCGATGGCCGGCGGAGCGAGCCTCTGGGAGGGCGCGACCTCGAAGATCAACTTCACCTACGTCGCTGCCGAGGACTCCTCCTGCAACACGCGCAACAACCGCGTGCTCTTCTCCGTCGAGCCGGTCAGCACCACGCAGTACATCGCCCGTGCGTTCTTCCCCTCGACCCCGAAGCGCTCGCGCAACGTGCTGATCGACGACTCGATCTGGACCGCCGGCTCGTGGTCGCCCGCGAACATCCTGGGTCACGAGCTGGGCCACACGCTCGGCTTCCGCCACGAGCACACCCGCCCCGAGTCGGGCACCTGCTTCGAAGACAACAACTGGCGGCCGCTGACGCCGTACGACTCGGCCTCGATCATGCACTACCCCCAGTGCAACGGCACCTCCGACGACCTGAGCTTCACCACGCACGACGCGGAAGGGATCCGCGCGCTGTACGGCTCCTGAGCCGCCCCCGACCCCGCACCCCTCCCCGCGGGCGAGGTCCGCCCGGCAGCCTGCCGGGCGGACCTCCTTTTTTGCCGGCACCTCTTCGTCGAGGGCGCGTTAGCCCCGGTGCTTCGTGGGTACGCCGGACAGTGGCCCGCTCCCGCCAACCAGTCCCCCGGCGCGGAGCGGGTCCACCAGGCTGCGGCCCTCCGGATCACGCGACCCGGGTGTCGCTGACGCGCGCGATCGCAGCCTCGAAGCCGGTCCGCCCCTGTTGTCGATAGGCGGCGCGGGCACGGGGAAGCAGGCGCACCGCCTCGGGCAGGCGCGGCCAGGTCAGCCGCACCGAGGTCATGAACGCCGCGTGCCCGGCCGCCTGGACGGGGCCCCACGCGAAGCCACACCGCTCCCGCAGCACCGCGGGAAGGCAACCGACCGCGACGTCACGGGCAGGGAGGCCCCCCAGGCGCGAGCCCACCTTCCACAACGGCGCAGGCAGCCACGGCTGCTCCATCCGCCAGGGCTGGTTGAGGAAGTCGATCAGCCCCTGCGCAGCGGGCGTCACCTCGAGCACGTTCTCGACGTGGTGGTCCCAGTACTCGAGGAAGTCCCCGTAGCTACGCGGAACGACCCGCATCGTCATGCCGTACATCCGCCACCAGTCGACGGTCTCGGCGTAGTACGCCTCGCGCACCGTGCGCGACATGCGCCGCGCCACCAGGTCGTCAACCCGGAAGGCAACGTCGACGAAGGTCGCGTGCGCCCAGAAGAAGGTCGCGGGGTCGAGCGCGTGGTAGCGCTCCCCTGACGGCATGACGCCCTTGATGTCGCGGTGGAAGTCGCGGACCCGATGCGCCTGCTCGTCGGCCGTGTCGCCGTCGAAGATCATCCCGAGGATCTGGGGCACCGACCGGACGAGTCGCTCGAACGGCTCCTCGTAGAACGCGGAGTGCTCCTCGACCCCCTTGCCGAGCGCGGGGTACATCAGCTGCATGAGGCCGGTCGCCGGGGCGAAGAGGAAACCGGCCCGGTCCCCGTAGGACTCGTAGAGCAGGGAGCCTGGCCCGAACGGCATCTCAGGCTCCTTCCGCGCGGGACCGCACATGCGGCACCGGGCAGCCGGGGGCGAAGGTGCCCATCTCCTCGACCACGAAGCCGTCGGGGTAGCTCTTGATCCGCGGCATCTCGGCGACGCGAGTCGGCCGGCGGCGCGGCGGGAGCAGCGCGACGAACCGCGCGCGCAGCTTCAGGGCCAGCCGGGCCAGGTGGCGGGCGGCGCGGCCGGGCTCCGGCAGGTCGAACGCCGCCAGGAGCTGGGGCTCCATCAGCGACCGGCTGAAGAGGTCGACGGCCCGGCGCAGCGGAACGGGGTAGAAGGACGCCAGCAGTTCGAGCGTGGACGCAGCCACCCGCGCCGAGCCCGCGTCGTACGCGAAGTGCGCGGCCTCGTAGTCGTCCATCAGCCGCGCGAAGTCGTCGTACGTCTCCGGGATGTCACGGATGCCCATGCGCCGCCCGAGCTCGCGGTAGTAGCGCACCCCGGCGCGGATCTCGTTCTCCTCGAGGGGACGCCAGCCGAACTCGGCGATCCAGCGCGCCGGCACTACGACGAACGTCGACAGCACGTAGACCATGTCGTCGTTGCTGATGTCGTACATCTTGTGCATCTGGTTGATGCGCCGGAGTGCCGCCTTGCCCTGCCGGCTCTCGAAGCCCTCGACGAACGCCACCTCGAGCAGGAGCGCGGTGTCGTCGTAGCGCTTCTGGGTGTCGCCCGTGAAGGCACCGGTGCGGTCCAGCAGCCCGCCGATGCTCGGCACGGCATAGGTGCGGAAGAGCGCGAAGCTCAGGGCCTGCAGCGTGTCCCACGGGAACTCGTACAGGGAGAGGTTGCGGATGATCTCGAGGTAGTCCCGTTCGGGATCGAGACCGATGCTGCGACTGCGTTTGGCCATGGGCTCAGCCAAGACCCGACAACTGGCGTTGTCAATGGCTTGTGGCGCGTCCGATCCGGCGAGGCCTACAGGCCCCGCCGGATCGAAGAGCCCGACAGGGAGCTGCGGCGCGGAGAGCCCGTCAGGCGGACGCCAGGCGCTCCGGCGCGTGAGCGATCCGCAGGACGTGGGCGCAGCGCGGGCAGGCGCCCTTCGCCGTGGTGTCGAAGTCGCGACCCCAGAAGACGGGCCATGCGACAGCGGACTCCCCGCACGCGGTCGCCAGAGAGCCCTCGAGCTTCACGTGGTGGACACCCCAGGGCTCGCGGTCCGGGCGGTGCGGCGCGAGATAGGGCGCGGTGACCTGCCAGTCACGGCGCGCCTCGACGACGAACGCGGACGGGGAGACAGCGGGGGCGGCCATGGCGAAGAACATCCTTCGAGTGTGGGGAGTGGCGTACCTCACCATTGTCCACTTGGTATACCCATGCGTCCAATGCCTCATTGAGAGGTCCCGCATGCACTCGAGGCATGATTTGCCGCCTCAGGCCAGGGCGCGTACGGCGATCTCGGCCGCATCATCGATGACGAGGGCGAGGCCCGCCTCGTCGCCCCCCGCCCGGATGTGGCGGCTCAGCAGGTGCTCGAAGCCCGCGACCAGCGTGACGCCGAAGTCCCTCGGCACGCCGTCACGGTCGCCGTCGCCGTAACGGGAGACGAGCAGCCGCTCGCCGATCGCCTCCATGACCCGGTCGTGGAGCGCGCGGACCTCGTCGCTGCCACGGAGCATCTCCACGTGCAGCGCACGGGTCGCCCCGGGCGTGGAGGAGAGCAGGTCGACGTAGGCGCGGAGGAAACGGCGCACGCGGTCGCCGAAGTCGTCGCTCACGGCGACGTCCTCGTGGTCGATGGCGGCGATGAGCTGGGCGAAGCCGGTCTCGATGGCCGCACTGAAGCAGCCCTCGAGGCCGTCGAAGAGCTCGTAGAACGTGCGGCGCGACACCGCGGCCGCGGCGACCACGTCGGCGATGCGGGTGCCACGCCAGCCGCGCTCGCCCACGACCTGGACGACGGCGCGGAGCAGCCGCTCACGCTGGGAGGCGACCACGACATCGGCATCGATGCCGTGCCTGCCGCGCGGGAGGCGGTCGGGGGTGACGTCGGACACAGACACGTGGCTGACCCTATCGATTCGGAGGATTGTTCCCTATCTTGGTACTACAGCGTACCCAAACCCTCCACACCTTCCGAGCCCAGCCCTTGACGGGCCCTCCCCAGAACGGCAGCGTGCACCCATGTCCGATTACTTCGTCACCGGCGCCACCGGCTTCATCGGCCGCTTCTTCGTCCAGGAGCTCATCGCCAACCGTGAGGGCCAGATCTTCGTGCTCTGCAGGGCCGGCTCGCTGAGCCGCCTGCAGAAGCTGATCGACGAGTGGGGTTCGGACCGGGTGGTCCCCGTCGTGGGCGACCTCTCGGCGCCGCAGCTCGGCGTCGCTCCGGAGTGGATCAAGGCGCACGCCGGCGAGATCGGCCACTTCTTCCACCTCGCCGCCATCTACGACATGACTGCCGACGACGCGACCAACGATGCGATGAACATCGACGGCACCCGCAGCGCGCTCGAGCTCGCCGGCGCGCTCGCTGCCGGCACGTTCCACCAGGTCTCCTCGGTCGCGGCCGCGGGCGACTACAAGGGCGTCTTCACCGAGGACATGTTCGACGAGGGGCAGCCCCTCCCCTCGCCGTACCACCGGACGAAGTTCGAGTCGGAGAAGATCGTGCGCGAGGAGTCGCCGGTGCCGTGGCGCGTCTATCGCCCGGCGATCGTGGTCGGCCACTCGGAGACCGGCCAGATGGACAAGATCGACGGTCCCTACTACTTCTTCCCGCTGATCAAGCGGCTGCGTGACTCGCTGCCCGGCTGGATCCCGCTGCTCGGTCTCGACCTGCGCGACACCAACGTCGTGCCGGTCGACTACGTCGCCAAGGCGATGGATCACCTCGCCCACGTCCCCGGCCAGGATGGCCAGGCGTTCTTCCTGACCAACCCGGACCCGCAGGGTGCGATCGAGATGATCAACCTCTTCTGCCGCGCGGCGCGGGCACCGAAGTTCGCCACCCCGATCGACCGACGGATCTCGGAGTCGGCCGCCATCAAGGCGCTGCCCGAGGCGCTGCGCCCGGCGTCCCTCTTCGCGGCCGCGGTCCACTCCAGGCCGGTCAGCGCCGTCTTCGACCAGACCGTCGGCCGCCTCGGCATCCCGTCCGAGGTCCTCGCCCACGTCAACTTCACCGCGACCTTCGACTCCTCCCGGGCACAGGCGCTGCTGGCCGGCTCCGGCATCAGCGTGCCGCCGCTGGAGTCGTACGCCGAGGCGCTGTGGAACTACTGGGAGGAGAACCTCGACGACAGCACCGCCCGCGACAAGAAGGCCCGGCGCGCACTCGAGGGCAAGTACGTCGTGATCACCGGCGCCTCCTCCGGCATCGGCGAGGTGACCGCCAAGAAGGTGGCCCAGCTGGGCGGCATCCCCGTCCTCGTCGCCCGCGGCCGCGAGAAGCTCGAGACCCTGCAGCGCACGATCGAGATGCGCGGCGGCACGGCGTTCGTCTACTCGTGCGACCTCTCCGATTACGAGGCGATCGACGCCCTCGCAGCGAAGCTCTCCGACGAGCTCCCGCGCATCGACTTCGTCGTCAACAGCGCCGGCCGCTCCATCCGGCGTTCGATCAAGCTCTCGCTCGACCGCTTCCACGACTTCGAGCGCACCATGCAGCTCAACTACTTCGGCGCGATCCGCCTCGTGATGGGCCTGATCCCGAAGATGTCCGCGACCGGCGGCGGCCACGTCGTCAACCTCTCCTCGATCGCGGTCCTCACCAAGATCCCCCGGTTCTCGGCGTACGCCGCGTCGAAGGCCGCCCTCGACTCCTGGTCGAACGTCGTCGGGTCGGAGCTGCACAGCGACGGCATCTCCTTCACCACGATCCGGATGCCGCTGGTGCGCACGCCGATGATCGCGCCGACCAAGATGTACGAGAAGTTCCCGACGATCTCTCCGGGCCAGGCCGGCGACATCGTGGTCCGCGCACTGGTGGAGAAGCCGGAGGCGATCAACACCCTCGGCGGCCAGTTCGGCGCCGCGCTGCACACCGCCGCCCCGAAGACCGCGCACAAGGTGCTCAACATCGCCTACCAGGCGTTTCCCGACTCGGCCGCGGCCCGTGCCCACGCCGAGGACGAGGCAGCGGCCGTCCCGCGCGAGACCGCCTCGCAGAAGGAGATGGTCGGCCGCCTCCTGAAGGGTCTGCGCTGGGGGCGCTGAGCTTTCGCGACCTGCTGTAAAGCGGGGTTACCGGCACTACCGCGCCCGCACACGGGCGCGGTAGTGCCACTTCTGACGCGGTAGTGCGCCATGGCGCCCGCTCAGGCTCCGGGACTCCGGCGGCCCGCACCCCCGGGCGCGACCAAAGTCAGCACGGTCGGTACCGCGGTCGCGTGCGTCCCAGCACCGCGTGCCGCATGCTCGGAGCATGACCACCGTCTCGGACCTCGCGCTGCTCACCCTCGACCCGGCCACCGGCACCCGCCGGCTCGGCTCCTACGGGGAGATCATGCTCGGCGGCGCGGCGCTCAACGACCTGCTCCTCGCCGGCCGGCTCGAGGTCACCGGTGAGGGGAAGAAGGCCCGCGTGCTCGTCGTCGACCAGACCCCCGTCGGCACCGCCTACCTCGACCAGGCGCTCGCCCGCCTCGCCCGGGGGCGGAAGCCCCGTCGCGCCTCCGACGCCGTGACCAGGCTCGGCAAGAAGCTCCCCCGCGCCGCCTACGAGGCCCTCGCCGCCGAAGGCCTGCTCGAGGCACGGCCCGCGAAGGTGCTGGGCCTCTTCCCCACCACGCGGTACTCCGTCCGGCCGGCGGCCCGCCGCGACGAGCTCGCGGACGGCGTACGCGCGGTGCTCCTGGGCGAGCGGGAGCCGGACGAGCGCCTCGGTGCGCTGGGGGCGCTGCTCGGGGCGGGTGGCCAGGTGAAGCGTGTCGTCCCCAAGGGTCGGCGCAGGGAGGCAGCAAAGCGCGCGAAGGCCCTGACCGAGGGCGTGTGGGCGTCGGAGGCCGTGCGTGCCGCGGTCAAGGCGTCCGAGGACGCCGTGATGATCGCGGTCATGGCCGCGACCGCCGCATCGACGGCCGGCGGGGCGACCTGAGCGGGGCGACCTTGCCCAGAAATGCGATCAGCCCCGGGCGGACCCGGGGCTGATCGACTGGCGGTGCCGGAGGGATTTGAACCCTCGGTGGGCTCACACCCACAAACGCTTTCGAGGCGTTCTCCTTAGGCCGCTCGGACACGGCACCGTGCGGAACCTTACCGGAGGCGCGCCGCGGGTCGAAAATCAGGTCCGCTGTGCGCGGAAGAAGTCGTCGAGCAGGCCGGAGGCCTCGCGCGCGAGCACGCCGGCCACGACCTCGGGCCGGTGGTTGAGGCGACGGTCGCGGACGACGTCCCAGAGGGAGCCGACGGCGCCGGCCTTGTCGTCGTACGCCGCGAAGACGAGGCGCGAGAGCCGGGAGAGGACGATCGCGCCGGCGCACATGGTGCAGGGCTCGAGGGTGACCAGGAGGGTGCAACCGGAGAGCCGCCACTCCCCCACGGCCGCGGCGGCCTCGCGGAGCGCGACGACCTCGGCGTGGCCCGTGGGGTCACCGGTCGCCTCGCGGATGTTGCGCCCGCGCCCGATCACCTCGCCGTCGGGTGCGAGCACCACCGCGCCGATCGGGACGTCGCCGGTGACCAGCGCCCCCCGCGCCTCGTCGAGGGCCAACCGCATCGGCTCGACCCACTGCTGGTGCGGGATCACGCGCTGGCCAGCCCCACGAGGTCGTCGAACCGCCCACCGAAGCCGAGCCGGTCGGCGATCTCCGACAGCATCTCGTCGGGGTAGAGCTCCATGTCGTCGATGAGCTCACCCAGCGCGTCGGCGTGCATGCCGAGATCCGCCACGATGCCGAGGTCACCGGCGGGCACGGGCTCGTCGTCCTCCTCGGGATAGGGCAGTGCCAGGAGCTCGATCGCCTCCCGCGCGAGGTCGAAGATGTCGGCGGCGGTGACGTCGGAGAGCAGCAGCCGGACGCGGGGACCGATCACGCGGACCAGCAGGAAGACGTCCTCGTCGAGCGCGAGCAGCCCGAGCGCGCCGCCATCGCCCGGGAAGCGGCGCAGCCCTGCGATCACCGTGTCGAGGCTCGTGAGCACCGGGTCCGCCAGCTCCTCGAGCTGCCAGACCCCCTCCTCGCGGTAGGCCGCGAGGGCGATGTCGACGTCGTCGGGGCTCGCCATGGGCCCAGCGTGACAGGTTCGTGACCGGTGACCAACCCTGTTTGTGTTACGACCATGGGAAAGTTCCGTGCATGCAGACCGTCGTCGTCGACCACCCGCTCGTCGCCCACAAGCTGACCACCCTCCGCGATGTCGGCACCGACTCGCCGACCTTCCGGCGCCTCGCCGACGAGCTGGTCACGCTGCTCGCCTACGAGGCCACCCGTGAGGTGCGGGTCGTGCCGCGCGAGATCGTCACGCCCGTGGCCCCGACCACCGGCACCGCGCTCGCCTCGCCGAAGCCCCTCGTCGTCCCGATCCTGCGCGCCGGTCTCGGCATGCTCGACGGGATGATGCGGCTCCTGCCCACGGCCGAGGTCGGCTTCCTCGGGATGGTGCGCGACGAGGAGACGCTCGAGGCCACGACGTACGCCGAGCGGCTGCCCGCCGACCTCTCCGGTCGGCAGGTCTACGTGCTCGACCCGATGCTCGCGACGGGCGGCACGCTCGCGGCGGCCATCAGGTTCCTCGTCGATCGCGGTGCCGACCACATCACCTGCGTCGTCCTGCTCGCCGCGCCCGAGGGGTGCGACGCGCTCGAGGCGGGGCTGGAGGGGGTGGCGGTGCCGGTCACGATCGTCACCGCCGCGATGGACGAGAAGCTCAACGAGAACGGCTACATCGTCCCCGGCCTCGGTGACGCCGGCGACCGGCTCTACGGCCTCGCCCACTGAGCGCGAGTGGTCAGGAGACGACGGAGAGCAGCTGCGTCGCACGGGTCAGGACGACGTAGAGCGTCGCCTTGCCGGTCGATGCCTCGTCCTCGATCTCCTGCGGGCGCACGACGACGATGCCGTCGAACTCGAGGCCCTTCGTGTCGAGGCCGGTGAGGACGACGATCCGGTCGTTGGAGGTGTCGCGACCGGTGCCGGCGTTGGGCGCCTCGTCGGCGACCTCGGACCAGCCGGCCAGCCAGCGCTCGACCTCCCCCCGACGCGCGGCTGGCACCACGATGCCGACGGTGCCCTCGACCTCGCCGGCGAGGCGCACGACCTCGGCGCGCACACCCGCCTCCAGGTCGTCCACGCGCACCTGCACGGGCTCGACACCGGTCGACCGCACGGCCGTGGGGAGGTCGGCGTCAAGGCCGACCCGGGCGGCGTAGGCGGCGGCGTACGCGTAGATCTCGGAGGAGTTGCGGTAGTTGGTCGAGAGGTGGAACTCGTGCAGCTCCTTGCCCGAAAGGGCTTCGCGGCGGGCCTCGTCGGCCTCGGCGCGGATCGGCCACGAGGACTGCGCCGGGTCGCCGACGATCGTCCACGAGGCGGTGCGACCGCGCCGGCCGACCATGCGCCACTGCATCGGGGTGAGGTCCTGGCACTCGTCGATGAGGACGTGGGCGAACGGGTCGTCCTCGATCCGGTGGGTGGGCGCGGTCCAGGCGCGGGCCGAGCGGTACTCACGCTCACCGGCCGTGGTCAGCTCCTGGATGTCGGAGCCGACGAAGTCGCCATAGCCGGAGTCCTCGTCGCTTGCCTGGGGCACGTCGCCGATGGCGTAGCGGAGCTCGTCGAGCAGCGGCACGTCCTCGATGCTCAGGTCGGCCGCGACGGACCACGACTTCACCAGCAGCGCCTGCTCGTCGGCGCTGAGGATGCCGTCGGCCACCCGCGCCAGGAAGTCGGGCTCACGGAGCCAGCCGAGCACCGTCCGCGCCTCGAGCGGCGGCCACCAGGCGTTCGCGAACTCGAGGAAGGCGTGGTCGTCGAGCAGGTCGTCCTCGAAGGCCTTCCGCCCGCGCTCCTTGCCTCGCTCGCTGCGCACCTGGCGCCACAGGGCGTCGAGCAGCGTCGAGGCAACGCGCGGGATCTGCTTGTTGCGGCGGCCCTGGGAGAGCATCTGCCGGCGCAGCTGGCCGAGGATCCGGTTGTCGAGCAGCAGCACGTTGTCGCGGTAGAACATCCGGAACTCACGCGGCGCCCCGGGCACGGACTGGCGCGCGGCCCGGCGGAGCACCTCGGCCATCCGGATGCTGCCCTTGACGTCCGCGAACGCCGGGTCGTCGTGGCGCGAGGCCTTCACGCCGTCGACGACCTCACCGAGCGAGCGCAGCGCGATCGCGGTCTCGCCGAGCGACGGGAGCACACGCTCGATGTACCGCATGAAGACGCCGGAAGGGCCGACGATCAGCACGCCGCCGGTCTCGTAGCGACGGCGGTCGTTGTAGAGGAGGTACGCCGCACGGTGCAGCGCGACGACCGTCTTGCCGACGCCCGGGCCACCGGAGATCGAGGTGACGCCCTTGCCGGGTGCGCGGATCGCCTTGTCCTGCTCGGCCTGGATGGTCGCGACGATCGAGTGCATCCGCCGGTCACGGGCGCGGGAGAGCTGCGCCATGAGCGCCCCCTCGCCGACGATCGGCAGCTCGGTCGCGCGGGGGTCCTCGGCGTCGATCAGCTCGTCCTCGACGCCGAGGACCGTGGTCGCCTTCGAGCGCAGCACCCGGCGGCGTACGACGCCCTTCGGGTCGGCGGCCGTGGCCTGGTAGAAGACCGCGGCTGCGGGGGCGCGCCAGTCGATGAGGAGGGAGTCACGGTTCTCGTCGCGCAGACCGATGCGGCCGACGTAGCGCGGCTCGGGGTCGAGCTCGGCCGAGAGGTCCAGGCGGCCGAAGACGAGGCCCTCGGCGGCGGCGTCGAGCTGCGCGATCCGCTTGGCGGCCTGGTAGACCATCGCATCACGCTCGACGAGCCCTCCCTCGTGGCCGAGGGCACCGCGGCCACGGCCCTCCTCCGCGAGGGCAGCGGCCTGGGCCTGCGAGGCCGACAGCTGGGCCTGCACGCGGTCGACGAACGCCTGCTCCGCCGCGATCTCGGCGGCGGCGATCTCTTCGGCGGACTGGGCGTCAGTCGACACGTGAACCCCTGCGGTGACTCAGAAAACGGAAGCCCCCAAGACTACGGGCACCACACGGGAACGTCGTCACCGGGCCATGCTCCGGCGTCGTCGGTCCGCCCTGCTCGCCCCGGGCCGGCTGTAAACCCCGTTTACCTCCGCGAGGCCCGCGTTGCAGGACACACCTCGCGCCAGTAAACGGGGTTTACAGCTCTACTTCCCGCGGGTCAGGAACGCCATCATCGCCTCGCGCGCCTCGTCGGTGCCGAAGAGGCGGGCGGAGAGCTGGGCGAGCTCCTCGCCGCGGGCGTCGATGTCGGCCAGCAGAGCGCGATTGAGCAGCTTCTTCGTCTCGCGCAGGCCCTGCGGGTGGCCGGTCGCCAGGCTCGCGCAGACAGCCTCTACCCGCGCGTCCACCTGGTCGGCCGGAACGGCCTCCGTCACCAGCCCGTACGCCGCCGCCTCAGCAGCGCTGAACTTCTCACCGCCGAGGCAGGTCAGGGCGGCCGCGCGGTCGTTCAGCCGCGGCAGGACCGTGAGTGAGATGACCGCCGGAGTGACGCCGAGCTTCACCTCCGTGAGCGCGAAGTGAGCGTCCTCGCTGGCGATGGCCACATCGGCGGCCGCGACGATGCCGGTGCCGCCCGCACGGACCGGGCCGTCGAGCCGCACGACGACCGGCTTCTCCGCCGCGACGATGCGGCGCTGCAGCTCGACGATCGCGCGTGCCCCCTCCTCCATCGAGGTGGTGGCGGCCTCGGAGAGGTCGGCACCGGAGCAGAAGACCCGGTCGGCGCTCCGCAGCAGGATCACCCGGACGGCGTCATCGGCCTCCGCGCGCGCGAGCCCGTCGAAGAGCTCGGTCACCAGCTTGCGCGACAGCGCGTTGCGGTTGTGCGGCGAGTCGAGGGTGAGGGTCGCGACGGCACCGTCGACGGAGTAGCGGACGAACGGGGTCTCTGCCTGGTCGGTCATGGGCCCATCATGTCGGGGACAGTGCGTACCCGGAAGGGTCGTCCGCCCGCGTGTCACCACGAGGTGACGTCGGCGCGGACGTCCTCGACTCCAATCCGCGCGGGCGGCCGCGACGAACCACCCGCATGGCCACCCTCCTGGAACCGACCTCCCGCGCGGCGTACGCCGGCGCGGGCCTGCTCGCGACCACCGCCGGCATCGCCTTCGGCCACCTCGCCGCCGCGCTGACCAACCCGGCCGCGTCCCCCGTCCTGGCAGTCGGCTCGACCGTCATCGACCTGACCCCGACCCCGCTGAAGGAGTGGGCGGTCCGCGAGCTCGGCAACGCCGACAAGCCGATCCTGCTCGCCTCCGTCGCCGTCGGCACGCTGGTGCTCGCGGGTGGCGCGGGTGTGCTCGTCCGTCGCTCGTTCGCGCTCGGCGCGGCGCTGTTGATCGGCCTGGTCGCGCTCGCCGGTGTCCTCGCGGTGACCCGCCCCGCGGCCGGAGCCACCGAGGCGATCCCCGCCGTGGTCGCTGGGCTCGTGGGCGTCGCCGTCCTCGCCTTCGTCACCACTCGGCTGCACGCGCTCGCCGGAGCACGCCCGACCGGCGCACCCACGGCGGACACCTCGCCGGCGACCGAAGCCGTCGACAGCGCACCCCTGCCCGGCACCGCCCAGGCCGTCCTCGGCGCCCGCCACGCCCGCACTGGCCGCCGCGGGCTCCTCGTCGGCGTCGGAGCAGTGGCCGCACTGAGTGGCGCGGCTGCCGCGACCGGCCAGTGGCTGGTCCGCACCGGGACCCGGATCGCCGACGTCGTCCTGCCCCGACCGACCGAGTCCCTCCCGCCGCTCCCGGCCGGCCTCGAGGTGAAGCACGACGGGATCAGCGCGTTCCGCACCGCCAACCGCGACTTCTACCGCGTCGACACCAACCTGGTCGTGCCGCGCGTCGACGTCGACCGCTGGTCGCTGACCATCGACGGTGACGTCAGGGAGCGGCTCGAGCTCAGCTTCGACGACCTGCTCGCGATGCCCCTGGTCGAGCGCGACATCACCCTGACCTGCGTCTCCAACGAGGTCGGCGGCAAGTACGTCGGCGCCGCGCGCTGGCTCGGCGTACCGCTGAAGGACCTGCTGGACCGCGCCGGCGTGGGGACCAAGGCCGACCAGCTGCTCAGCACCGCGGTCGACGGCTTCACGATCAGCACCCCGCTCGACGTGGTCCGCGACGGACGCGACGTCCTCGTCGCCGTCGGCATGAACGGCGAGCCCCTGCCCGCCGACCACGGCTTCCCGGCCCGGCTCGTCACCCCCGGCGTCTACGGCTTCGTGGGCGCGACCAAGTGGCTCGAGCGGCTCACCCTGACGACGTACGCCGCCAAGAAGTCCTACTGGACCAAGCGCGGCTGGGCGACCGATGCGCCGATCAAGGTGTCGGCCCGGATCGACACCCCCAAGCCGTTCTCCACCGTCGACGCGGGCACGACCGTCATCGGCGGCGTGGCCTGGGCGCAGCACCGCGGCATCGCCCGCGTGGAGGTGCGCATCAACGGAGGCGCCTGGCAGGTCGCCCGGCTCGGACCGGACGCCGGCCTCGACTACTGGCGCCAGTGGTACCTGCCCTGGGACGCGCCCAAGGGGCGCCACCTCGTCGCGGTCCGCGCCATCACGAAGGACGGCGACGTCCAGACCCCCGTGCGCCGTACGCCGTTCCCCGACGGCTCCAGCGGCATCCAGGAAGTCGTCGTGAACGTGTCGTGACCCAGGCCACGAAAAAGATCCAATCCGGTCTTCCCGCCGCTCCGAATCACCGTCACAAGCTCACCCACCAGAAAGGCACCACCATGAACCTCCGTCGCACCGGCTCCGCCGCCGTCCTGCTCGGCACGCTCTCCCTCTCCCTGATGGCGTGTGGCTCCGACAGCAACAACGACGACGCCGCTCCGTCCGCCCCCGAGACCACCGCCTCCGACACCATGAACGCCGGCGCGGACACCTTCGGTCCCGGCTGCTCGGCGATCCCGAAGGAGGGCGCCGGCTCGTTCAACGGCATGGCCACCGCTCCGGTCGCCACCGCCGCCAGCGCCAACCCGCTGCTCGAGACCCTGGTCGCCGCCGTGGGCGCCGCCGAGCTCGGCGACACGCTCAACAGCGCCGACGGCATCACCGTCTTCGCGCCGACGAACGACGCCTTCGGCAAGATCCCGAAGAAGGACCTCGACGGCGTGCTCGCCGACAAGGCGCTGCTGACCAAGATCCTCACGCACCACGTCGTCGCCGGCCAGCTGTCGCCGGACGAGGTCGCGGGCACCCACGAGACCCTCGCGGGCGACAAGATCACCGTGAAGGGCTCCGGCGAGGAGTTCACCGTCGCCAAGGAGAACGCCGCCGTCCTCTGCGGCAACATCCCGACCGCCAACGCCACGGTGTACGTCATCGACACCGTTCTGATGCCCTGATCCTCACGGATCGGCAAGGATGAAGCACATGAGTGGGCTTCGCTCCGTCCCCTCCGGCGACTCGTCGCCGGAGGGGACGGCCTCCCCCGACCTGGCAGGACTGCTGCGCCTCTCCGCCCGCGGAGACGAGGCAGCGTTCGCCACGCTGTACGACGCCATGTCCGCTCGCGTCTACGGCCTCCTGCTCCGCGTGGTGCGCGATCCCGCGCAAGCGGAGGAGGTGACCCAGGAGACCTTCCTGGAGATCTGGCGCACGGCCTCCCGGTTCGACCCGAGCCGCGGCAGCGCGGTGGCCTGGATGCTGACCATCACGCACCGCAAGGGCGTGGACCGGGTCCGCTCTGCAGAGGCGGCCTCGCGCCGCGACGCGACGTACCACCGCGAGACCGAGCCCGTCGAGCGTGACGTCACCGCCGAGGCGGCGACCGCCTCGCTCGAGGCCGGCCGGGTCCGGCAGGCCCTCGAGACCCTCACCCCGACCCAGCGCGAAGCCGTCGAGCTGGCCTACCTCGGGGGTTACACGCACACGGAGGTGGCATCCATGCTGGAGCTGCCACTCGGCACAGCCAAGACACGAATCCGAGACGGACTGATCCGTCTCCGCGACACGATGGGAGTCGGACAATGAGCGAGATCCATGCCCTGTCCGGGGCCTATGCGGTCGACGCCCTCGACGAGCACGAGCGTGCCCAATTCGAGCGCCACCTGGCCGAGTGCGCGGAGTGCCGCGCCGAGGTCGACAGCCTGCGCGGTGCCGCCGCCTCCCTCGCCGAGACCACCGAGGCCGTACCTCCGGCCCACCTCCGCGCCGACGTCCTCAGCGCCATCAAGACGGTCCGCCCACTCCCGCCGCTTCCCCGACAGGACCCGGCCGCCGGCCGTACCGCAGGAAGAGGGCGCCGATTTCGCGGACTCCTCGTGGCAGCAGCGGCGGTGGCCGTGGTCGGCACCGGGACGCTGGTGACCCAGCCCTGGGAGGACCAGCCGAGCACGTTCGACCAGGTCCTCGCCGCCTCCGACGTGGACACCGCGTCGGTGCCGATGAACGGTGGCAAGGTCACCGTCTACCGCTCGGAGTCCGTCGGCCGCGCGGCCCTCAAGGCCGACGACATGCCGGCACCGCCCGAGGGCAAGGTCTACGAGCTCTGGCTCCAGGTCGACGGCGAGATGGTCCCCGCGGGCCTGATCGACGCGTCCGGAGACCAGGAGCTCGTCCTCACCGGCGACGCCTCCCAGGCCACGGCCGCCGGCATCACCGTCGAGCCCGACGGTGGCTCACCGCAGCCGACGACGACCCCGATCGCCCTCTTCGATCTGACCCAGGAGACCTGATGTCAGCCTCCTCACCGGCCCGGGAAACCCCGCGCCGGGTGGCTGTCGTCGGCTCAGGCGTCGCCGGACTGACCGCTGCACACGTGATCGCGAAGTCCGCCGACGTCACGCTCTTCGAGGCCGACGACCGCCTCGGCGGCCACGCCGACACCCATCGGGTCCGCGACGCCGACGGTCGCGAGCTGGCCATCGACACCGGCTTCATCGTCCACAACGAGCGCACCTACCCGACCCTGCTCCGGCTCTTCCGGGAGCTCGGCGTGGAGACGCAGCCGTCGGAGATGTCCATGTCGGTGCGCGACGACGCCACCGGCCTGGAGTACGCCGGCGCGCTGGGCCTCCGCGGCCTCTTCCCGACCCGCGCCAACCTGGGCCGGGCGGCGTACCTGCGGATGCTGGGCGAGATCCCACGCTTCCACCGGGCCGCCCGGCGCCTGCTCGCGTCGCCCGCGGACGGCGATGACGAGACGCTGGCTCTCTTCCTCGAGCGCAACGGCTTCTCGGCGTACTTCCGCCAGCACTTCATGGAGCCGATGGTCGCCGCGGTCTGGTCCTGCGACCCCGACACCGCGCTGGCCTACCCGGCGCGCTACCTCTTCACCTTCCTGCAGCACCACGGCATGCTCCAGATCTGGGGCTCGCCGCAGTGGCGCACCGTGACCGGCGGCTCGCACACGTACGTCGAGCGCGTCGCCGCCCGGCTGCACGACGTGCGGACCAGCACCAAGGTGACGGCCCTGCAGGAGGTCGCGGGCGGGGTGGAGGTCACCGACGGCAACGGCCGCACCGAGCTCTTCGACGCAGTCGTCGTGGCCACGCACCCCCACCAGGCGCTGGCGATGCTCGCCGAGCCGTCCGCGGAGCAGTCCGAGGTGCTGCGGGCGATCGAGTACTCGCCCAACACCGCACAGCTGCACACCGACAGCTCCCTGCTGCCGCACGCCCGCCGGGCGCGGGGCTCATGGAACTTCCGGCGGCGGACCGATGCTGCGGGTCGGGTCACGGTCACCTACGACCTGACCCGGCTGCAGCGGCTCGAGACGGAGACCGCCTACCTGGTGACCCTCGGCGGCACCGACCTCGTCGACCCGGCCACGGTCATCGCCACCCGGGAGTACGAGCACCCGCTCTACACACCGGAGTCGGTCGCCGCCCAGCGCCGACTGCGCGCGTGCGACACCGACCGGATCGTCTTCGCCGGCGCCTGGCACGGGTGGGGCTTCCACGAGGACGGCGCGCGCTCGGGCGCGCACGCGGCGGAGCGGCTCGGGTTCACGTGGGCGGCACCCGTGGCGCTGCCCAAGGGCGGACGGGTCTACACGACGACGATCCGCCACGCGCGTCGCGCGCCGCGGCGTACGTTCAGCTACCGCTCGCGGACCTGGCTCGTCGACCTCGACGCCCTGCCGCCGGCCCGGGTCCACCGCGAGTTCCGGGCCGCGGACCACCTCGGCGATCCCGACCGCACGATCCGGGAGAACGTCGTCGCCTTCCTGGCCGGACGTGACATCGCCGTCGACGGGACGATCCTGATGCTCGCGCACCCGCGGGCATTCGGTCACTGCTTCAACCCGATCTCGGTCTTCTGGTGCCACCGCGCGAGCGGCGAGCTGGCCTGCGTCCTGATCGAGGTGCACAACACCTACGGCGACCGGCACGCGTACGTCGTCCACCCGGACGCCGCAGGACGCGCCACGGCCCCGAAGCAGATGTACGTCTCGCCGTTCCACGACGTCTCGGGCGACTACCAGATCAGCGTGCCCACCCCGGGCGAGCAGGTCGCGGTCGGCATCACCCTGCAGCCGCACGGCTTCGCCGCCACGTTGACCGGTACGGCGTTGCCCCCCGGCCGGCGCGCTGCGCTCGGCACCCTCGTCCGCACCCCCTGGCCAGCACTGCTGGGCCGGCTCCGCATCCAGTTCCAGGGCCTCCTGCTCTGGCTGCGCCGCGTGCCGATCCAGCCCCGGCCCGACCACGACTCCCAGGAGGGAATCCGATGACCGTCACCTCCAGCCGTTCCGTCGGCCGCGCGCCACGTCCCGACACCGAGCTCTGGCCGGACCTGGCCACCGTGCCCTCCGGCACCCGTCCCCGTGTCTCGGCGGCCATCGCCAGCAGCCTGCTCGGCGCCGTCTGCCGACGCCTCGAGATCCAGCTGGTGGGCGCTGACACCGCCGTCCTCCCGGACCGTCCCGCGATCGTCGTCCACGACGAGGACGAGTTCCTCAAGCGGGTGGGCACCGACGGCCTGATCGGCTTCGGCGAGGCCTACCTGACCGGCGCGTGGGACTCCCCCGACATCGCGCTCCTGGTGACGACGCTGGCGGCCCGGGTCGACCAGCTGGTCCCCCAGTGGATGCAGCGGCTGCGCCGCGTGCACGTACGCCGCGAGCCGCGCCGCCACCGCAACACCGTGGACCAGAGCCGGTCCAACATCTCGCACCACTACGACCTCTCCAACGACCTCTTCACGCTCTTCCTCGACCGGACGTTGAGCTACTCCTCCGCGCTCTTCCCCACGGAGCTGGTGTGCTCGGGCGATCACCTGGTCGCCGTCGCACCGGTCCCCACGGGCGCCGACGTGGCGGGCGCGGAGCTGGAGGCTGCCCAGCAGCGGAAGATCGACCGCCTCCTCGACGAGGCCGGCGTCGGCGACGGCACCCGCCTGCTCGAGATCGGCACCGGCTGGGGCGAGCTCGCCCTGCGTGCGGCCGCCCGTGGAGCAACGGTCCGCACGGTCACGCTCTCCCAGGAGCAGCTGGAGCTCGCGCAGCAGCGGATCGCGGCGGCCGGACTGGCTGACCGGGTCTCCGTCGAGCTGCTCGACTACCGGCTCGTCGAGGGCGAATACGACGCGGTCGTCTCGGTCGAGATGATCGAGGCGGTCGGCGACGAGTACTGGTCGACGTACTTCCGCAAGGTCGACGAGCTCCTGGTGCCCGGTGGACGGTTCGCCCTCCAGGCGATCACCATGCCGCACCAGCGGATGCTCGACACCCGTGACGACTTCACCTGGATCAAGAAGTACATCTTCCCCGGCGGCCTCCTGCCCTCGGTCGAGGCGATCGAGAAGATCACCCGTCGCGAGACGCGGCTCCGCGTCACGGAGCGGCTCTCGATGGGCGCGCACTACGCCGAGACGCTGCGCCTGTGGGACGAGACCTTCCGCGCCAACATCGACGAGGTCCGCGCCCTCGGCTTCGACCCGACGTTCGTGCGGATGTGGCACTTCTACCTCGCCTACTGCCAGGGCGGCTTCGCCGCCGGCTACACCGACGTCCAGCAGATGACGTTCGTCAAGGAGATCCGATGACCACCACGCTGCACCCCGTCACGGCCCCCGCCGGTGCCGGCATCGCCGCGGAGCTCGCACGCGGACTCGAGCCCGTCGTCGGCGGCGAGCTGCCCGTCCGGCTGCGGGCCTGGGACGGCTCCGAGGCCGGCCCTGCGGACGCTCCGCTGGTGGAGATCCGCAGCGCCGATGCACTCCGCCGGATCTTCTGGCACCCCGGTGAGCTCGGCGCCGCCCAGGCCTATGTCACCGGCGAGCTCGAGGTCCACCACGATCTCGACGCGGCGCTGACCCACGTGTGGGAGGTGGTCCGCCAGCGCGGCCTCGAGGGCCGACCGACGCTCGCCGCGCTGGCCCGCGCCCTCGGCGCCGCCGCCCGGGCCGGTGCGCTCGGCCGCCCGCCGGCACCGCCCGCCACGCAGGCCCGCGTGCGCGGCCGGCTGCACAGCAAGCTCCGCGACCGCGCCGCGATCAGCCACCACTACGACCTCTCCAACGAGTTCTACGGCCTGATCCTCGACGAGACGATGGCCTACTCCTCGGCGTACTGGCGGAAGGCGCCGGGCACCTCGGGCTACACGCTCGCGGACGCCCAGCGCGACAAGCTGTCGCTGATCTGCCGGAAGGTGGGACTGGAGCCGGGCATGAGCCTGCTCGACGTCGGCTGTGGCTGGGGCTCCCTCTCGCTCCACGCCGCCGAGCACTTCGGCGCCCAGGTCACCGGCGTGACGATCGCCGCCGAGCAGAAGGCCTACATCGACGAGCAGATCCGCCAGCGCGGCCTGGAGGACCGGGTCACCATCCTGCTGCAGGACTACCGCGAGGTCGTCGGACGCTGGGACGCGGTCGCCTCGGTCGAGATGGGCGAGCACGTCGGCCAGGCCAACTACCCCGAGTACGCCGCCGTGCTGGCCGGCTCGGTCCGTCGCGGCGGCCGCGTGCTGGTGCAGCAGATGTCGCGCCGCGGCCGCTTCCCCGGCGGTGGCCCGTTCATCGAGTCCTTCATCGCCCCCGACATGCACATGCGACCCGTGGGCGAGACCGTCGACCTGATCGAGGGCTCGGGCCTGGAGGTCCGGGACGTCCACGCCCTGCGCGAGCACTACGTGTGGACCGTCGACGCGTGGATGGAGAACTTCACCGAGCACCGCGCGCACCTGCGCGGTCTGGTCGGCGAGGAGGCCATGCGGGTCTGGGAGCTCTACCTCGTCGGCGGCCGGATGGCCTTCCGCGACGGCCGCATGGGCGTCGACCAGATCCTCGCGGTGCGCCCCGGCGAGGCGCACGACCTCGCGCCGGTCCGGGGCTGGTGACGATGGACTTCCTCGTGGTGCTCGCCGCGCAGGCCGGGGTCGCCGCCGCTGCCATGGCCGTCACGGCGTACGCCGCCCGGCGCGCGGGGCGCTACTCGGTCGTCGACACCACCTGGGGCCTCGCCCTCGCGGCGGTCGCGCTGACCGCCGCAGTCGTCGGCGGCCTGCTCGACGCCGGCGCGCCCTGGCGCTCATGGCTGATCGCGGGCCTGGTCACGATCTGGGGCGCCCGCCTCTCGTGGCACATGCACCGGCGCAACGCCGGCCACGGCGAGGACCCGCGCTACGCGGCGATGCTCGAGGGCACGACCCCGCTCCAGCGGGTGCTGAAGGTCTGGGTGACTCAGGGCGCGGCAGTCGTACTGGTGGGACTGCCGGCCACCGCCGCGGCGGTGTCCTCGGGCGGGTGGGGACCGCTGGTCCCCCTCGGCCTGGCGCTCTGGCTGCTGGGCGTCTCCTTCGAAGCCATCGGGGACGCCCAGCTGGCCCGGTTCAAGGCCGACCCGGCCAACCGGGGCCGGATCATGGACCGCGGCCTGTGGGCCTGGACACGGCACCCGAACTACTTCGGCGACGCCTGCGTCTGGTGGGGCGTCTGGCTCGTGTCGCTGACGACCTGGTGGTCGGTGGCGACCATCGTGGCCCCTCTCGCGATGACGTACTTCCTAGTCTTTGCCACCGGCGCCCGGCTTCTCGAGAAGCACATGGCCGGCCGCCCGGGGTGGGCTGACTACGCTGCCCGCACCTCGTTCTTCGTGCCGCTGCCTCCGCGCCGTGGCTCTCGCCGTCAACTCCCGGAGGATCGATGAACACCCTGTCCGACTTCACCGCCACCACCCTCGCGGGGCAGGAGCAGCCGCTCTCGGCGTACGCCGGCCAGGTGGTCCTCGTGGTCAACACTGCCTCGCAGTGCGGCTTCACCCCGCAGCTGGCCGGCCTGCAGCAGCTCCAGGAGACCTTCGCCGACCGCGGCTTCACGGTGCTCGGCTTCCCGTGCAACCAGTTCGGCAGCCAGGAGCCCGGGACCGCCGAGGAGATCGGCGCCTTCTGCCAGCGCAACTACGGCGTCGACTTCCCGATGTTCGCCAAGGTGGACGTCAACGGGAAGCAGGCGCATCCCCTCTTCCGGTGGCTGACCCGGGAGCGGCCCGGGCGGCTGGGCCGCAAGATCCGCTGGAACTTCACGAAGTTCCTGCTCGATGCCGAGGGCAACGTGCTTGCCCGTTACGGCAGCACCACCAGCCCCGAGCGGATCGCTCCGCGGATCGAGGACGCGCTGAGCGAGGCGCTCCTGCGCTGAGCCCCGGGGCTGTCCGCCTGAGGCCGACCACCTTGGCAGGCCTCACGCGGACGACCCCCGGGTTCAGGAGGCCCTGAGCATCATCAGGTTCGTCTTGCCGGCGTGCTCGAGCTGGCCGACCTCGAGGTAGCCGCGGCGCCGGTGGAACTCCAGCGAGGGCTCGTTGGTGTCGTAGACCTCGAGCGCGACGGGGAGGTTCGCCTCCACCGCGTCGTACAGGCGGGAGGCGACGCCCTTGCGGCGGTGGTCGCGCGAGACGACGATCCGGTCGAGGTAGACGTAGTCGTCGAGGCGCTTCTCGAACCAGTCGTAACGGCTGGAGTCGTAGACGGAGCCCGGCGGCAGGGTGATCACGAAGCCAGCGATGTCTCCGGTGTCCTCGCAGACGAGCGCCTGGTCGGCCTGCTTCACGAGCAGCGCGAGGCCCTCGTGGTCGAGCTCGCCGACACCTTCGAGGGCGCTCTGGTTGAGCTCGATGATCGAGTCGAAGTCCTGCTGGCGGATGGGGCGGAGGGTGGCGCTGTTCGGTTGGGTCATCCCGTCGACCGTAGGCAGAGAAGGGCGCTGACCTGCAACTTTGGTGGCAGGTCTCACGCGGCAAACCCGGAGGACTCCGGGCATTCCGGACTCCTGAAAGCCATGTGCACGGGCCTCTGCGCTGCCAGACTCGGGCCATGACCGACACCCCCACGTCGCGCGTGCCGTTGGCGGCGCGGATCGTGCTCAGCGTCCTGGCGCTCGGCGTCCTCGGCTACTGGGCGCTCATCTCGTACGTGCTCTTCGCGATCGGGTGCAGCGACGAGTACTGCACCGGCGGCGTCTGGAGCCACGACCGCTGGCGGTACACCGCGCAGTTCCTCTTCGTCGCGCCCGCGGCCACGGTCGGGATCGCCGGCCTGGCCCTGGGCTTCACGCACCGGCAGGAGCTGGCGCGTCGCCTGCTGGCGGTCGCTGCTGCGGTCGGCCTCGGGTGGCTGGTCGTGGTGCTCGGCTCAGGCACCTTCTGACGCGCGCCGCCCACAGCTGTAACGCGGTGTCCTCGTGGCTTCTGCGCCTCTGCAGACCCGCAGAAGCCCCGGGAACACCGCGTTACAGCTGGGCGGCTGACTGACCTCAGTAGGACTTCGGCAGGCCGAGCGAGTGCATGGCCACGAAGTTGAGGATCATCTCGCGCGACACCGGGGCGATCCGGCCCAGGCGGGCTGCGACCAGGAGGTTGGCCAGGCCGTACTCCTCGGTCATCCCGTTGCCACCGTGGGTGTGGACAGCGACGTCGGTGATGGTGCAGGAGACCTCGCCGCCGGCGTACTTCGCCATGTTGGCGTACTCGCCCGCCCCGAAGTCGTCGCCCGCGTCGTAGAGCGCTGCGGCCTTCTGCCAGAGCAGACGCGCCTGCTCGAGCTCGATCTTTGCCTTCGCGAGCGGGTGCTGGATGCCCTGGTGGGCGCCGATCGGGGCGTCCTTCCAGACCGAACGCTCCTTCGCGTACGTGACCGCCTTCTCGAGCGCGTAGCGGCCGAGGCCGCACGACATCGCGGCACCCATGATCCGCTCCGGGTTGAGACCGGCGAAGAGCTGCCAGAGCCCGCCGTCCTCGTCCCCGACGAGCGCGTCAGCGGGCACGCGGACGTTGTCCAGGAAGAGCGTGAACTGCTTCTCCGGGGCCTTCCACGCCATGGGGATCACCTGCTTGCTGAAGCCCGGCGCGTCCGTCGGCACCATGAAGAGGGCCGGCTTCAGCTTGCCGGTCTTGGCGTCCTCGGTGCGGCTGACGATCAGGATCACCTGCGCCTCGTCGACGCCGGAGATGAACGTCTTCTGGCCGTTGATCACCCACTCGTCGCCGTCACGCGAGGCGGTCGTGGTGATGTTGTGCGCGTTGGAGCCGGCGTCGGCCTCGGTGATGCCGAACGCCGCCGTCACCTCGCCCGACGCGATCTGCGGGATCCAGTGCTTCTTCTGCTCCTCGGTGCCGCAGCGGGCGATGATCGAGCCGACGATCGCGGGGCTGACCACCATCATCAGCAGCGGCGCACCGGCGGCCGCGGCCTCCTCGAGGACGGCCGCGAGGTCGCCCATGCCACCGCCCCCGCCGCCGTACTCCTCGGGGAGGTTGACGCCGAGGAAGCCGTTGCGGCCCATCTCGTTCCAGAGCTCGGTGGTCTTGCCGCCCTCGCGGGCCTGCTTCTCGACGTACTCGCGGCCGTACGTGCCGGCCAGCTTCCGCACGGCCTCACGCAGGGCGACGCGCTCCTCGGGCTCGGTGAACATGGTGCTCATCAGTTCTCCTCCTCGGAGCTCTCGGGGGTGGCTTCGACGACGGCGAGCACGGTGCCCGCCTCGACCTGCTGGCCCGCGCTGACGTCCAGCTCGGTGACCGTGCCGGCGTACGGCGCGGCGATGGTGTGCTGCATCTTCATGGCCTCCATGACCAGCAGCGGCTGGCCCTCGGCGACAACGTCACCGACGGCGGCGTGGACGGCGACGACCGAGCCGGGCATCGGCGCGAGGAGTGACCCCTCGGCAACCTGGCTCGACGGATCGACGAACCGCGACTTCTTCCGCAGCGCGACGTGGCCGAGCGACGACTCGACGTCGACGGCGTCGCCCTCGGCGAAGACGGTGAAGGTACGCCGCACGCCACCCGCCTCGAGGAGGACCTCGACCGGGCCATCGGTGGCGACGCGCACCCAGCCGACCCGCAGGTCGGGGTGGGCCGGCGCAGCGAACGAGCGGCCACCGAGCCACTCGACGACCACCTCGTCGTCACCGCGCAGGAAGACCGTGCGCTGCGGCTGCGAGACCACGTTGCGGAAGCCGGCCGGGATCCGGCTCTGGACAGGGCTCGCGAGGCGTGCCCGCTCGGCCAGCGCCACGGCGGCAGCGAAGCCCGAGAGCGGTACGGCGTCGGCGCCACCGACGGGGGCACCGAGGAGAGCGAGGTCTGCACCGTCGAGCCAGGTGGTGTGCATGGTCGCCTGGGTGACCTCCTCCGAGCGGAGCAGGTTGACCAGCAGGTCACGGTTGGTCGTCAGGCCGTGGAGCTCCGCCTTCGCGAGGGCCCCGGCGAGCTGGCGCAGCGCCTGCTCGCGGGTGGGCGCGAAGGCGATCACCTTGGCGATCATCGCGTCGTAGAAGGTGCCGATCTCGTCGCCGGCGCCGACACCCGAGTCGAGCCGGATGCCGTGGCGCAGGGTCTCGAACTCGCTGACGACCCCGGGCAGCTCGAAGCGCGTGATGCGACCGGACTGCGGCTGGTAGCCGTTGGCCGGGTCCTCGGCGTAGAGGCGCACCTCGATGGCGTGCCCCTTCGGGCCTTGAGTGCCGGGCCCTCCGCCGGATACATCAACACCAGCACTCAAGCCGGAGAGGTCACGGCCCTCGGCGACGGCGATCTGCAGCGCGACCAGGTCGACTCCGTACACGGCCTCGGTGACCGGGTGCTCGACCTGGAGCCGGGTGTTCATCTCCAGGAAGTAGAAGCGGTCCTTGGCGACGTCGTAGAGGAACTCGACCGTGCCGGCACCCCGGTAGTCGATCGCCTCGGCGGCCGACTTGGCCGCCTCGTGGAGGGCCTTGCGCGTGGCGTCCGGGAGCGCCGGGGCCGGCGCCTCCTCGATCACCTTCTGGTGGCGGCGCTGGACGGAGCAGTCGCGCTCACCGAAGACGACCGCGCCGTCCGGCGTACCCATGACCTGGACCTCGATGTGGCGGCCGGTCTGGATGTAGGGCTCGACGAAGACGGTGCCGTCGCCGAACGCCGAGGCCGCCTCGGAGGAGGCCTTCTCGATCTCGCCGGGGAGGTCGACGAGCGCCTGCACGATCCGCATGCCACGGCCGCCACCACCGGCGGAGGCCTTCACCAGCAGCGGCAGGTCGGCCTCGGTCGCCGTGTCGGAGGTGAGCGAGCCGAGCACCGGGACGCCGGCGGCTTCCATGAGCTTCTTGGACTCGATCTTCGAGCCCATCTTCTCGATGGAGTCCGGAGCCGGGCCGACCCATGTGAGGCCGGCGTCCACGACGGCGCGGGCGAACGCGGCGTTCTCCGAGAGGAAGCCGTAGCCCGGATGGATGGCGTCGGCACCGGTCGCGAGGGCGGCCGCGATGACGAGGTCACCGCGCAGGTAGGTCTCGGCAGGGGTGTTGCCGGCCAGGTGCACGGCCTGGTCGGCGTCGCGCACGAACGGCATGCCCTCGTCCGCGGACGAGAAGACCGCGACCGTGTCGATGCCGAGCTCGCGGCAGGTGCGGAAGACGCGGCGCGCGATCTCGCCACGGTTGGCGACAAGGAGACGCGTGATCGTTCGGGTGTCAGTCACGTGGTGCCCCATCACATGCGGAAGACGCCGAAGTTCATGGCGCCCTCGATCGGCTGGTTGTCGATGACGGAGAGGCAGATGCCCAGCACCGTCCGGGTGTCACGCGGGTCGATGACGCCGTCGTCGTAGACGAGGCCGGAGAGGAACTCGGGCAGCGACTGGTCCTCGACCATCTGCATGACGAAGGCCTTGATCCCCTCGAACTCCTCCTGGTTCCACGGCTGGCCCTTCTTCTCCGCGGACTCGCGGGCCACGATCTCCATGACGCCGGCGAGCTGCGCCGGGCCCATCACCGCGGACTTGGCGGAGGGCCAGGTGAAGAGGAAGCGCGGGTCGTAGGCCCGGCCGTTCATGCCGTAGTTGCCGGCGCCGAAGGAGGCGCCCATGATCACCGTCAGGTGCGGGACCTTCGAGTTGGAGACCGCGTTGATCATCATCGCGCCGTGCTTGATGATGCCGCCCTGCTCGTACTCCGCGCCGACCATGTAGCCGGTCGTGTTGTGCAGGAAGAGCAGTGGGGTGTCCTTCTGGTTGGCGAGCTGGATGAACTGGGCCGCCTTCTGGGCCTCCTCGCTCATCAGGACGCCGCGCGCGTTGGCGATGATGCCGATGGGACGGCCGTGGAGCTTCGCCCAGCCGACGCAGAGTGCCGTGCCGTAGAGCGGCTTGAACTCGTCGAACGGCGTGCCATTGGTCGCCGACGTGCCGTCGACGATGCGGAGGATCGCGTCGCGCGGGTCGAACGGCTCCTTGAGGTCCTCGGGGAAGAGGTCGAGCAGCTCCTCGGGATCACCGTCGGGATCGGCGTACGACGTGGGGTCGGGCGAGGTGCCCTTCTTGCGCCAGTTGAGGCGGGCCACGCAGCGGCGGGCCAGCCGGAGCGCGTCGTGCTCGTCGACGGCGAGGAAGTCGGAGGAGCCGGAGATGCGGGAGTGCATCTCGGCGCCGCCGAGGCTCTCGTCGTCGGACTCCTCGCCGGTCGCCATCTTGACCAGCGGCGGGCCGGCCAGGAAGACCTTCGCGGCCTCCTTGACCATGATCACGTAGTCGCTCATGCCGGGGACGTAGGCGCCACCCGCGGTCGAGTTGCCGAAGACCACCGAGATCGTCGGCTGCTTGCGGGCACTGGCCCGGGTGAGGTCGCGGAACCCCTTGCCACCCGGGATGAAGATGTCCTTCTGGGTGGGCAGGTCGGCGCCGCCGGACTCGGTGAGGTTGATGGTCGGCAGCCAGTTGCGCTCGGCGATCTCGGCCGCGCGGAACGACTTGCGCAGCGACATCGGGTTGAGGGCGCCGCCCTTCACCGTGGGGTCGTTGGCGACGATCATGCACTCGACGCCCTCGACGACGCCGATGCCGGTCACCATCGAGGCGCCGACCGCGAAGTCGGAGCCCCAGCCGGCGAGCGGCATCAGCTCGAGGAACGCCGATCCCTCGTCGACGAGGAGCTCGATCCGCTCCCGCGCGGTCAGCTTGCCGCGCTCGTGGTGCCGGGCGATGTACTTGCCGCCGGCCTCGACAGCCTTCTGGTTCTGCTCGTCGATGTGGGCGATCTTGGCCAGCATCGCCTCGCGGCGGCGCTGCTCGGGGGTCAGCTCGGGGGTGACCTCCACTGCCTCCGACACCTCGGCGCTCATGCCTTCTTCCCTGCCGCGTAGCCGAAGAGCCGGGCTGCGAGGTCGGTGAGGACCTCCGTCGATCCACCGCCGATGGGCAGGAGCCGTACGTCGCGGTAGTGCCGCTCGACCTCCGCCTCGCGCATGTAGCCCATGCCGCCGTGAAGCTGGACCGCCTCGTTGGCGACCCAGACCGACGTGTCGACCGCGGTCTGCTTGGCGATGCAGGCCTCCGCGATGACGTTCTCCCCGGCGTCGTACCGGCGGGCGACCTCGAGCGTGTAGGTCCGGGCGATCTCGACCTGGCGGCGCATCTCGACGAGCTTGGCGCGGACCACCTGGTTTGCCGCGAGCGGCTTGCCGAACGTCGCGCGGTCCTGGCAGTACTGCGCCGTCAGGTTGAGGCAGCGCAGCGCGTGGCCGTAGCCCATCAGCGCGAGCCAGATCCGCTCGGTGACGAAGTTGTTGGCGATGTAGTAGAACGCGTGGTTCTCCTCGCCGACGAGGTTGGTGACCGGGACGCGCACGTCGTCGTACGTCAGCAGGCCGGTGTCGGAGGCGAGCCAGCCCATCTTGTCGAGCTTCTTGTCGACCGAGAAGCCGGGCGTGCCCTTGGGGACGACGATCAGCGAGATGCCGTGGGCACCGGTGTCGGCGGTGCGGCAGGCGGTCGTGACGAAGTCGCCGCGCACGGAGGAGGTGATGAACATCTTCGATCCGTTGATCACCCACTCGTCACCGTCGCGCACGGCGCGGGTGGTGATGCCGGCGACGTCGGAGCCGGTGCCCGGCTCGGTCACACCGAGGGAGCCGATCAGGTCCCCGGTCAGGACCGGGCGCACCCACGTGTCGATGAGCTCCTTCGAGCCGTTCTGGATGATGTGCGGGATCGCGATGCCGTGCGTGTACGCCGAGGCCATCAGGCCGCCGGACCAGCCGGCCTCCATGAAGCCCTCCTGCATGGCGCAGACGTCGACGAGGGTGCCGCCGTCGCCGCCGACCTCCTCGGGGACGCCGACGCCCATGAGCCCGGCCGCGGCGAGCTTCTTCTGGAACTCGCGCGGGATCTCGCCGTCCTTCTCCCACCGCTCCAGGTACGGCGTGACCTCGCGCCGCGTGAACTCCATCGCGGAGTGCTTCAGCGCGAGCTGCTCCTCGGTCCAGCCGTAGGTGGGCGAGTAGTTCACAGGAGGCTCCCTTCGATGTTGGCCATGCGTCCGCGGACCCACTCCGCGAGGCCCTTGGCCTGCGGGTCGAACCGGGCGGTGGCCGCGACTCCCTCGTCGAGGAGGCCGTGGATGAGGATGTTGACGCCGCCCAGGTTGGGCAGCGGGTAGACCTCGATGTCGAGGTCGGCGGCTTCGGGGATCAGCTCGCGCACCTTGCGCGGGCTCAGGTACTTCGTGAGCCAGGTGACGCGCTCGGCGTACCTCGGGTGCCCGTCGCGCTTGACCCAGAGGCCGATGTTGGCGTCGCCGCCCTTGTCGCCCGAGCGGCCGTGGACGAAGGTCCCCAGCGGGAGGCGCCGGGTCAGCGTGTCGGCCGGCGAGGGGAACGGCGACGGCCGCAGCCCCTGGGTCCGGTCGAGCGGCTGGTCGCTCACCTTCGGGTCCGCGATCACCTCGACCGAGCCGTCGTGGTGGACCACCGTGTGCTCGACGACGCTGCGCTCGACGTACGCCGGGGTGTAGACGCCGTACGCCGTGCCGGGGCCGGGCATCCGCGTCGGGGCGAAGCCGGGGTAGGAGCCGAGGACCTGCTCGATGATCGGGCCGGTGAACCCCTTGGCGACCTTGGCCGCGTCGGTGTCGAACGCCGTGATCCGCAGGATCGCGGAGGCCGCCTCCTGGGTCGTGGCGTCGGTGTCGGGCTGGACGACGTCGGACCAGACGACGCGCGCCGGGCCCTTCTCGCCGAACGCCGCGGTCGCCTGCGCCTGGATCCAGGCCGCCTTCTCCGTGACGTCGAGGCCGGTGAGGATCAGTTCCATCGAGTTGCGGTAGCCGGCGAAGTAGTTGAGGCAGGCCTTCAGCTTCGCGGGCGGGAGGTCACCGGTGACGCCCTCGACCCTGACCCGGTCGGGTGCCTCCTGCGAGAGTGCCATCGTCGTGAGGTCGACGGTGACGTCGGGGTTGAGGTACTTCGTCGTCTGGATCTCGTAGACCAGCTGGGCGGTGACCGTGTCGACCGTGACGGCGCCGCCGGTGTCCTCGTGCTTGGTGATCACCATCGAGCCGTCCGCGGCGATCTCGGCGATCGGGAAGCCGAGCGGCTTGCTCCGGGCCCCCTCCGGCAGCTCGAGGAAGCCCGAGAAGTTGCCGCCGCAGGCCTGGGTGCCGCACTCGATGATGTGGCCGGCGATGACCGCGCCGGCGAGCGCGTCGTACGACTCTGGCGTCCAGCCGTGGTGGTGGATCGCGGGGCCGACCACGACGCTCGCGTCGGTGACCCGGCCCGTGACGACGAGGTCTGCGCCCTTGTCGAGCGCGCTGGCGATGCCGAAGGCGCCGAGGTAGGCGTTGGCCGTCAGCGGGTTGCCGTACTGCTCGTGCGCGAGGCCCAGCGCCTCGGTCTGGCTGCGGATGTCGTCGCCTGCGACGTAGGCGATCTTCGGGGAGAGGCCGAGGCCGTTGCTGACCTCGGCGAGCTTCTCCGCCAGGCCCTTCGGGTTGAGGCCGCCGGCGTTGACGACGACCTTGACGCCCTTCTCGAGCGCAACGCCGAGGGCGTCCTCCGCCTGCCGCACAAAGGTGCGCGCGTAGCCGAGGTTCGGGTCCTTGAAGGTGTCCTTGCCGAGGATCAACATGGTCAGCTCGGCGAGGTAGTCACCGGTCAGGTAGTCGAGCTGGCCGCCCTCGAGCATCTCGCGGAACGCCGAGAGGCGGTCGCCGTAGAAGCCGGAGCAGTTGCCGATGCGGACGGGGTTCGTCATGCCGTGCCCTCCTCGGTGGATGCGGTCTTCGGTGCGCGGCCGCCGCCGGTGGGGCCGGCGAAGGCCTGCGCGATGGTCAGCCACGTCTCGGCGTCGGCGCCGGTGGCCACGAGGTCGGTGTCGTCGCGGTGCACGCGCTGGGTGGCCAGCGCCGCGAAGTCGTACGCCGACCCGGTCACCGTCTGTCCCGACCAGTCTGCGTCGTCCGGTCCGAAGACCAGAGGCGCGCCCGACGGCAGCGTGAGCTCGAGCCGAATCGGCTCGGCCGGCGCCTCGAGCCCGTTCTGGGCGAAGGCGAAGTTGCGGGTGCGGAAGCCGATGCTGGCCACGTGGCGGATCCGGTCGGTGACCGAGTGCGCGGCACCGACGGCGTCGGCGACGTCGAGGCCGTGTGCCCACGTCTCCATCAGGCGTGCGGTCGCCATCGACGCGGGTGCCATCGGCGGGCCGAACCACATCAGCTTCTGGCCGTCGGGGACGGTGCGGAGCGCGGCGGCCAGCGCGGCCTTGGAGGCCCGCCAGCGCTCGAGCAGCTCCGTGCCGGTGTGGGTCTTGGCGATCGTGAGGGCGGCGGTGTCGACGAAGCCCGTCGGGTCGCCGAAGGCGTCCATGACCAGGGCGTCCCACGGCTCCTTGTCGGCCTCGCCGTTGACCAGCAGCGTGCCGGCGATCGCCTTCACCGAGGACTCGTCGGTCCAGAGCAGGTGGGCGACGGTGGTGGCGACGTCCCAGCCCTCCGCGGGGGTCGCGGTGCGCCAGCCCGCCTCGTCGAGGTCGGCGAGCAGCGACTCGACGTACGCGCTCTCCTCCTGGAGGTCCGCGAGGACCCCCTCCAGCACGGCGTTCATCCGAGCTCCTTCAGTTCACGGTCGAGGGCCTGGGCCCACTGGTCGAGGATGCGGGCGCGCCGGGCGGAGTCGTCGCCGAGCGTGTTGGCGAGGCCGAGGCCGCGCAGCAGGTCGAGGGTCGCCTGGACGAGCACGCGGACACCCGGACGCGACTCGTCGACGCCGAGCAGCTCCACCGCGATCCGGTGGAGGCCGCGGCCGGTCTCGATCTCGAGCGGCGCCACGGCGGCGAGGAGCTGCTCGTCGCTCCGCGCCGCGACCCACAGCTCGAGGGCGGCGGTGAAGAACGGCGACGTGACGTACTCCGCCAGCGCGCCGAGCACGGCGCGGGTCCGGCCGTCGCCGACCGGGAGGTCGCGCTGGGCCGCCTCGAACTCGGCTGCCCGCTGGTCGTAGAGGTGCCGCACCGCGGCGACGACGAGGTCGTTCTTCGTCGGGAAGTGGTGGAGCTGGGCACCGCGGCTGACCCCGGCCATCTTCGAGACCAGGGTCGTCGACGTGCCAGCGAAGCCGGCATCGATGAGGCACTGGATGGTGGCCTCGAGGAGCCGGGCCCGCATCGCCCGGGTGCGCTCCTCCTGGGGAACGCGCGCGGTCGTCTGGGTCACGGGTACAGGGTGTCCCACCCACTTAGAAACAGTCAAGCCTGACTTTTACTGATGCGCTCGTGCGCCGAGGCGGCCCGAACCTGCACGCGATGTACGCCGAGGCGGCGTGAACCTGCACGCGATGCACGCCGAGGCGGCGTGAACCTGCAGGGTTCGCATCGGCTGCGCACGCAGGCCCGACGTGAGAAGGTGCGGCCATGACCGAGCAGCCCCTCCCGTACGGCGCGCCCGCCCCGCAGCCCACCTCGACGTACGCCACGTGGGGCGACCGCGCCCTCGCGACGCTGTGGGACCTCGTCTACCTCTGGCCGGCGTTCGTGACGATGCTGGCCGGCGTCGTGCTGCTGACGCTCGGCATCGCCAGCAGCAGCGACTACGACACCGACGGCGCCGCCACGGCGATGCTCTTCGCCGGTGTCATCGCCATCCTGGTCGGCTATGTCTGGCTCTTCGTCCGGCAGGTCCGCAACTACGTCGTGCGCCAGGGCCGCACCGGCCAGACCTGGGGCAAGGCGAAGAAGGGCCTCTGGGTCGTCGACGAGAACACGGGCGCCGCGCCCGGCTGGGGCAGCTGCCTGGGCCGGTGGCTGCTGCACGCGCTCATCAACCAGGCCGTCTACCTCGACTACCTCTGGCCGCTGTGGGACAAGCCGAAGGTGCAGACGCTGACGGACAAGGTCCTGACGACCGTGGTGGTCAAGCGCGCCTGACAGCCAGCTGTAAAGCGGAGTTGCCTGCACTTCGGCGCCCGCACACGGGCGCCGAAGTGCACATAAGGGCGCGGTAGTCGGCGGCGCGCGTGAACACGATCGCCTCGAAGTGCGATGGACTGGTCATGAGATCCCACGACCTGGCCCTGAGCCCACCGGAGGACCCCGTGCAGCCAGCTGACGACCACGCGGTCATCGCGCTGTCGCTGACGCACCCGGACGCCTTCGGCACCCTCTTCGAGCGCCATTCACGCGAGCTGCACCGCTTCCTGGCCCGCCGGCTCGGCGACCTCGCCGACGACCTGCTCGGCGAGCTCTTCGTCACCGCCTTCGAACAACGCCACCGCTACCGGGCCGAGCTCGCCGACGCCCGTCCCTGGCTCTACGGCATCGCAGCCAACCTGGTCCGCCGGCACCATCGCGCCGAGGCGACCCGCTACCGCGCCCTTGGCCGTACGCCGCTCGCGCTCGTCTCGCCCGACGCGTCCCACGATGCCGTCGCTCTCGCCGACGCGAGCACCCTGCGCCCACGACTCGCCGCAGCACTCGGAGAGCTCAAGCCGGCCGACCGCGACGTGCTCCTCCTCCTGGCCTGGGCCCAGCTCGACCAGACCGAGGTGGCCGCCGCCCTCGGCATCCCCCTCGGGACCGTGCGGTCCCGCCTCCACCGGGCGCGCCAGCAGCTGCGCCCCGTCCTCGACGACCTGCAGGGAGAACTGCGATGAACGACCTCGACCTCCTCGACACCTTCGGCCCCTCGGCCGTGGAGCCCAGCGACACCACGCTCGCTGCCGCCCGCGCCCGCCTCGCTGCCGCGATCGACGCGCCCTCCCCCGCCGTACGCCGGACCCGCCGGCTGCCGCTCCTCGTCGCCGCCTCGGTGGTCGCTGCAGGCGCCGTCGGCGTCGCCGTGACCCCTGCGCTGGTGGGCTCCGACGACTCGATCGCCCTCGCCGCCGTCGACCCGCTGACCTTCCCCTGGACGCCGGCCACGGTGCCCGCGGGGCTCGGGGACCCGGTCTTCGACAAGGACCTCGGCCACTTCGGGGTGGTCTACGGCGAGAGCGGAAGCGGCTTCAGCATCTTCACGCAGATCGAGAGCGACTGGGACCTGCCGTCGAACGCCCGTGACGCCGAGGTCAACGGCGAACCGGCCAAGGTCTTCGAGCGGGAGCGCAACGGCGCCCCCGCGGTCACCGTCGCCTGGGAGGACGACACCGAAGGCGAGACGTGGGTGACCGGCAGCGGCCCCTACGCCGAGCCCGACACGGTGCTCTCCTTCGTCGAGGCACTGCGGGAGAAGCCGCAGCCCGTCGACCTGAGCCTCACCGTCGCTCCGTCCGGCTGGATGCCGACGTTCTACAAGGCAGATCGCATCCTGACGCTCACGCAGTCGGGCGAGTACGGCCCCGAGCGGCTGACCGTGGCGCTGCTCGACCAGCTCACCGCGGACTTCGCCGGCGCGTACGCAGCCACCGGCGTGGAGCGGACGACGATCGACGGCCGGCCCGCCACGTTCGGCCAGCAGGAGACCGACGGCGGCACGCAGTGGGTGCTGGAGGCGACGGCTCGCGATGGGCAGCCGTTCCAGGTCCAGGCGCCGGGCGCCCTCACGGAGGCGCAGCTGCTGGGGATCGCCGCCGGCGTCCGACACCGCTGATCCGCCCGCCGCCGGCGGGAACGCGCTGTACTCGTGGCCCCTGCGCCTCTGCAGAGGCGCGGTGACCACGACAAGGGCGCGGAGGCAAGGTGAAAGCCGACGCGGGCGAGGCCCTCCCCCGAGGAGCCCCGCCCGCGTCGTGTCCATGCCCCCGCTGGTCCGGGTGCAGCGCGCTCAGTCGATGCGCGCCACCAGCGGGAGCCGCGACCGGGCGCAGAGCCCGACCACGAGTGCGGTGAGGAGCGGGAGCCCCACGACGACGCCGAGGATCAGCAGCCACGGGATGTCGAGGTAGTGGCTGGGAGCTCCGTACTCCCATGAGTGCCCCGTCATCGGCCACGTGGCCGCGATGCCCGGCACGAGGCCGACCAGCGCACCCAGCACTGCTCCGACCCCGCCGACGACGAGGGCGTAGCAAGCCGCCACCAGGCGTCGTTCCCGCGGAGCCGCACCGACGGCCGAGAGCGTGGCGAGGTCGGGCGCCGCGTCGGAGAGCGCGAGGAAGGTCGCCGTCAGCGTGCCGCCGACCATCAGCAGCCCACCGACCGCGGCCAGCACGAGGAGCATCAGGAGCGTCTCCCGGCTGTCGCTGTAGCCACGCTCGACGTACATCCCGGCGTCGGGCACGCCGGCCGCTCCGAGCGCCGCCTCCAGCGCCTGCTCCTCGGCCTTCGACACCGGGCCCGGCACCGAGATCGCCACCTGCTCGACGGGTACCCCGAAGCGCGCGGCCATCGCGGTCGGCAGGATGCCGGTCGTGCGGGCGTGGTCCACCTCGACCACGGTCGCGGGCACGGTGACGCCGGGACCGGACTTGCCCCGGCCGTAGCCGTCGTACTTCCAGGTCTCCAGCACCGCGGAGGTGAGGTCGACGTCGGGGGCCGGGAGGTCCATCTCCTTCGCCATCGCGGCCGCGTCGCCATCGGTGAAGAGGACGAGCTTGCCGGCGGCGAGCGCAGTCGACGCCTCCTTCCGCTCGTCGGCATCCACGATGCCGAGGTCGGCGTCCGGCACCGTGTCGGAGACGACCCACTGCCCGTAGTCGCTGCTCCAGCCGCTGAGCAGCCCGGGCCCGTCACCCTCCTCGAGGCTGAGGGTCGTAGCGGGGCCGCCCATGCCGTCCTCCAGACGCAGGCCACGGACGACGCTCGCCCCGGGGAAGGCCTTCAAGGTGACCTCGTCGACCTTCTTCCAGACCTCCGGTCGGGCGGAGGGCTCGTAGGAATCGGTGCCGTAGCTGACGTAGCCAGCGCCGAGCGCGGCCGACGGCTGGTACGTCTCGCGCGACTGCTCCGCGTCGCTGGCGTTGGCGATGCCGAGGGCGACGACTCCGGTCACCGTCGCCATCACCGCTCCGATGGCCGGCACGGTGCGCGCACGGTGCCGTGCAGCATCGCGCGCCGCGTAGCGCAGCGGCAGCGGCGCCCGGCCGGCGAACCGGCTGACCAGCGCGACCACCGGCGAGAGCAGCAGCACCGCGCCCACGACGACCAGGACGGCGGAGCCGGCGACCCAGACCTCGCCCCACATGTTCTGGCGCGTGCCATGCACCGCCACGCCGACGCCCGCAGCGAAGAGTGCGGCGCCGACCACCGGCGACGCCTTGCTCGGAGCGCGGTCGCCACGACGGCCGGCGAGCACCTTCACGACGTCCTGGCGCGAGGCGATCCAGGCAGGCACGAACGCCGCGACCACGGCGCTGATCCAGCCCAGCAGCGCGATGCCGAGCAGCTGGGTCCAGACCAGGTCGAAGGGACCGAAGACGGACTTGTCGAAGTGCTGGGCGATCGGTACGCCGAGGCGCCCGACGAGGATGCCGCCGAGCAGGCCGATGCCTGCCGCGATGCCACCCAGGACGACGGCGGTGGCCAGCACCGCCCGGCGTACCTGTGCGGGTGTGCCGCCGGTCGCGGCGACCTGGGCGAGGTGGCGCTGCATGCGCCGGGCACCGACGGCGAACGCCGGACCGGCGAGCAGGATCACCTCGAGCAGCGCCATCGTCACGACCAGCACCACCGTCGCGGCGATCATCCGGTCGTCGTAGTCGTCGTACGCGAGTTCCTCGGGGAGCTGGCTCTTCGACGGCGGGTCGGCGACGACGTCGCGGCTGAGCACCTGCACGCCGATCGCGTTGAGCGCGCGGACCTGGGTCCAGTCGACCCCGCCCTCGGTCTCGACGAGATAGTTGTCGACATTGTGCGAGAGCCGCTGGCGCGGGTCCGCTGTGAGGCTGCCCGGGAATGCCCAGGCAGACGGCTCACCGCGGTAGCCCGCGTCCTCGGCCTCGCCGACGACCTCGAGCCCCTTCGCACCCGGCAGGTCGAGGGTGTCGCCCATCGCAACGCCCCGGTCCACCAGCTCCTGGTTGACCAGGATCTCGCCCGTGCGCTCGGGGACACGGCCCGACGTCAGCTCCCACATGCCGTCGAACGCGGGCTCCCGCAGGTCGGCCGACATCACGGAGACGTTGACGAGGCGACTGTCGAGGACCGTGTTGACCCAGTCCTGGCGCCAGGGCACCAGCTTCGTGTCGGGCCCGAGCACGTCCGCGATGTCGGCCGGAGTGGCCGCCCGGTCGGGTCCACCGTCCTCGTCACCGGCCCAGCCGCCCCCGTCGTGCGGGTCCGCGCCCTGGATGACGCGGCCGCCGGCCTGCACCTCCAGGAGCGCGTCGGCCGTGCCGATCCGGCGGTCCAGCCCCTCGACGGTGTTGACATCAGCGGTCGAGATGACCGCGTGCGCCGCCGTCACGCCCAGCACCGGCAGCGCGATCATGACCAGGATCAGCGCGGAGCGCCCCTTGTTCCGCAGGACGTCACGCCACGCGATGCGCAGCAGCACCCGCCAGCCGGTGAGCGGCCCGTTCACCGCGCACCGTCCACCGCGAGCAGGTCCTCGGGACCCGACGTACGGCCCGACTCGTCGACGACGACGCCGTCGCGGAGGAAGACCACGCGGTCGGCCCAGCCCGCGTGCCGGGGCTCGTGGGTGACCATGACGACAGCGGCGCCGGCGTCGCAGCGGGAGCGGAGCAGCTGCAGGATCTCCTCGCCCGTGGCGGTGTCGAGGGCGCCCGTCGGCTCGTCCGCGAGGATCAGGCGACGCTCACCGACCAGCGCACGAGCGATGGCGACGCGCTGCTGCTGACCACCCGACATGTCATCGGGGAACCGGTCCGCAGCGGCGGCGACGCCGACCTCCTCCAGCGCAGCCAGCGCTTCCTTCCGCGCCACGGCAGAGCTCACCCCGTCGAGCTCGCGCGGCAGGGCGACGTTCTCCAGTGCCGTCAGCGCCGGCACGAGGTTGAAGTCCTGGAAGACGTAGCCCACCGCCGTACGCCGCAGCTTCGCGCGCTGCGCGACGGAGAGGCCGACGAGCGAGCGTCCCTCGACGATGACGTCGCCGGAGGTGGGCAGGTCGAGGCCGCCGGCGAGGTGGAGCAGCGTCGACTTGCCCGAGCCCGAGGGGCCCATGACCGCGACGAGCTCTCCGGGGGCGGCGGTGACGGTGACCCCACGGAGGGCGTGGACCTCGGCGGCGCCGCTGCCGTGGACGCGGGTGACGTCGGCAAGGGTCAAGATCGGAGCAGTCATCGCGTTGCCTCCTCGGCGACGGTGGAGAGGGACGTGGCGCGGCGCGCAAGTCGCGCCTCGCAGTGGTCGAGCCAGCGGATCTCCGCCTCGGCGTTGAAGATGAGGGAGTCGAGGACCAGGCTCCAGGCCAGGTCGGCCGGCTCCTCGGTCCCCACGTCCCGCTTGAGGCGGGTGTAGTCGTGGAGGGCGTTCATCGTCGCGGTGCGCTGGCGCTGGACGAGGCTCGCGACATCCACTCCGGGGATGGTCACCGCGATGGCCAGCTTGATCGCCAGCTCGTCGCGCGGCGGCTCGCCACGGCCGACCGGCTCGTCGAACCACGTCGCCACCTCGACGCGGCCGTCGGTCGTGATGGCGTAGCGGCGCTTGCCGCCGTCGCCGTTGGTCTCGCTGTCGGCATCGACCTGGCCCTCCTCCGAGGAGGCAGCCTCGATCATGCCGTCGCGCTCCAGGCGCGCCAACGTCGTGTAGACCTGCCCGATGTTGAGCGGCCACGTGGAGCCGGTGCGCCCCTCGAACTCGGTGCGCAGCTGGTAGCCGTACATCGGCCCCTGCTCCAGCAGCGCCAGCAGTGCGTGTCGTACTGACATCTCTTCCCCCTTCCGGAACCCCGGTGGATGCATACTAGGTATGCATACCGAGTATGCGCAAGAAAATCAGTGGCACGGCGTGGCGCCGGCGTCGTACGGTCGGCCTCTCGCTCCGCCAGGAGCTGCCCGAAAGGAGAAGTGACATGTCCATCGCTGTCTTCGGCCTCCCCGCCGACCACCACTTCTCCCGCAGGAGCACCCATGCAGCTCGAGGAGCTCTCCTCACCTGAGCCGTCGCACCCCCGCGACAGGTTCGCCGGCATCGACCCGGCCTTCATCACCTCCTTCGTCCCGTACGACGAGGGCGATCCCGACAACGACGACGCACTCGGCCCGGGGCGCCGATGGTCCACGTGGCTCGACGTCGACCCCCTCTGCCGCGGACCCGAGCCCCGACCTTCCTGGGTCGTGACCAGCCAGGGCGCCATCGACACCGAGCTCGGCGTCCTCAAGTCCGGCAAGGAGGCCGACGCCTTCCTGCTCGAGCGCGCCGACCCGCACGATCCTGACCAGGCCACCGTGATGGTCGCCAAGCGCTACCGGACCAGCGACCACCGCAGCTTCCACCGCTCGGCGGCCTACACCGAGGGCCGGTCGACGAAGCGGAGCCGCGACGAGCGCGCCCTCAAGCGGAAGTCGACCTGGGGCCGCACCGTCGCGAACGCCGAGTGGGCGGGCGCCGAGTGGAGCGCCCTGGTCCGCTGCTGGCAGCTGGGCCTCCCCGTGCCCTACCCGGTCCAGCTCGACGGCACCGAGCTGCTGATGGAGTGGATCAGCGTCGAGGGCGACGACGGGCCCGAGACCGCGCCCCGGCTCGCCCAGACCCGGCCCGGTCACGACGTCCTGGAGAGCTACTACGAGCAGCTCCGCGACGCGCTCCACACGCTCACCCAGGCCGGCCTCGTCCACGGCGACCTGTCGGCGTACAACCTGCTGGCCGCGGGCGAGCGGCTGGTCGTGATCGACCTCCCGCAGGTCGTGGACCTGGTCGGCAACGCGGCGGGCATGGAGTTCCTGCTCCGTGACTGCACGAACGTCTGCGGGTGGTTCCGCAGCCGTGGCCTCGCCGTCGATCCCCAGGACCTGTACGCCGAGCTGGTGGCACATGCCTTCTGAGCCCGGCCGCGCGGCAACTGGTCCTGAAACCGCGTCGACAGGCCGGATCTGGCCTCGTTCAGGACCAGTTGTTGCGCGGGACGTGGTTGACTCCCCGCCATGCACCTGACCACTTCCGCCCTCGGCCTCGCCCTCCTCACCTCGGCCTTCGGGCTGACCGCGTGCGGAGGCGGCAGCGACGACGAGATCGCGATCGCCGCCCTGGGCTCGCAGATCGCCTTCCAGCTCCCGGCCGAGCAGGCCGAGTGCACCGCGAAGCAGATCGTCGAGACCATCGGCGTGGACGAGCTCACCAAGGCGGGTGCGCTCACCGAGGAGCACATCGCGCAGCTCAACGGCCAGTTCGACAAGGACGTCGCCACGAAGATCGCCGACGCCACCGTCGACTGCTGGGACTGGCGCAAGAACACCGAGGCCTGGGCATCGTCCTACCCCACCGCCGACTCCGCCGCGTGGGACAAGTACGTCGCCTGCGCCGAGAAGCTCGACGACGAGCTGCACGCCTCGGTCCTGGCAGCCAACCTCAAGGGGGCATCCGCTGCGCCTCGTGATGCCTTCGGCAAGGCGCAGGAGAAGTGCCGCAAGGTGCTCGGCCCGGCCGCCAACTGAGCGCGCCGCCGGAACCCGGGTCTGAAGACGCCGAAACCCGGGTTCCGGCGGACCAGAACCCGGGTTTCGGGTGTGCTGTGGATCAGGCGGGGAAGGACTCGCCGTTCTTCGCCATCTCGCGCAGCTTCGCGGTCGGGCGGAGCTGCTCGCCGTACGTGTCGGCCAGCTCGTCGGCGCGCTTGATGAACGCCTCGATGCCGTAGGTGCCGTCAGCGGCGTCGTAGCCGGTGATGAACTGCGCGGCGCCACCGGTCAGCGGCGGGAAGCCGATGCCGAAGATCGAGCCGATGTTCGCGTGGGCGGCGGACGTGACGACACCCTCCTCGAACGTCTTGGCCGTCTCGATGGCCTCGCGGAACATCATGCGGTCGCGCATGTCCTGGATCGGGTACTGCTCGTCCGCGAGCGGGAAGAGCTCGGCGACGACCGGCGAGATCGAGCCGCGCTTGCCGTCGACGTACTCGTAGAAGCCCGCGCCCTTGAGCTTGGACGGACGACCGGCCTCAATCATCTTGTTGACGACCTTCTCCGTCGTGGTCAGCTCCTCCTGGCCGAGCGCAGCGCGCGTGGCCGTGGCGATCTTGACCATGAGCTCCATGTTGAGCTCGTCGGTGATCTGGAGCGGGCCGACCGGGAAGCCGGCCGACGTGGCAGCGCGCTCGATCGAGAGCGGGTGCTGACCCTCGAGCAGGAGCGCGAGGCCCTCCTCGATCTGGGTGCCGATGACGCGCGAGGTGTAGAAGCCACGCGAGTCGTGGGCGATCATCGGGGTCTTCTTGATCAGCAGCGTGATGTCGTACGCCTGGGCGAGCGACTCGTCCGACGTCTCGCCACCGCGGATGATCTCGACCAACGGCATCTTGTCGACGGGCGAGAAGAAGTGCAGGCCGATGAAGCGGGCCGCGTTGCCCTCGCCGTCGATGCCCTTGGCGAGCTCGGTGATCGGCAGGGTCGAGGTGTTGGAGCAGAGCAGGGCGTTCGGCGCGAGGAACGGGATGACCTCGTTGAAGACCTTCTGCTTGAGCTCGACGTTCTCGAAGACCGCCTCGACGACGGTGTCGCAGTCCTTGGCGTCCGCCGGGTCGATGGTCGGCGTGATCCGGTTGAGGATCTCGTCTGCCTTCTCCTGGGTGAGCTTGCCGCGCGAGACGGCCTTCTCGTTGATGGCGGCCGTGTAGGCCTTGCCCTTCTCGGCGGCCTCGATGGTGACGTCCTTGAGGACGACCTCGACACCCGCGCGCGCCAGGACGTAGGCGATGCCCGCGCCCATCATGCCCGCGCCGAGGACGATCGCCTTCTGGGGAACGTACTTCTCGACGCCCTCCGGACGCTCCTTGCCCGCGTTGATCGAGCCGAGGTCGAAGAAGAACGCCTGGATCATGTTCTTCGCCTGCTGCGAGGTGACCAGCGAGGTGAAGTAGCGCGACTCGATGCGCGAGGCGGTGTCGAAGTCGACCTGCAGGCCCTCGGTGGCAGCCGCGAGGATCGCCTTCGGGGCCTTGTAGTCAGCCTGCTTGATCTGCTTCTTCAGCATCGGCGCGAACGCCGGCAGCATGCCCGCGAGCGACGGGTGCGCGGGGGTGCCACCCGGGATCTTGTAGCCCTTGGTGTCCCACGGCTGGGCCCACGCCTCGGGGTTGGCCTTGATCCACGCCTTGGCGGCCGGGATCAGCTCGTCCTGCGTGGCGACGATCTCGTTGACCAGGCCCTTGGCCTGGGCAGCGGCCGGCTTGAACTCCGTGCCCTGGCCCAGGATCTCCATGAGCGCGGTCGCCAGGCCGAACATGCGGGTGATGCGCGTGACGCCACCGCCGCCGGGCAGCAGGCCCAGCTTCACCTCGGGGAGGCCGATGGAGTACTTGCCGTCGACCGCGATGCGGTAGTTGGCGGCGAGCGCGATCTCGAGGCCACCGCCGAGCGCGGCGCCGTTGATGGCAGCGACGACGGGCTTCTGGAGGAGCTCGAGCTTGCGCAGGCTCGCCTTGACGCCCTCGACCATGTCGAAGACTTCCTGGGCGTTCTCCTTGCGGATGGCCATCATGCCCTTGAGGTCACCGCCGGCGAAGAAGGTCTTCTTCGCGGAGGCGATGACGACGCCGGTGATCTTGTCGGCGTCGGCGACGAGCTGGTTCACAGCAGCGTCCATCGAGCTGACGTACAGCTCGTTCATCGTGTTGGCCGACTGGTTGGGGTCGTCCAGGGTCAGCGTGGCGATGCCGTCGGCATCGATCTCAACGCGAACAGCGGTCTGCTCAGTCATGTCTGTGTCTTTCCTTCTCAGTCCGCTGCTCAGAGAGCTTCGACGATGGTCGCGATGCCCATGCCGGCACCGATGCAGAGCGTGGCCAGGCCGTAGCGCTTGCCCTGGCGCTGCAGCTCGTCGACGAGCGTGCCGAGGATGATCGCGCCGGTGGCACCGAGCGGGTGACCCATGGCCATGGCGCCGCCGTTGACGTTGGTGACGTCCTGGCTGATGCCCATGTCCTTCATGAAGCGGAGGGCAACAGCGGCGAACGCCTCGTTGATCTCCCACAGGTCGATGTCCTCGACCGTCAGGCCGGCCTTCTCGAGCGCCTTGTACGCCGCCGGGGCAGGACCAGTGAGCATGATCGTCGGCTCGGAGCCGATGACGGCGGTGGCGACGATGCGGGCCTTGGGGGTCAGGCCGTGCTTCTTGCCCGCCTCCTCGGAGCCGATCAGCATCAGCGAGGCACCGTCGACGACGCCGGAGCTGTTGCCGCCGTGGTGGACGTGGTTGATCTTCTCGAGCTGGGTGTACTTCGACAGCGCGACGTCGTCGAAGCCGGCGTCGACGCCCATGGCGACGAACGACGGACGGAGGCCGCTCAGGCCCTCCACGGTCGTGTCCGGGCGGATGGTCTCGTCCGTGTCGAGAACGACGAGGCCGTTGGCGTCGGTCACCGGAACGACGCAGTCGTCGTAGTAGCCGTTGGCCCAGGCCTTGGCAGCGCGCTGGTGCGACTGGGCGGCGAGGGCGTCGCAGTCCTCACGACTGAAGCCGTCGAGGGTGGCGATCAGGTCGGCGGAGACACCCTGCGGCACGAAGTACGTGTCGAGCGAGGTCTTCGGGTCCATGGCCCAGGCGCCACCGTTGGAGCCCATCGGCACGCGGCTCATCGCCTCGACGCCACCGGCGAGGATCAGGTCCTCCCAGCCGGAGCGGACGCGGGCCGCAGCCTGGTTGACGGCCTCGAGCGCGGAGGCGCAGAAGCGGTCGATCTGGACGCCGGCGACGGACTCGGCGAGGCCGGCCTTCACGGCGGCGACGCGTGCGATGTCGGAACCCTGGTCACCGATCGGCGTGACGCAGCCGAGGATGACGTCGTCGATGCCGGCGGTGTCGAGGCCCTCGTTGCGCTCCTCGATCGCCTTCATGAGCGTGACGACGAGGTCGATCGACTTCACCTCGTGGAGCGAGCCGGTCTTCTTGCCACGGCCACGCGGCGTACGCACGTGGTCGTAGATGAATGCTTCAGCCATCAGGGTTCCTCACTGAGTGGATTGGTACACCGTGTACCCGGTGAATGGTAGCCCCACCTCCGCGGAAGGTGTACCCGTGCTTCCGGTCACATCTCCGAGCCCTGGAGATCGAGCGTCGCGCATGCGTGACCACAAGGCCCACTTCGGCGCACCACAAGCCACACTTCGGCGCCGAGGTGGGGCTTGTGGTCACGCGAGCCTGGCCTTGTGGTCAGGCCGGCGCGATCGTACGGCGCTTGCCGGGCACGCGGGGAGCGCGACGGGGCACCACCCGGGCGAACGTCTCGATCAGCAGGCGCCGGGTCTGGCTCGGGAGCACCACGTCGTCGATGCCGAAGCCGTCGGCACCGAGCAGCGGGTCGATGTTGGCCCGCATCAGCTCGATGAACTCCGCCCGCTTCTTCTCCGGCTCGGGGTCGTCGAGGTAGACGGACTTGAAGGCGATGTCGACCGCGCTCTCGACCGGGATCGCGCAGAGCTCGGCGGTCGGCCAGGCCAGGCTCAGGTCCGCGTCGATGCTGCGGCCGCCACCCATCACGACGTACGCCGCGCCGTACGCCTTGCGGGTGGTGATCACCACGCGGGGGACCGTCGCGTTGGCCAGTTCGAAGGCGATGCGCGCGCTGCGGCGTACGAGCCGGCTCTCCTCGGCCGCCGTGCCGACCTGGAAGCCGGGCATGTCGATGAGGACGACGACCGGCAGGCCGAAGGTGTCGCAGACCGCGACGAAGCCGCCGAGCTTCTCCGACGCGGGGCCGTCGATGGCGCCGCCGAAGACCTGCGGCTGGTTGGCGACGATGCCGACGGGACGGCCGGCGAGACGGACGAAGGCACAGACCATGTTGGGGGCGTAGCCGGGCTTGATCTCGAAGACCGTCTCGTCGTCGGCGAGCCCCTCGATGACGTCGCGGACGTCGTAGGCCTGGCGCATGTTTGCCGGGATCAGGGTGTCGAGGCGGTCGGCGAGGTGGCCGGGACCGGCATCGGTGTCGCCGAGGTTCTGCGCGCCGTCCTGCCAGGAGGGAAGGTAGGAGAGGTAGAGCCTGATCGCGTCGAGCGCCTCGTGCTCGTCGTCGACGGCGAGGTCGACCACGCCGCGGCGGGCGCAGTTGTCGGCCCCGCCGAGCTCCTCGTTGGTCGCCTCCTCACTGGTGCCGTTCTTGACCAGGAAGTCACTGGAGAGGCCCATCGTGCCCTGGCCCCGGACGATGACCACGAAGTCGCAGCAGGCCGCCAGGTTGCCCGGGGCCCCGAAGCCGGGCCCGAGCATCGCGGAGACCAGCGGGACGTAACCGGAGAGGTCGCACATCTTCATCAGCAGCTCGGAGCCGGGGGCCGCGAGACGCGAGTCGAGCGCCTCCTGCATCCGGTGGCCGCCTCCATCGTGGAGCAGCACCATCGGGATCCGGTCGTGGAGCGCCCGGTCGGCGATCCGCATGACCTTCGCCATCCCGACCGCACCGTTGCTGCCGCCGAGCACCGTGAAGTCGAACGCCGCGATCGCGACCGGGCGGCCGTCGACGTACCCGATGCCGGTGATGACGCCGTCGGCCGGCGCCACGAGCGGCGCGGACCCGTTGTTGGACGGGCCAGGCCCGGCGAGACCTCCGAACTCGACGAACTCCTCGCCTGCCAGGTAGGCGATCCGCTCGCGCGCGGTCAGCTTGCCGCGGGCGTGCTGCTTGGCGACCTTGTCAGCGCGCGCCTCGTCGCTCAGGGCGGCCTTGGCGGCCTGCACGCGGTCGACGAGGGCCTGCTCGGCGGTCTGCGCTTCGAGGGCGACATCGGCAGTCATCGGGGATCCTCCGAGGTGGTGGTGGCGGTGAAGGTGGTCAGCAGCAGGGGCTTGAGGGAGCGCCAGTCGGCGTCGAGGTCGACATCGACGTAGAGGGCGCGTCGCATGGCGAGGCCGCGCATGGTCGCGACGGCGTGACGGCCGGCGAGCGCACCCGCCGGCGTGGTCAGCTCCGGCGCGATCGACGCGGCCAGGGCGACTCCCTCGCGATCGATGCGCTCCTCGACGGCGAGCAGGTGCTCGCGCAGGTCGGGGTTGGTCCGCGCAGCGACCCAGAGCTCGAGGGCGATGACGAAGGTCGGGCCGGCGTAGAACTGCCAGACCACGTCGAGCGCCGCCGCCACCCCGCGCCGGGGCTCGCGCTCGAGATCGGCCCGTACGTCGGCGATCCGCCGGGCGGCGAGCGCGTCGACAGCGGCTGCGACGAGCGCCGCCTTGGTGCCGAAGTGGTGCAGGTGCGTGCCCACCGAACGGCCGGCCCGCTGGCAGACCTCGGCCACGGAGACGCCGGCGTAGCCGACCTCCTCCATGAGCTCGAGCGTCGCCGCGATCAGGTCGGCGCGACTCGCTTCACGGCGTTCGGCCTGGGTCCTGCGGGTCATGGCGAGGACGGTAGCCCATTTCCGTTATGGACGTAATGTTTCTGGCTCAGACAGCGCGGCCGATGAAGGCCATCAGCTTCGTGGTCGGGTCCGCGTCGTCGGCCACCGGCGTCCGCGGCCCGTAGTGACCGCTGGAGCGCAGCGCCTCGTCCCACGGCTCCATGCCCGCGAGCATCGCCGCACAGCGCTCGGGGTCGAGCGCCTCGTCCTGACCCGTCGCCCGCGCGAGGTCCCACGTGTGGAGGAAGACGTCGCTGACGAAGAACTGCTCGACCGCCTGCGGCAGTGGGTGCTCGCCCGCGCGGCCGCGGTAGGTGACGTCGGCGCTCGCGGGATCGTCGAGCAGTGCCTGGACCTGCGCGGCGAAGACGTCCCAGGCGGCAACGGGGTCCTCGTCGACGCTCGGCCCCGGCTCGAGGCGAATGCCTGCCCCGCTCTCGAGGAACCCCGGGAGCCACTCCACCAGATGGCGTACGACGTCGCGCGCGACCCAGCCCTCGCACGGTGCCTCGTTGTCCCAGGAGTCCGGCCGTGCGCCGTGCACCCGGGCGGCGAAGGCGGCGTTGACCTGGCGGAAGGAGTCGGCGGCGCTCATGTCGTGAGCGTAGGCCTCGCTTGTCGTCGTGCGGGAGGATGACGAGGTGAGCGCCTCCCGCACCGCACTCGTCACCGGCGCGACCGGCTTCGTCGGTCGCCACCTCGTCCCCGCACTGCAGGCCGAGGGCTGGACGGTCCGCGCCCTGACGCGCCGCCCCGCGGCGTACGACGGACCCGGCGAGGTCGTCGGTGGCGACGTCTCCGACCCGGCATCGGTGGTCGAGGCACTGCGTGGCGTGGACGTCGCGTTCTACCTGGTCCACTCCCTCGACCACACCGACTACGCCGAGCGCGACGCCGCTGCGGCCCGCGCGTTCTCCGCGGCCGCGGAGGCAGCGGGGGTCGGCCAGATCGTCTACCTCGGTGGCCTCGGTGCCGACGGCGACCAGCTCTCGGAGCACCTGCGCTCGCGGCGCGAGGTCGAGCACCTGCTGGCCCGGACGTCTGTTCCCGTGACGGCGCTGCGCGCGGCCATCGTCGTCGGCGCGGGCGGCATCTCGTGGGAGATCACCCGGCAGCTGGTGAAGAACCTGCCGGCCATGATCGTGCCCCGGTGGGTCAGCACGCGGACCCAGCCGATCGCCCTCGACGACGCGGTGCGCTACCTCGTGGGCGTGGCCGGCAACCCCGCGGCGCACGGCCGCACGTTCGAGATCGGCGGCCCCGACACCCTCACCTACGAGGAGATGCTCCAGCTCGCCGCCGAGCAGATGCTCGGCCACCGCCTGCCGATCGTGCGCGTGCCCCTGCTGACCCCACGCCTCTCGTCGTACTGGCTGGCGCTGGTCACCGACATCGACACCCGCACGGGCCGCAACCTCATCGACTCGCTCGGCACGGAGGTCGTGGTCACCGACACCTCCATCCGCGACATCGTGCCCGGCACTCCCACCAGCTACGCCGAGGCCGTACGCCGCGCGCTGGCGCAGCCGCGCGGCTGACGCGGGGCTCCGGCGTCAGGTCTCGCTCGTCAGGTGCCGCTCGTGAGGTGCCGCTCGTCAGGAGAAGACGAGGGGCAGGCCGAAGAGCATCGCCAGCGCCCAGGTGACGTGGGTGATCGCGGGCCCGAGGATGCCGCCGGACGCCCGGCGCTCCAGTCCCACCACCAACCCGAGCACGAGGGCCGCCACCACGAGCAGCAGGTTGCCCGCTGCGACCGTCGTCAGGGTGTAGGCCGCGGTGGAGACGAGCACCGGTCGCCGGGGGACGGCGGCGTACACGGTGCCGCGGAAGAAGAGCTCCTCCGCGATGCCGTTGACCACCGTGACGACAGCGACGAGCGCGAGCGACCCCTCGGCGGCATGGTCGAGGACGTCGGTCACCTGGTCGGCGACGAACGGCACCGGCTGCAGCGCGACCGCCGCGACGAGGAAGCCGGCTGCCATCCCGCTGCCGATCAGGAACGGCGCCAGCACCGGCCGCCGCAGCTCGTCACGCACGAGGATCCTGCCGAGGTGGAGCCGGCCCGACGCCAGCGCGCCGATGACCCAGACGCCGGCGAGCGCGAACGTCGCCGGGTAGAACCAGACGCTGCCGGGCTCGATCCGCAGCGAGACACCCAGCAGCGCCGCGCCGACCAGGACGGTCACCATCGCCACCACCTGCCGACGCCGGAGCCCCGCGGTCGTGTCGCGCTGGTCGCGCGGGACCAGGTCCCACAGCGAACGCCGCAGCCAGGTGCGCACCGGTCCTCCTCGCCTCATGGATGATGTCTCCGTGACTGCGAAGATCATCGCCTACCAGGGCGAACCCGGCGCGAACTCCGACATCGCCTGCCGTGACGCCTACCCGGACTTCGAGCCGATGCCGTGCGCGTCGTTCGAGGACGTCTTCGCTGCGGTGCAGGAGGGGCGTGCCGAGCTCGGCATGATCCCGATCGACAACTCGCTCGCCGGCCGCGTCGCCGACATCCACCACCTGCTGCCCAAGTCGGGGCTGCACATCGTGGGTGAGTACTTCATGCCGATCCACTTCCACCTGATGGGCGTGCCCGGAGCGACTCGTGAGGGAATCCGGACCGTGCACTCGCACGTGCACGCGCTGGGCCAGTGCCGCCGGATCATCGCGGCGCTGGGTGCCCGGCCCGTGATCGCCGGAGACACCGCCGGCTCCGCGCGCGAGGTCGCGGAGTGGGGCGACCCGTCGCGCGCCTGCCTCGCCCCGCCGCTGGCCGCGTCGGTCTACGGCCTCGACGTGCTCGCCGAGAACGTCGAGGACGAGGACCACAACGCGACGCGCTTCGTCATTCTGTCGCGGGAGTACGTCGAGGCGCCGGCACCCACCTCGGACGACGAGATGGTCGTGACAACCTTCGTCTTCCGCGTGCGCAACCTGCCCGCCGCGCTCTACAAGGCGCTCGGCGGCTTCGCGACCAACGGCATCAACATGACCAAGCTCGAGGCCTACATGGTCGATGGCGAGTTCACCGCGACGATGTTCCTCGCCGACGTCGAGGGTCACCCGTCCTCGCCGGAGCTGGCCCGCGCGCTCGAGGAGCTGGAGTTCTTCACCGACGAGCTGACCGTGCTCGGCGTGTATCCCGCCGCCGAGTTCCGCATCGAGGGCGAGCACCAGCCCAAGTAGGACGCCGACGCGGCGCAAACCTGCACGCCGTCTCAGCGCTCAAGTTCTGCAGGTTTGCGCCGTCTCAGCCGGAAGAGGAACAAGGGGTGGACTTCTCGTCAGCATGTGACGAGAAGTCCACCCCTTGTGGAGCGCGAAGGGTCAGCGACCGCGGCTGAAGTTGGCAGCGCTGTGGCTGCCACCGCTGCCACCGGCGCGGCGCTGGCCACCCTGGCCACCGCCACCCGAACGACGCTGGCCGCCGTTGCCCGAGCCGCCGGAGCGCGCCTGGCCGCCGTTGCTGGAGCCACCATTACCACCCGAACGGCGCTGGCCGCCCTGGCCGGAGGCGGATGCACCCGAGCCGCCGGCATTGCCGCCGTTGCCACCGCGCGAGCGGGAGCGGGACCGGTTGCGGCCGCCACCCGAGCCGGAGCCAGAGCCGGAGCCGCCACGGCCAGCAGGCTGGGCCGGAGCCTCGACCTTCAGACCACCGGGGACCTCGACGCGCTCACCGGGCGCCAACTGGCGAAGCACCGGATGCGACGCGTCACCGACGACGGTGGTGGTCGGCTTGATCCCGGCTGCCCGTGCCAGGGCCCGCACGTCGCGGACCTGGTCGTCGGTCATCAGCGTGATGACGGTGCCCTCGGCGCCGGCCCGCGCCGTACGGCCGGAGCGGTGGAGGTAGGCCTTGTGCTCGGCCGGCGGGTCTGCGTGCACGACCAGGGCGACGTCGTCGACGTGGATGCCGCGGGCGGCGACGTCGGTCGCGACGAGCGTGGTGGCGGCCCCGGAGTGGAAGGCCTCCATGTTGCGGGTACGGGCGTTCTGCGACAGGTTGCCGTGCAGGTCCACGGTCGGTACGCCGTTGGCGTTGAGCTGACGGGCGAGCGCCTTCGCGCCGTGCTTCGTGCGCGTGAAGACGACCGTGCGACCGGGAGCCCGGGTCAGGTCGACCAGGATCGGCAGGCGCGACTCGCGGCGTACGTGGAAGACGTGGTGGTCCATCTTGGCGACCGGCGACTGCGCCGAGTCAGCCTCGTGGGTGACCGGGTCGTTGAGGAACTTCTTGACCAGCTGGTCGACCGCGTTGTCGAGGGTCGCCGAGAAGAGCAGGCGCTGCGAGCGCGGCGGCGTCGCCTGGAGCAGGCGGCGTACGGCGGGCAGGAAGCCGAGGTCCGCCATGTGGTCGGCCTCGTCGAGGATCGTGATCTCGATGTCCTTGAGCGAGCAGTGACCCTGCTGGATCAGGTCCTCGAGGCGGCCGGGGCAGGCGAGGACGACGTCGGCTCCACGGCGGAGGCCGGCGACCTGGGGGTTCTGGCCGACGCCGCCGAAGACGGTCTGCGTCGTGAGGCCGAACTCGGCCGCGAGCGGCTTGAGGGAGGCCTCGATCTGCCCGACGAGCTCACGCGTCGGCGCGAGGATCAGCGCGCGGGGAGCACCCGCGCGCGGCTTGCGGCCCGAGGCGGCGAGGCGCGCGACCATAGGGAGCAGGAACGCGTAGGTCTTGCCGGAGCCGGTGCGGCCACGGCCGAGCACGTCGCGACCCGCGAGGGAGTCCGGCAGCGTCGCCTTCTGGATAGGGGTGGGAGAGGTGATGCCCTGGACAGCCAGGACGGTGGCCAGTGGCGTGGGCACGCCAAGGCTGGAGAAATCAGACAAGGGGAAACTTCAATTCGTTCGGTGTCTCACCAGAACGCCCGCAGTGATGCGGAGGTGGGCCTCGAGTGCGAGGCGCAGCCAACGAGGGCTGCCGGTCCGCGGCAAGACTGGGCGGACTCCTTCACTGTACGCGACCCGGCCCTGACCAGCGAAAACGCCGCACGTGAGATCGCCCACCCCTGCAAGTCCGCGCCGCCTCGGCGTACGCCGCGTGCAAGTCCGCGCCGCCTCGGCGTACGCCACGTGCAAGTCCGCGCCGCCTCGGCGTCAGCGACGGGCGACCACGGGCCGGCCGTTGCGCCACACGAGCTTCGCAACGAACGGCACACGCCGCCCTCCGGTGTACTCGGTGCCGCCGCGCCACGCGTGGAAGTAGAACCGCACCGTCCGCCGGGTCTTCAGCACCTCACCGCCGCCGGCGCCGCAGAGCACCCGCCCGGCCCGCGAGCGCAGCACCAGCCGCCCGTGGTCCGGGCCCGCGGGACGGAAGCGGCCATCCGGCGTCCGTGCGCGGTAGACCTCGGTGCGGTAGCCGCACCCACGGTAGGAGTAGCGGCTGACGAAGAGCCAGGTGCGGCCGCGGTGCGTGAGCATGCTCGGCGCCTCGGTGATCGTGCGGCCGTTCTGCACGAGCACCCGCGACCGGGCACCGGGACGCAGGCGCATGCCGTACTTCCCGAGACCGATGATCCGCACCTGCCCGATCCCGGTGACGCGATCTCGGCGGACGTAGGTGAGCCACCGGCGACCGTGCGGCCCGACATACAGCGACGGGTCGATGATGGTGGCGCGCCGGCCGGCGCAGACCAGCGGCGGGCCGGCCGCGCGGAAGCCACGGGCCGGTCGTGACGAGCGCGCGACACCGACACAGTCCCAGCCCCCACGGCGCGTGGCCGTGAAGTACATGACGTACCCCGGGCCCCGCGGCCCGCGGACGCGCGCGACGTGCGGGGCCCACAGGTGACGGGTGCCCCCGGTGCCGGTGCCGTGCCAGCGCGGGAGGCCGCTGCGCGGCATCGCGCGGCCGCTCACCCGGAAGCCACGGGCGACCCGCTTCGAGGACAGCGTCGGGAAGCCCGGGCCGGTGCCGAAGAGATGGGTCTGTCCACCTGTCCGGAGCGGCGATGGATCGGCCAGCTGCCGGTCGGAGAGCTGGGCCACCGCATGGTCCCGCCGGTGCGCGGAGGCGGATCCCTCTCCCACGACGCCGACCATCACGACCACTGCCACCAGGACCCCGAGCGTCCGTCGTACTGCCTGCACTGCTGCCCCAAACCGAGAGTCCCCCGGCACGCGATGCGCGCGCCGCGAGAAGGGTCCGTCAGCAGTGGTCCGGGCGTCTCGGGAATGGCGAAACGCCACCCGTTCGGACCATGCGATGGCCCGAACGGGTGGCGTCGATCCGTCCGGCTTGCGGGAGTTCGCCCGGCTTTGCCCGAGGCGACGTCCGGCGCTACCGGCAGCGTCAGTTGAGCCCGTCGACCGGCGGCTCGCCGGCGACGACCGGGACCACCGGAGCGGTCGGCGCAACGGGGGCCGCGCCCGCGTCACCCCGCGCCACGTAGCCCTTGACCAGACCCTCGATGTCGACGCCGGTGGTGTTCTTCAGCATCTCGATCGTCTGCAGCATGTTGTTGGTGACCTGGCGCGGCAGCTCCGCCGTGCCATCCGAGGAGATCACCGTCAGCTTGTCGATCGCCGCGAGCGGGCCGGCGATGGCGGCGGCCATCTGCGGAAGCGTCTCGATCAGCATCTGGAGGACCGCGGCCTCGTTGTACTGGCCGAAGGCGGCCGCCTTCTTGTCCATCGCGGTCGCCTCGGCCTCACCCTTGGCGAGGATCGCGGCACCCTGCGCCTCACCCTCGGCGCGGAGCGCGTCGGCCTCGGCGACACGGCGGGCCTTCTCGGCCTCACCGCGCTTGGCGCCCTCGATCGCCTCGGCCTCCGCGAGAGCGGAGCGGCGGGACTTCTCGCCCTCACCGGTGAGGCGTGCCTGCTCGGCGTCGGCCTCGGCGGCGGCGATCGCGGCGGCCTTGCGGGCCTCGGCGTCGAAGATCGCGGCCTGCCGGCGACCCTGCGCCTCGGTCTCGACGCGGTAGCGCTCGGCGTCGGCCGGCTTGCGGACCTCGGTGTCGAGCTGGCGCTCCTTGAGCGCGGCCTGACGGACGGCGACCTTCTCCTGCTCGAGGAGGATCGCCTGGTCGCGGTCGGCCTGGGCGAGCGGACCGGCGGCGGCGGCCTGCGCCGTCGCGGCGTCGGTCTCCGCCTTGATCTCGGCGTTCTTGAGGGCGAGGGCGCGGTTCGCGATCGCGATCTCCTGCTCGGAGGCGAGGCGGGCCTGCTCGGCTGCCTGGCGAGCGTTGGCCTCCGCGATCGCGGCGATCTGGCCCACCTTGGCGGCCTCGGGACGACCGAGATCGGCGAGGTAGGAGCCGTCGTCAGTGATGTCCTGGATCTGGAACGTGTCGAGCACGAGGCCCTGCCCCGACAGCGAGGTCTCGGACTCGTCGGCGACGCGCTGGGCGAACGCCGCACGGTCACGGATGATCTGCTCGACGGTCAGCGAGCCCACGATCGAGCGCAGCGAACCGGCGAGGGTCTCCTGCGTGAACGTCTCGATCTCGCCCTGCTGCGAGAGGAAGCGCTGGGCAGCGGCGCGGATGGAGTCCTCGTTGCCGCCGACCTTCACGATCGCCACACCGTCGAGGTTGAGCTTCACGCCCTGGCCCGAGACGGCACCGCGGATCTGGATCATGATCCGGCGTGAGGAGAGGTCGAGGACGTGCAGCTTCTGCACGAACGGCACCACGAAGATGCCGCCACCCATCACGACCTTCTGACCCGACAGGTCGGTGGAGACCGCACCGGTCTCGGCGTTCTTCACCGCCTTGCCCTTGCGGCCCGTGACGATGAACGCCTCGTTGGGGCCGGCGACCTTGTAGCGCGTGGTGATGAGCGCACCGAGCAGCACCACGAGGACCACGAGGCCGACGATGCTGATCAGGAGCACGGGGACTTCACCGAACATGGGGGACCTTCCGAGAGGAGTGAGGAGTGCGACGGCGGGTCAGGCGCGCGGGGCGACCTGGACCGCGGTCGGGGAGAGGACGGCGGTGATCGTCACCGGCGTACCCGCAGAGAGCGCGGTCGCGGACCGGGCGTTCATCCGGGTGATGTGGCCGGCGACGGTGAGGGTGACCTCGCCGTAGCCATCGGCCGGGATGGCGTTGAGGACGGTCGCGTCATGACCGGCGAGCTCACCGCTGCGCACGGTGGCCTCGTCGCCACCGCGTGCGAGCCGGGTCGCCGCCCAGCCGGCAGCAGCGCCCACCAGGACGCCCGCAAGGGCGCCGATCCCGATCGCCACGGGCGTCGAGGCACCCTGGTCGAGCGCTATCGCGCCGACGAAACCGAGCGCACCGAGGAAGCCGGCGATCGCGGCGCCCGAGAGAAAGTCGGGACCGAAGTCGAGCAGCCCGTCGAGGAGGTCACCGAGGACCAGGCTGACCAGGAGCAGGGCGATGCCCACGCACCCGATGACGAGGAAGAACAACACGCCGGAAACCCCCAAGATCGACATTCATCGCGATCCTAGGGTTCGGGACCGACCGCCGGTGCGGAATTTCCCCAAACGCCGGCTCAGCGCTGGCGCGGACCGTACGACGGGGTCGACTTCTTGAACGCCGCGTTGCGGGCAGCCGCAGTGTTGCGCGCGAAGAGGAGGAAGAGCTGCTCGACCCGCTCGCGGGCGAACGTACGACGCGGCGAGGAGCTCCAGGTGTCGTTGAAGAGGCGCTTGGCCGCAGCGAGCTGGTCGGGCGAACGGCCCTTGAGCTGCTCGGCGAGCGCGAACGCCGCAGCCAGCGGGTCCGCGTCGATCTCGGTCACGAGGCCGATGTCCCTCGCCTCCTTGCCGGAGAGCATCTCGGCGGTCATCGTCAGCTTCTTGGCGGTGTCGATGCCGACAAGCTCCTTGAGCGCCTGCACGCCGGACATGTCGGGGATCAGGCCCCACTTGCCCTCGAGCACCGACCAGGTCGAGTCGGGCGTCGCGAACCGGAAGTCCGCCGCGAGCGCGATCTGCAGGCCGCCGCCGAGGCAGTTGCCGTGCACCGCCGCGATCACCGGGACCGGGATCCGGCGGAAGCCCCACGGAGCCTCCTGGAAGAGGTTGGTGCCGCGCAGCGGGTTCGGCACGAAGGCCTTGAAGACCCCGGCGGGCGTCTTGAGCACCTTCGCGAAGTCGAGTCCGGCACAGAACGAGGCACCCTGCCCACTCACGACCACAGCCCGCAGCGTCTTGTCCTTGCTCAGCTTCCGCGTCGTCCGGTGCAGGTCGGCGAGGAGGTCGAGGGTCAGCGCGTTCATCTTGTCCGGGCGGGCGAGCTGGACGTGGGCGATGCCGTCGACGGTGGTGCAGGAGACATAGGACATGGCTCGAGGCTACTTGCCGGTACGCCGGGTGGCGAGGGTCGCCTGCGTCACGCCGCGGCGACCACAAGCCCCACCTCGGCGCACCACAAGCCCCACCTCGACACGCCACAAGCCCCACCTCGACGCCGAGGTGGGGCTTGTGGTCACGCGAGGTGGGAGTTGTGGTCAGGCAGCGGGCGTGAACTCGCGCCCCACAACGGCGGCGTCGAGCTCGGCCTGGATCGCCTTGCGGGCCTTCCGGCCACCGGTCGACATCTTGTAGAGCTGCGCGACGCGCTTGGGGGCGTTCTTCGGCGTGGTCGTTGCCAGCCAGCCGTTGGGCAGCGACAGGCGGAAGACCTTGTGCCAGGCCGAGCCGAGCTGGCGCGGCAGCGAGCCGGCGACGTACGGCAGGCCGTACTTCTCGAAGACCGCCTTCACCTGCGGGGCGACCTCGGCCAGCCGATTCGAGTTGAGGTCGGGGAAGAGATGGTGCTCGATCTGGTGCGACAGGTTGCCGCTCATGATGTGCATGAGCTTCGAGCCGGTGATGTTGGCCGACCCGAGGCCCTGGCGGAGGTACCACTCGGCCTTGGTCTCGCCGTCGATCGACTCCTTCTCGAAGACGGCGACGCCTTCGGGGAAGTGGCCACACATGATGACTGAGTGGCTCCAGACGTTGCGACCGACGTTGGCGATGAAGTTCGCCGCGAGCGTCGGCAGAAAGCCGCCGAAGGGCAGGGCGAGCAGCGGGTGGACGAGGTAGTCCTTGCCGGCCTGCTTGCGCATCTTCTTCAGCGCCGCCTTCGCACCCTTGGTGAAGTGCTCGGGACGGTCCTCCTTCTTCATCGGGAGGTACTTGCCGAGCTGCAGGTCGTACGCCGCGATGCCGTACTCGAAGAAGCAGGCGTTGAGCGCGTTCCAGAACGGCTGGGCCAGGAAGAACGGGTGCCAGCGCTGGTCCTCGTCGACGCGCATGATCGAGTAGCCGAGGTCGTTGTCCTTGCCGAGCACGTTCGTGTACGTGTGGTGCAGCTCGTTGTGGCTGTGCTTCCACGCCTCGGCCGGCGTCGCGTTGTCCCAGTCCCAGGTGGTCGAGTGGATCTTCGGGTCACGCATCCAGTCCCACTGGCCGTGGAGGACGTTGTGGCCGATCTCCATGTTCTCGAGGATCTTGGCGACGGTCAGGCCGGCGGTGCCGAGCACGAACGCCGGCGGGAAGACGCTCGCCAGCAGCGTCGCGCGCGAGCCGACCTCGAGCCAGCGCTGGAAGGCGATCAGGCGCCGGATGTACGCCGCGTCGGACGCGCCGCGCTTGGCGAGGACCTCCTGGCGGATTGCCTCGATCTCGGCGCCGAACGCCTCGATGTCCTCGGGGCTGAGGTGGGCGATCGGGTTCTCGTCGAGCTTCTGGATGGCAGTCATGGTGTCTCCCTGTCCGAGATCAGTGGTCGAGGTGGCAGGCGCCGGCAGCGGCGCTGATGCAGGTCTGGATGTTCATGGGGCCGGTCATCGCGTCGGCCGCGGTGACCTCACCGGTGCGGAGGTCACGGACGGCGCCCTCCTTGAGCGGCAGGACGCAACCCATGCAGATGCCCATCCGGCAGCCGCTGGGCATCAGGACGCCGGCCGACTCGGCGGCATCGAGGACCGTGGTCGCGCCATCAGCCTCGATCTCCTGACCGGCCACGTGGACCGTGCCGCCCTCGCCTGCGACGACGGTCGCGGCGCGGAACTGCTCGGTCTGCAGCGGCAGGCCCTTCGCCGCGTGGTGCGCCTCGAGGGCCGCGAGGAGCCCGCCGGGCCCGCAGGCGTACGTCGTACGGTCGTCGAGGTCGGGGACCAGCTGGCCGAGGGCGTCGACGTCGAGAACCCCGTGCTCGTCGTCGTAGCGGGCGAGCAGGCTGATCGCGCCGGCCGCGTCGAGCGCCTGCAGGTCGCGCAGGAAGATCGAGTCGGGCTGCGTCGGTGCGACGTGGACCACGACGATGTCGAGCTCCTGGCTGCGCGCCGGGCGCAGGACGCCGGAGTCGGTCGAGGGGAAGAGGTTGCGCAGCATGCCCACGACCGGGGTCACGCCCGAGCCGGCCGTGACGAAGAGGAGCCGACGGTGCGACTCCGGGGTCACGCCATGCTCGTCGGCGGGCAGGACGAACTCGCCGGCGGCCTGCTCGAGGTGGACCATCGTGCCGCGCTGCGTGCGGTGCACGAGGTGGTTGCTGACCTTGCCGTCCGGCACGGCCTTCACGGTGACGGAGATGAGTCCGTCGCGCCGCGGGCCGTGAGTCAGCGAGTAGGCACGCCAGTGGCGAACGCCCTCGACGTCGACGCCGATCCGGACGTACTGGCCGGGCACGTGGCCGGCCCAGTCGGCGCCTGGCTTGATGACGATGGTGGCGGCGTCCGCGGTCTCCGGCTCGACGGAGACGACCCGGCCACGCAGGTCGGCGCCCGCGCGCAGCGGGGCGACCAGGTCCAGGTAGTCGGCGGGCAGCAGCGGCGTGGTCGCGGTCTCGACGAGGCGCGTGATGCGGTCGGCCAGTCGGCGCTTGCGCGGCCCGGCGGCATCGACCGCGGCAGCCTCGGCGAGGCGGCCGGCAGTGCTACCGGTCGGCGGGGTGAGAAGCAGCGAGCTCATGCCCTCCAGTCTGGCGACCGGAGGGGTTAAACTCCTGACCCGTGCCGGTGAATCCGGCCGCCCTTCTTGTTCGCATCGAACAAAAGTCGAGGAACGCCATGCCCACGCCCGCGGACGACCCCACGCTCGCCTTCACCCCCGAGCAGATCGCCTCGCTGCGCGCGCGCCTCCCCCGCCTGGCAGAGAAGGTCGTCGCGGCGATCATGGAGGAGGTGCCGAGCTACTCGGTGCCGTTCCAGGGGCGCATGGGGCGCACCATCGAGATGGCGGTCGCACTCGCCCTCGACGGCTTCCTCGACATGGCCGCGACCGTCGAGGCCGATGGGGCCGGCCCCACCAACCGGCCCGAGCAGGTCTTCGCCGCGGCGTACCAGCTGGGCAAGGGCGAGGCCCGGGCCGGACGTTCGATGGACGCGCTCGCCGCGGCGTACCGGATCGGCACCTCGACCTCGTGGCGCGAGCTGAGCCGCACGGCCGTCGAGCACGGCCTGCCCGCCGAGGGGCTGGTCCGCTTCGCGGAGCTGGTCTTCGACTACCTCGACCAGCTCTCGGCCGTCAGCGTCGCCGGCCACGCCGAGGAGCTCGCCCGGGAGGGGCGGCTCCGCGAGCGGCACCTCGCCCAGCTCGCTGTTGCCCTGATCGGTGGGCGCGAGGAGGAGCGGCTGGTCAAGCTCGCCGAGCAGGCCAACTGGCGTACGCCGGCCCAGCTCACGGCCGTCGTGCTCCCCCAGGTCACTGCAGGCACCGTGCGGCCCCGCCTCGACGCGCGAACCCTGGAGCTGGCCGGCGACGTCGAGGCACTGGAGGAATGGCCCGACCACGTGGTCCTGCTGGCACCGGGCACGCGGCCCGCGGTGCTGCGGGCGCTCGCGGGCACGGTGGCGGTGATCGGGCCCACGGTGGCCTGGACGGCCGTGTCCGGCTCCTTCGACCGAGCGCTGCGAGCGCTCGCGCTCGGCCTCGCCGACGACGAGGCAGGGCAGCCGCTCGACACCGAGACCCACCTGGCGACCCTGGTCGTCCGGGCTGACCCTGCGGCACGCGCCGACCTGCGCGCGCGGGTGCTGGCGCCCCTCGACGACCTCCGCGAGGCCCAGCGGGAGAAGCTCGTCGAGACACTCGGGGCGTGGCTCCTCCACCAGGGCCGGCGTGACGAGATCGCCGCCTCCCTCTTCGTGCACCCACAGACGATCCGCTACCGGATGGGCCAGCTGCGCGAGGTCTTCGGCGACCGGCTCGACGACCCGGCGTTCGTCCGGGAGGCGACGATCGCGCTCGCCTGAGCCTGCACCCCGCCGCTGCACCTGCCCCGACTCCCGACCGTGCGGGGGCAGCGACCGACCCCGGCCCTGACCCCAGCCCGTTCGTACTACCCCGCGACTGACCACCCCAGACCCGGGCGCGAACCGCTGCGCCCCGCCCCGTGCCCCGTGAGCATCGAAGGCATGAAGCGGTCCCGGCTCGCAGCTGTCCCCCTCGGTCTCCCGATCGGCCTCCTGGGCGTCATGGCGACGGGGGCGCCCGCCCAGGCGGCTGGCGAACCCGAGCCCGTCGATGCCACCACCGTCGCGGCACCGCCCGCGTGGCGGCCGCTGCCCGATGTCGGGCTGCCGGCCAGCGGCACACCCGTGGACGAGGACCTGATGGACATCCCCCAGCAGGCACTCGCCGCCTACCAGCGCGCAGCGACAGTGCTGGCCGAGGCACTCCCCACGTGCCACCTCGATGCCGCGCTCCTCGCCGGCATCGGCAAGGTCGAGACCGACCACGGCGGTGTCGGAGACTGGCGGCTCGGCCGTGCCGCCGTGATGCGGCCCTACCTCTTCGGCACGCCCGCGCCGGACCCTGCCCACCCTGTGCCCCCGCTAGCCGACACCGATGGTGGCGCGTGGGACCGCGACACCTCCGCCGACCATCCACTCGGCCCGCTGCAGATCACTCCCTCCCTCTGGCAGCAGGTCGCCGTGGATGGCGACGGAGACGGCCTCCGGAGGCCCTTCGACCTGGACGACGCAGCCCTCGCACTGGGTGTCGCGCTCTGCGGCCGGGGCGCCGACCTCGCGGACTCCGCCGAGCGCACCGCTGCGCTGCGGACCCTCAACGACAGGGCGGTCTACCTGAAGGCGGTGGAGGCGTACCGCGCCGCCTACGCAGCGCCCGTCATCCTCCCCCCGGTGTACGTCGCGACCGTCGGGGTCGTGGTGTCGCCCCCGCCTCCGCCGGCACCCGCTCCTGAGCCCGCGGCCGCCACGAAGCCCGCGCCCAAGCCGGCCACCTCGCCGGCCGGCCCGAAGCCAGCTCCCAAGCCGGCGACGCCGAAGCCCACCGCACCGAAGCCGGCCTCACCCAAGCCGCCGAAGTCCACGCCCGCGCCGCAGCAGCCGGCGCCGACGCCCCCTCCCGCTGCCGCGCCGACACCTCCGCCGCCAGCACCGGTCACCCCGCCTCCGGCCCCCGAGCCGACGCCTCCGCCGGCCCCCACGCCCCCGCCGGAGCCGGTCACCCCGCCGGCTGCACCTGCACCGGCGCCCGCCGATGCTCCGGTGGCCGCTGCCGCCCCCGAAGCGGCGACCGGACTCTCCTCCGCCGTGCCCGGCGAGGCACTCGCCGCTACGGTCTCCTGACTCCGGGTGCAGCAGGCAGCACAACGGCGCCAGCGCCGTCAGGCCGAGTCCGCCTCGACCCCGATGGGCGCGAGGCGGCGGAGGAGACCGGCTGCGTCGTGCGGCGCCCGTCCGCGCGCGTCGTTGTCGAAGTAGACGAAGACGTCGTCCCCCTCGGCTGCCCAGAGACGGCACCGCGTGGCCCAGGTGTCGAGCGACCGCCCGGAGTAGCCGCTGGCGTAGAGCTCGGAGTGCCCGTGGAGCCGGACGTAGCGCAGCGAGGACGTGCGTGCCTCCGAGTAGGGCCAGCGTCCGGGGCTGTCGGCGACGACCAGCCCGACGTCGTACGCGCGGAGCAGCTCGAGCGCGGGCTCGCTGAGCCAGGAGTCGTGGCGCACCTCGAGTGCGTGGCGCACCGGCCGCTGGACAGTCGGCGCCAGGACGACCTGGTCAGCGGTGAGGCGGTCGTCGTGGAGCCGGGCCAGGTGGGCCAGCTCGTACGTCGTGCGCGGCAGCAGACCGAGGAAGGAGCGGGCGAGGAGCTCGTCGTACGCGAGGGAGGGCGGCAGCTGCCACAGCAGCGGCCCGAGCTTCGGGCCGAGGGCGAGCAGGCCGGACGCCAGGAAGTTGGCGAGCGGGACCTCCACGTCGCGCAGCCGCTGCAGGTGCGTGATGAACCGGCTCCCCTTCACCGCGACCATGAAGTCGTCGGGCGTCTCCGCGGCGATCCGGGCGTACGTCGAGGGGCGCTGCAGCGCATAGAACGAGCCGTTCAGCTCGACCGACGACGTGCGCGCCGCGAGGTATTCGAGCTCACGCCGTTGCACCAGCCCGCGCGGATAGAAGTCACCTCGCCAGCTCGTGTAGCGCCAGCCACTGGTCCCGACCCGGATCTGTCCCATGCAGGTCCTGTACCCAACCGCTAGCGTGCACTCATGGCGAGCCCCAGCATCGCGATCATCGGCAGTGGTTTCGGCGGTCTGGCCGCAGCGATCGAGCTGAAGAAGCGCGGTCACCACGACCTGGTGATCCTCGAGAAGGCGCAGGACGTCGGTGGCGTCTGGCGCGAGAACACCTACCCCGGCGCGGCGTGCGACGTGCCCTCGCCGTTCTACTCGTACTCGTTCGAGCCCAACCCGCGCTGGCCGCACCGCTTCTCGCGCCAGCCCGCGATCCTCGACTACATCCACCACGTCGTGGAGAAGTACGACCTCCGTCGGCACCTCCGGTTCGGCGCCGAGGTCACCACTGCGGCGTACGACGATACGAGCGGCCGCTGGACGGTGACCCTCGCCGACGGCGAGACGCTCATCGTCGACGTGCTCGTCTCCGCCGTGGGCCAGCTCTCCCGGCCGGTCGTCGCCGACATCCCGGGGCGCGACAGCTTCGCGGGGCCGACCTTCCACTCCGCAACGTGGGACCACGACGTCGACCTGTCCGGCAAGCGCGTCGCGGTGATCGGCACGGGCGCGAGCGCGATCCAGTTCGTGCCCGCGATCCAGCCGGTCGTCGGGCACATGACGGTCTTCCAGCGCACCGCGCCGTACCTCCTGCCGCGGGCGGACCGGAAGTTCTCCGAGCGCCACCACAAGGTCTTCGAGAAGGTGCCGGTGACCGAGCTCGCCGAGCGCGGCACGTGGTACTCCGTCGTCGAGTCGCTGAGCATCGCGTGGGTCTACGCCAAGCCGTTCGCCAAGACGCTCCGCGGGATCTGCCACCTCCACATGCGCCGCCAGGCGAAGGCGAAGCCGGGCCTCTTCGAGAAGATCTGGCCGACCTACCCGATCGGCTGCAAGCGCGTGCTCTTCTCCAACGACTACGTGCCGGCCCTGACCCAGCCCAACGTCGACCTGGTGACGACCCGGATCTCCTCGATCACGCCGCAGGGCGTGCTCACCGACGACGGCACCCTGCACGAGGCGGACGTCCTCGTCTGGGGCACCGGCTTCGCGGCGACCGAGTTCCTCGCGCCGATGTCGGTCACCGGCGCCGGCGGGCGCTCGCTGCACGACGATGCCTGGAAGGACGGCGCCCACGCCTACTACGGCATGAGTGTCCCCGGCTTCCCGGGCCTGCAGATGCTCTACGGCCCCAACACCAACACCGGGGGCGGCTCGGTCATCTACTTCCTCGAGGCGCAGGCGAAGCACCTCGGCGCGTACGTCGACGCGATGGTCGCCGCCGGCCGGCCGCTCGACGTGAAGCCCGAGGTCGAGGCGGCGTACGACGCGGAGGTGCAGGCCGAGCTGACCGGCTCGGTCTGCACCTCCGCGTCGTACGC
>NZ_DATIHB010000123.1:0-5755 GCF_035481145.1 Nocardioides sp. | reverse complement strand
GCGACGGCGGTCGCTGTCGCCGGGCCCGTGCCGTCTGCTGCGAGGGCGAGGCTGTCGGCGGTGCCGGTCCTGCCGGGGTCGATGGTGACCACCTTCAGGTCACGGGCGCCGCTCCCGGACACACGGGCCCGGACGGCGTCGGAGGAGCCGACGGCGACCAGGTGCGTGCCACGGGTCCCGTCGCCCTCGCGGACGTCGAGGTCGTCGAGGACGTCGAGCGCGCGCCAGCCGGTCCACGCGCCGTGCGTCCGGGTGCTGACCTGGACCGCGGGCGCGGGACCGCGCCAGGTCACCGCGACGTGGCTGAACGGACCGGGCCGGATGACGCCGGTCGCCCCGCCCTGCCCGCGCAGGGTCGCGGCCGGCAGCGGTGTCTCGACACCCCGGACGCCGTGCGCCGCGCGGTCGACGACAACCGTCGCACCGGCTCCGTCAGGAGGCACGGACGCGGGTGGTCCGGGGTCATCGATCCTCATCCCGACGATGGCCGTCGAGGCGATGCCGAGGACGAGGGCAGGGGTCAACAGGGTCCCGAGGAGGTGTGCACGCACCGATCCATGGTGCGCGAAGGACCCCGGGAAAGCGATGCATCCGGGGTCCTTCCGCGTGTGCTCAGCCGAACTGAGGGTCCTCCGTGCGGCTCCGCTTGAGCTCGAAGAAGTACGGGTACGACGCGATGGTCACCGTGGCATCCCACAGCCGGCCCGCCTCCTCGCCGCGCGGGATCCGGGTGATCACCGGACCGAAGAACGCCGCGCCGTTGAACGCGATCGTCGGCGTCCCGACGTCGTCGCCCACCTGGTCCATGCCCTCGTGGTGCGACTTCGCCACGGCGTGGTCGAGCGAGGTGTCGTCCATCGCGTCGACGAGGTCGGCGTCGAGTCCCGCCTCCAGGAGCGCCTCGCTGATCAGCGCCCGGCCGGCGTCGTCCTGCTCGTGGAGCTTGCGCCCCTCGTGGTGGATCCGGGTGCCGAGCGCGGTGTAGAGCGGCAGCAGCACCTCGTCGCCGTGGCGTTCCGCGGCGGCGACGCAGACGCGGACCGGACCCCAGGCCGGCGCGAGGATCCGGCGGTACTCCGCAGGCAGATCACGGTCCTGGTTGAGGTAGCCCAGGCTCATCACGTGCCAGCGGACCTCGATGTCACGGATCTGCTCGACCTCGAGGATCCAGCGGGAGGTCGCCCAGGCGAACGGACAGAGCGGGTCGAACCAGAAGTCAGCAGCGTCGGTCATGGCGCCAGCGTGCCAGCAGGGTGTGCGGAGGACAGGTCGTGCGGGGCCCTGGCCCACCGCTGGTCACGCTTCCATATCGACCCGCTCCCGCACTGTGACGGTGGGGGAACGGGTGGTTGGATGGCGCTCATGCCCGGAACGAACCTCACCCGTGAGGAGGCCGCCACCCGCGCAGCCCTCCTCGACGTCGCGTCCTACCTCGTCCAGCTCGACCTGAGCGGCGAGTCAGACACGACCTTCGCCAGCACGACGACCGTCCGCTTCAGCTGCACCCAGCCGGGAGCGGGGACCTTCGCCGACCTGGTCGGCGCAGCGGAGATCCACGAGATCACGCTCAACGGCCGTTCGCTCGACCCGACCAAGGTCTACGCCGACTCGCGCATCGCGCTCGACGGCCTCGAGGCCGACAACGAGCTCGTGGTCCGCGCGGACCTGACCTACAGCCGCAGCGGCGAGGGCCTGCACCGCTTCGTCGACCCCGCCGACGACCGGGTCTACCTCTACACGCAGTTCGAGGTGCCCGACGCCCGGCGCGTGTACTGCACGTTCGAGCAGCCCGACCTCAAGTCCGTCTTCACCTTCCACGTCACCGCCCCCGCGTCCTGGAAGGTCGTCTCCAACTCCCCCACCCCGTCGCCGGTCGCCGTCTCGGAGGGCGTCGCGCGCTGGGAGTTCGCGGAGACGGTGCGCATGTCGACGTACATCACCGCGCTCGTCGCCGGTGAGTACCACGAGGTCTCCGACGTCTACGACGGCGCGCACGGCGAGATCCCGCTCGGCGTCTTCTGCCGCCAGTCGCTCGTGGAGCACCTCGACCACGAGGAGATCATCGAGATCACCAAGCAGGGCTTCGGCTTCTTCGAGGATGCCTTCCAGTTCCCCTACCCGTTCGGCAAGTACGACCAGCTCTTCGTGCCGGAGTACAACATGGGCGCGATGGAGAACGCCGGCTGCGTGACCTTCCGCGACGAGTACCTCCCCCGCTCGCGCCAGACGAAGGCGTTCTACGAGCAGCGGGCCAACACGATCCTCCACGAGATGGCGCACATGTGGTTCGGCGACCTCGTGACGATGAAGTGGTGGGACGACCTCTGGCTCAACGAGTCGTTCGCCGAGTGGGCCTCGCACCACGCCGCCGCCAAGGCGACCGAGAAGTACGCCGACGCGTGGACCGGCTTCACCAACGCGCGGAAGAACTGGGCCTACCGCCAGGACCAGCTCCCCTCGACGCACCCGATCGCGGCCGACAACCACGACCTCGAAGCCGTGGAGCAGAACTTCGACGGCATCACCTACGCGAAGGGCGCCTCGACGCTGAAGCAGCTCGTCCACTGGGTCGGCGAGGAGCCGTTCCTGGCCGGTCTGCGGGCGTACTTCCAGAAGCACGCCTTCTCCAACTCCGAGTTCGCCGACCTGCTCGGCGCGCTCGAGGACGCCTCGGGCCGCGAGCTGACCAGCTGGGCCGAGGAGTGGCTGCAGACGTCGGGCGTCAACACGCTCTCGGCGTCGTTCGACGTCTCCGAGACGGGCGAGTTCACGCGCTTCGAGGTGGCCCAGACCGCCGCTGCGGAGTACCCGACACTCCGCCGTCACCGGATCCGCGTGGGCCTCTACGACCTCGAGGGTGGCCGCCTGGTCCGCCGCCACCAGGTGGAGACCGACATCGCCGGTGCGTCCACTGCGGTCGACGCCCTCGTCGGCGAGAAGCAGCCCGACCTCGTGCTGCTCAACGACGACGACCTCACCTACGCCAAGATCCGTCTGGACGAGCGTTCGCTCGCGACCTTGGTCGGCAACATCGACAAGCTCGACGACTCGCTGGCCCGGGCGCTCTGCTGGGGTGCCGCGTGGGACATGACGCGCGACGCCGAGATGCGGGCCTCCGACTTCGTCGCGCTCGTGCTGCAGGGCGTCGACACCGAGACCGACCTGACCGCGGTCGGCGCACTGCTCGGCTACGCCTCGTCCGCTGCCTCGCTCTTCACCGCCGAGGCGCACCGCGGCGACGTCAAGGCGCAGTGGGAGTCCGGCCTGCGCCAGCTCCTCGAGGCGGCCGAGCCGGGCAGCGACCACCAGCTCGCCCTCGCCCGCGCCTACGCGGCGGCGGCCCGCAGCGAGGAGGGCGCGGCGTACGTGAGGGGGCTGTACGACGGCTCGCAGGCGCTCGACGGCCTCGAGGTGTCGCAGGACCTCCGCTGGGTGCTGCTCACCTCGCTCGCCGCTGGTGGTCACGTCGGCGACGCCGAGATCGATGCCGAGCTCGCGCGCGACACGACCATCTCGGGCCAGGAGGCTGCGTCGGGTGCCCGCGCCGCGATCCCGACCGCCGAGGCCAAGGAGCGCGCCTGGGAGATCGGTGTCATCGCCGACGACACCCCCAACGAGACCGCGCGGCGCACGTGCGCGAACTTCCAGGTGCCCGGCCAGGCCGAGGTGCTCGCGCCGTACGTCGACCGCTACCTCGAGATCGCCGGCACCCTGCTCGAGACCCGCACGGTCTGGCTGGCCAGGCTGGCGCTGGAGCTCTGCTTCCCGCGCGCCAACCCGTCGGCGGAGACCTTGGCGAAGGTCGACGCGTGGCTGGCCGCCTCGAGCGAGGTCAACCCCGCCGCGGTGCGCTACGTCAGTGAGGGACGCGCCGACCTGGCCCGTGCCCTGGCCGCCCAGGAGCGCGACGCCCGCGCCTGAGCCACGGCGTACGACGAAGGCCCCGACCGGATCGGTCGGGGCCTTCGTGTCTGTCGCGGTGGGTCAGGCGGTGGCGCGGTCGGCGAGTGCGCCGATGCCGCGGACCAGGCCGCCGACGAGGTCACCCTCGGAGAACGCGAGCTGCATCTCGAGCGCGGTGAGCTGCACCTGCTCGTCCGGCAGGCGCTCGCGGACCCAGCCGCCGGTGACGATCTCGAGCGCCCGCTGCGCGGGGTCGACCATGATCACCAGCGAGCGCGTGGGCGCCGTCAGGGTGTTGTGGAGCTGGGTGGCGAAGGCGCGCGGGTCGTCGCCGTCGGCGGGGCCGACGTACGCCGTGATCTCCATGCGCGACCGGAGCTCGGCCTTGCGGATCGCCTCGGCGATCCGCAGACGCTGCTCCCGGGTGAACGAGTCACCAGCGGGCACCAGCGCCACCTGCCTTCGAGTCCTCGCCATCGGGGGCAGCGAGCTCGTCGCCGGACTTGCGCGGGCCGCCGAACCACTCGCTCTCGGTGCCGGCAGCAGAGCCGCCCTTGACGAGACGCGGGAGGAGGACCAGCAGCACGATCGCGGCGAAGAGCAGCGCGGGGTAGCCGACGATGACCAGGAGCGCCTGGAGTCCGTCGACGTCGTTGTTCTCGGCCCAGCCCTGCGGGACCACGAGCGGAAGGGTCAGGATGTTCACGGCGACAGCATATCGGGCTGCGGCGTGTGCCTGTGAGCCCTGCCCGTAGCCTCGTCCCCATGTCGTTGAGCACCACCGTGACCCTGCCCTTCCTCACGCTCCCCGGCGCCGATGCAGTCGCCAGTCCCTGTGCGTCCGACGATGGAATCTCCTGCGACCTGGCGTGGCGCTGGACCCAGAACCAGACCGCCGCCGAGCTGGCGACGGTGCTCATCGGACGACCGCTCGCGATCCTCGTGCTCGTCCTCGGTGGCCTGCTGGTCCGCTGGCTCGCTGGGCGACTCATCGACCGGATGGTCGACCGGATCGCGGCCGGCCCGCTCAACGAGCGCCGGCAGGTGCGCGCGCGGACGATGGGCTCGCTCATCAAGAGCATCGTGACGACCGTCATCGTCTTCGTCGTGCTGCTGATGATCATCAGCGAGGTCGGTTACCCGATCGGCCCGATCATCGCCAGCGCCGGAGTCGTCGGCGTCGCCATCGGCTTCGGCGCCCAGAGCCTGGTCAAGGACTACCTCTCCGGCATGTTCATGATCTTCGAGGACCAGTACGGCGTCGGCGACTCGGTCGACCTGGGCACCGTGGTCGGCGCCGTCGAGGCCGTCGGCCTGCGCGTGACGCGGCTGCGCGACGTGCACGGCACGGTCTGGTACGTCCGCAACGGCGAGATCCTGCGCGTCGGCAACCAGAGCCAGAACTGGGCGCGCACCGTCCTCGATGTCGGCGTCGCGTGGAACTCCGACCTCGACGCGGTCCGCGCCTCCCTCCGTGCCGTCGCCCACGAGCTCTGGGAGGACTCCGCGTACGCCGGGGTCGTGCTCGAGGAGCCCGAGGTCTGGGGCGTGGAGGCACTCACCGGCGAGACCGTCACCATGCGCGTCACGCTGAAGACCTCACCCGGTGAGCAGTCGCGCGTCGCCCGGGCGATGCGCGAGCGGATCAAGGCGCGCTTCGACCTCGACGGGATCGAGATGCCGGCACCGGCCCGTGCCGCCACTCCGGCAGCGGGCACCCGCCCCGCGGGTCCCCCGCCCACCTCCTGATTCGCCGAGCCGGCGCGAACCTGCACCGACATGCGTCGAGGCGGCGCGAACCTGCACCCGACATGCGTCGAGGCGGCGCGAACCTGCAACGAATCTGCAGGTT
>NZ_DATIHB010000122.1:0-5378 GCF_035481145.1 Nocardioides sp. | reverse complement strand
CGCATCGACGCCGCGATCGCCCGCCTCACCCCCTGACGCCGACGCGGCGCGAACCTGCACCGCGTCGACGCCGAGGCGGCGCCAACCTGCACCGGTCGACGCCGAGGCGGCGCCAACCTGCAGCGCGTCGACGCCGAGGCGGCGCGAATCTGCGGGTGCGCTGCAGGTACGCGCCGCTTCGGCGACCCCGGACTGCAGGTTCGCGCCGCTTCGGCGAGTCAGCGAACGACGTCGACGTGCACGTGGTCGCGGTGCTCGAGGATCTTCCGGTCACCCGGTGTCTCGCCGGGGTCGTAGTCGCGCCATCCGTTCTCGCTGAGGTCCCCGGCGGTCCAGATCCGGTCATCGAAGATGACGTGGGCGATGCCGAGACGGTTCGCCTGGGCGACGAGGTAGGAGGCGATCGCCCACCCGCGGCGCTTGTTGCCCGCGTTGACCGGGCGCACGAAGACGTCGATCGCGCGTCCCTCGTAGTGCGCGGAGCCCTCCATGTGGCCGCTGCTCACACCGCCGGCCTGGAAGCCGCCGAGGGCGAGATCGCCGAAGACGTTCTCGAGCTCCTCGCGGACCACCGCAGCGAGAGCCGTGAGCCCCGCTGCGTCCAGGTCGACGGAGTTCTCCGCACCGTCATGCCGGACCACACACGTGAACGCCTGCTTCGACCAGCCGGTCAGCGCCGACGCGAGCGCCCGACCGTCCTCCGCGTGGTCCTCGTAGGCCTCGGGGAAGGCCGAACGCTGGACCCTCTGCGCCGCCTCGGTGATCCGCATCTTCTCGTAGCCGTCGATCTTGACGAGGGCGTCGTAGAACTTGTTGGTCGAGTAGACCGGGTCGAGGATCTGCTCCTCGGTGCCCCATCCCTGCGAGGGCCGCTGCTGGAAGAGCCCGAGCGAGTCGCGGTCGCCGTGCTCGATGTTGACGATCTTCGACTCCTGGTACGCCGTGGCCAGCGCGATGCTCACCGCACGCGCCGGGAGTCCACGTCGTACGCCGATGGCGGCGATGAGCGCCGCGTTCTCGGCCTGCTCCGTGTCGAGGGAGACCGTGTGGCCCTCGACGACCGCGGTGCAGCCCTCGGGGTCGGCGAGGGGCCCGGCGCCGCGGATGACCGCGACGCCGACCCCGCCCGCACCTGCGAGCAGGGCGAGGGTGACGACAGCACTACGGACGCGCACGTCTCTCCCTCGCCCGATCAGTCGCGGTCAGTCGTTGGCGTGAAGTGCGGCGTTGAGGGCGATGCCCTCGCCCTTCCACGCGACGGCTTCGAGGGCACCCGAGACCGAGTTGCGCCGGAAGAGGACGTTCGACGCCCCCGACAGCGACCCGGCCTTGACGACCGAGCCGTCGGCCAAGGTCACCTTGGAGCCGGCGGTGATGTAGGTGCCGGCCTCGACCACGCAGTCGTCGCCGAGCGAGATGCCGAGGCCCGAGTTGGCACCGAGCAGGCAGCGCTTGCCCACGGAGATGACCTGCTTGCCGCCGCCGGAGAGCGTGCCCATGATCGAGGCACCGCCGCCGACGTCGGAGCCGTCGCCCACGACGACACCTGCGGAGATGCGGCCCTCGACCATCGAGGTGCCGAGCGTGCCGGCGTTGAAGTTCACGAAGCCCTCGTGCATGACCGTGGTGCCGGAGGCGAGGTGGGCGCCGAGGCGGACGCGGTCCGCGTCGGCGATGCGTACGCCGGACGGCACGACGTAGTCGACCATGCGCGGGAACTTGTCGACGCCGTAGACGGCGACCGGACGACCGGCGGCCTTGAGGCGTGCGCGGGTGAGCTCGAAGCCCTCGACCGCACAGGGACCCTGCGAGGTCCACACGACGTTGGCGAGGAGGCCGAAGACGCCGTCGAGGCTCTGGCCGTGCGGCTGGACCAGGCGGGTCGAGAGCAGGTGGAGCCGGAGCCAGGCGTCGGCGGCGTCGAGGGGCGCCGCGGAGAGGTCGGCGATCTCGACCGTGACCACCTTGCGGGTCACGCCTCGGGCACCGTCAGCGACCGCAAGGTCGGCCAGCGCGGCGAACTCCGCCGACGCCTCGGCATCGGCCGGCTTCGTGCCGAGGGCGGGTGCCGGGAACCAGACATCGAGGACGGTGTCGTCGGCAGCAAGGGTCGCGAGGCCGTGGGCCCAGGCAGAGGTCGCGGGGAGGTTGTCAGTCACGTGGGTGGATTCTACGGGGCGGCCAGGATCGCCAGCTGCCGTGACTGGGCGATGAGCCGGCCCTGCTCGTCCCAGAGCTCGACGTCCTCGTCGGCGTAGCCGTCGATGACGTGGCGGGTCACCACGTGGCCCAGTGCCCACGTCGTCTCCGGGCGGCGGCGGAAGTGCACGGTGAGCTGGATCGTGGCTGAGGCGAGGTGCCCGATCTCGGCGGTCACCGGCGGGAAGGCGTCGCACATGGCGCCGGCAAGCATGGCGTCGACGGGCCGCTCGTCGCTGGTCCGGATCCAGCACAGCGACTCGGCGATCCCGCTCGGCGAGCCCTCGAGCCAGCCGGGGATCGACGCCGCGCGGTAGGTGTAGCGGTCGAGGATCGGGATCATGCCCCCGGGGATGACCGTGGTCAGGTCCGCGCAAGCCCCGGGGGAGGGCATGGCAGGTGCCGCGTGCGGGGTGTGGCTGACGGAGCCGGCCTTGTCCCAGTCGTGCGTCGAGATGACCGCGTGCGCTACCTCCTTGCCGCCCTGCACCAGCAACGCGTCGTACGTCGAGACGCGCCGTCCGGCGCGGACCTCCCGGACGCGGATCTCGCCCTCGCCGGCCGTGGCCGGCCGGAAGTAGGTGACGGCGACGCTGAGCGGGTCGGGATCGGTCGCGTCCTGCATCACGGCGTTGACGAGGAGAGCCAGCACGTAGCCGCCGTTGGGGGTGCGGTTGGCGGTGTGCCAGTCCTCGGTGATCCCCACGCGGTGGACACCGTCTCCCAGTGGGGTGGTCGCAACGGCCTGATCGAGGGCGAACGTGCTCATTCCGGCATCGTGCCCCGTCGCGGTCGGGCACGCCATGTGGGCGTTGTCACGGCGCCCGCCGGGACGCGGCCGGCATCCGCTCACTGCCCGGTGCGGCCGTCGATACACTCCCGCAGCAGGTCAGCATGGCCGCAGTGCCTGGCGTACTCCTCGATCATGTGCACCAGCACGTCGCGCGCCGACACCTTCTCCTCGCCCCGCACGTACTCGAGCCCCATGGCGTCGTCGTCCTGGGCGTCGAGCCACGTGTCGGCGAGCGCGATCTGCTGGTGCCAGCGGGCGAGTGCCTCGTCGACACATTCCTCGGTGCCGACCGCCTGGGTGAACTCCACGTCCGGGTCGTCGGGGTCGGTGAACGGCCGTTCCTCGGCGACCTTGCCCTGGAAGACGCGCTGGAACCACGCGTGCTCGACGTACGCCATGTGCCGGACCAGGCCGAGCAGGCTGAGGGTGCTGGGCGGCACCGCCCGGCGGGCAAGCTGCTCGGGGGAGAGCCCGTCGCACTGACGACGGAGGGTGGCCCGGTAATGGCCCAAGTAGTCGCGATAGTTGGTCAGCTCGCCGGTCGTCACCATGCAGGCAGCCAACCGTGCGCACGGTGGTGTGGCAATCGGGTTTCCCACGCGCGGTCGGCGGGCCGTATCCTGTGCAGCAAGGCGTCTGAGCCGTCATCAGCGGCGAGCCTCCGGAAGAACGGTCCGTCTCGCTTCATGAACCTTCATCAAGCGGCAGGGGCTCACTAGAACCGGACGGGTGGCCCGTCACAGCCAGAACGAAGCGGTCGGAGCCGCGGGGAGTCGAATCCCCGCTACACCGGCAAGCGAGGTGGTACCGCGGCAGATGTCGTCCTCGTGGAGAAGATCCCGAGTTGACGACGTACCGCCCCCAGGAGCCGCAGATGACCTACCCCAAGGTCAGCCACACCGACACTTCCGTCGTGCCCGCGAGCCCGCGCTTCCCCTCCATCGAGGAGGCCGTGCTGGCCTACTGGGAGAAGGACGGCACCTTCCAGGCCTCCATCGACCAGCGCCCGACCCGCGCGGACGGCGGCGACGAGTTCGTCTTCTACGACGGTCCGCCGTTCGCCAACGGCCTGCCGCACTACGGTCACCTGCTGACGGGCTACGTCAAGGACCTGATCCCGCGCTACCAGACGATGCGCGGCAAGCGCGTCGAGCGCCGCTTCGGCTGGGACACCCACGGCCTGCCCGCCGAGCTCGAGGCGATGCGCCAGCTCGGTCTCAAGACCACCGACGAGATCCACGAGCTCGGCATCGAGAAGTTCAACGACGCCTGCCGCGCCTCCGTCCTCAAGTACGCCGACGAGTGGCAGCGCTACGTCACCCGCCAGGCGCGCTGGGTCGACTTCGACAACGACTACCGCACCATGAACCCCGAGTTCATGGAGTCGGTCATCTGGGCCTTCAAGGAGCTCCACACCAAGGGCCTCGTCTACGAGGGCTTCCGGATCCTTCCCTACTGCTGGAACGACGAGACGCCGCTCTCCAACCACGAGCTGCGCATGGACGACGACGTCTACAAGATGCGCCAGGACCCGGCGCTGACCGTGGGCTTCAAGCTCGCCGACTCCGACGACTCCGACGACCTGCTCAATGGCGCCAACGTCCTGATCTGGACCACCACCCCGTGGACGCTGCCGTCCAACATGGGCGTGGCCGTCGGCCCGGACGTCACCTACGCGCTGGTCGAGTCCACCGGTGCCGTCGAGGGCCGGTTCCTGCTCGCCGAGGGCCGTGTCGCGGCGTACAAGAAGGAGCTCGGCGAGGAGCCGACCGTCCTCGCGACGTACACCGGCGCCGAGCTCGCCGGCCGCCGCTACCTGCCGCCGTTCGACTACTACGCCGGTGCCGACAACGCCCACCAGGTGCTGGCCGCCGACTTCGTGACGACCGAGGACGGCACGGGTGTCGTCCACCTGGCGCCCGGCTTCGGTGAGGACGACAAGGCCGTCCTCGACGCCGCCGGCGTCGAGACCGTCGTGCCGGTCGGCAAGGACGGCCGCTTCACGTTCCCCGTCGCTGCCTACGAGGGCATGCAGGTCTTCGACGCGAACCTGCAGATCATCGACCACCTCAAGAACGCCACCCGTGGCGATGGCGAGACGGCCGCCGTCACCCCGGGCACCGTGCTGCTGCGCCGCGAGACCTACGACCACAGCTATCCGCACTGCTGGCGCTGCCGGCAGCCGCTGCTCTACATGGCGGTCTCGTCGTGGTTCGTAGAGGTGACGAAGTTCAAGGACCGGATGCTCGCGCACAACGAGCAGATCCGCTGGACCCCCGACCACATCCAGCACGGCCAGTTCGGCAAGTGGCTGGAGAACGCCCGCGACTGGTCGATCACCCGCAACCGCTTCTGGGGCTCGCCGGTGCCGGTGTGGAAGTCCGAC
>NZ_DATIHB010000121.1:0-8856 GCF_035481145.1 Nocardioides sp. | reverse complement strand
CACGAGGAGATGTTCACCCTGGTGGTGAAGGACCTCTACTCCTCCTACAAGGACCTGCCGCTCTCGATCTACCAGATCCAGAACAAGTACCGCGACGAGGCGCGTCCCCGGGCCGGCCTGCTGCGCGGGCGCGAGTTCGTGATGAAGGACTCCTACTCCTTCGACGTCGACGACGCCGGCCTCGAGGAGAGCTACCAGGCGCACCGCGACGCCTACATCCGCACCTTCGACCGGCTCGGCATCACCTACAAGATCTGCTTCGCCACCTCGGGGGCGATGGGCGGCTCGGCGTCGGAGGAGTTCCTCGCCAAGGCCGACGTCGGCGAGGACACCTACGTCCGCTGCACCCACTGCGACTACGCCGCCAACGTCGAGGCCGTCACCGTGCCGGCCCCGCCCGCCCAGCCGTACGACGGGGTCCCCGCCGCCCACGCGGAGGAGACGCCCGACACCCCGACGATCGACTCGCTGGTCGCGCTGCTCAACGAGCGCCTCCCGCGTGAGGACCGTCCGTGGCACGCCGGTGACACCCTCAAGAACGTCCTGATGATGCTCAAGCACCCCGACGGCACGCGCGAGCCGCTGGCGATCGGCCTGCCGGGCGACCGTGACGTCGACCAGAAGCGCCTCGAGGGCCAGCTCGAGCCGATCGAGGTCGAGCCGATGACCGAGGAGGAGCTCCGCTCGTACCCCGACATCGTCAAGGGCTACATCGGCCCCGGGGTCCTGGGCGAGGAGTCGAAGACCGGCATCCGGTTCGTCGTCGACCCGCGGATCGTCGAGGGCACGCGCTGGGTGACCGGTGCCGATGTCCACGGCCAGCACGCGATTGACGTGGTCGCGGGCCGCGACTTCACCCCCGACGGCACGATCGAGGCGGCCAATGTCCGCGACGGCGACCCCTGCCCCAACTGTGCGGTCACCGGGGGAGGGGGCACGCTCGCGTCGGCGCGCGGCATCGAGATGGGCCACATCTTCCAGCTCGGTCGCAAGTACGCCGAGGCGCTCGACCTCAAGGTGCTCGACGAGAACGGGAAGCTGGTCACGGTCACCATGGGGTCGTATGGCATCGGCGTCTCCCGCGCTGTGCCGGTGATCGCCGAGGGCAACCACGACGAGCTCGGCCTCTGCTGGCCCCGCGAGATCGCCCCGGCCGACGTCCACGTCGTCGCGGCGGGCAAGGACGCCGCGCTCTTTGAGGCGGCCGAGAGTCTGAGCAACGAGCTTGCCGCTCAGGGCGTCGAGGTGATCTACGACGATCGCGCCGGGAAGATCAGCCCCGGGGTGAAGTTCAAGGACGCCGAGCTGATCGGCGTCCCGACCATCGTCACCGTGGGCCGAGGCCTGGCCGACGGTGTCGTCGAGGTCAAGGACCGTCGCACGGGCGCGAAGCAGGACGTCGCGGTCACCGACGCGGCCGCCACCATCGCCGCCCTCGTTCGCGGCTGATCCGGTGGGGGAGCGGGCCGCGGGCGTCGAGGCCGTCCTCTTCGACTGGGGCGGCACCCTCACGGCCTGGCACGACGTCGACTTCCACGCGGAGTCCGTCGCGCTCGCGCACGCCGTCCGGGCCACCCCGACCCCGGACGACGACCGTCATGCCTGGGCCCGGCGGCTGCACGAGGCGGGCAGCGTGATCTGGGGTCGCAGCCGCGACCTGCAGCAGAGCGCCACGGTGGCCGACCTCTTCACCGAGGCAGGCCTCGACCACGACCCGGACCTGCTGATGGCCTACTACGAGTTCTGGGAGCCACACACCCTGACCGATCCAGAGGTGGGTCCGCTCTTCGAGTGGCTGCGTGAGCAGGGGATCAAGGTCGGCGTGCTCTCCAACACGATCTGGCCGCGCGCCTGGCACCGCGGGTTCTTCGAGCGCGACGGCGTCGACCACCTCATCGACGGCGACGTCTACACGAGCGAGATCCCCTGGACCAAGCCGTCACCGCAGGCGTTCCGGGCCGCCATGGACGCCGTAGGTGCGACCGATCCGGCACGTTGTGTCTACGTCGGCGACCGGCTGTACGACGACGTGTGGGGTGCGCAGTCGGCCGGCATGCGCGCGATCCACGTGCCCCACAGCACGATCCCCGCGGACCAGGTCGGCCACACCGAGGGCGTGCCTGATGCGGTCGTGCAGCACCTCGGCGAGATCGCCGGCGTGGTCGCCCGCTGGACCTGACCGCACGGCCTCACGCCTGCAGGTTTCTGCATTGCATAAACCTGCAACTTGATCCATGGGGCTACTGCGGCTCCGATGTTGCAGGATCTTTCCTGTACCCCTTGCTCGGACAGGGGGTCAACGGTTCGCCAGCTCGCTGGTTCCGGGGAAGATCTCGGGGCTCCCCCGGAACCAGAGCTGGCGCACCGAACACGCGATCAGGGCCGTGACGGCCCAGCTCCGGTCGGAGCCCGTCGTGTGGGCGACCAGGTCGGCGTAGACCGCAGCCGCCTTCTGCTCCACCTCGAGGGCAGCGGCGTAGCCCGCCGCCTGGGAGCTGACGTCGCCCAGCGTGTAGCCCGGCTCGGCGGGGACGGGGGTCCCGCCGAGCGCGGTGACCCTGGCGACGAGGTGGTCGCGCTGCGTGCGATGCGTGCGGTACGCCGTCGTCACGCGCTCGCGCAGCGCGGACTCCTCGGGTGCCTGCGCTCCGACGACGCCGAGCACCCAGAGTGCGGCGTGCTCACCCGCGACGGCGGACTGCAGGGGAGTGAGCTCCGCGGTCATGCCTGCCCGCCCTTCGCGGCCGCACGCGGAGACGGCGCCGCGGCCAGGTGCATCGCGACCCCGGCGGCCATCGAGGCGAGGGAGCGCGCGAGCGGTCCGCTCGCGGCCGTGCGGGCGCCGGCGGTGAGGGAGCGCTGCAGCGTGGCCTCGCCCCGGCGTACGGCGGCGAGGGCTGCGTCGGGCCGGACCGGGACCGTGACCGCCGGTGCCTCCGGCGGCTCCGTGGAGAGGACGGCGAGGTGGGCCCGGTGCAGCGCGGTCAGCGGCGCGAGGGCGGTGGTCAGGCCGACGTGGGTCGTTGCCACGTCCGCGACCAGCCGGGCCTGGGCGGCGATTGCCGTCACCAGCCCGTCGACGGTGCTCGCGTCGGCGTCGCGCTTCGCGGCGGGCGGGGCGACCGATGCCGGCGGACCCCACTGGCAGCCGGCGGTGGCGGTGACCGCGGCGGTCGCGCCGCCGAGGGCCACCCGACGGGAGACGGTGATCACGGTGTCAGGCACGGCGTGAACCCTATCTGTCGGTCCGGGCACTGCCGCGGACCCGCTAGGGTTGTCGCGACAACAGCACAAGGAGGTCGCACTGTGAGCAGTTCCGGACTGGACGCCACCAGGGCCCGCATCGAAGCAGGGCTCGCCGACCCCCTGACCGCGCTCGGTCTGGACATCGAGGCCGTCGAGCTCTCCAAGGCAGGCCAGCGCCGCATCCTGCGCATCGCGCTCGACTCCGAGACCGGTGTGACGCTCGACGAGATCGCGGCCGCCACCAAGGAGGTCGACGACTTCCTGGAGTCCTCCAACGTGATGGGTGCCGAGCCGTACCTGCTCGAGGTCACCTCGCGTGGTGTCGACCGCCCGCTGACGCTCGCGCGCCACTGGCGCCGCAACGCCGGTCGTCTGGTGAAGGTCACCCTCGTCGAGGGCGGCGAGATCGAGGCGCGCATCGGGGAGTCCGACGACGACGGCGTGACGCTGCTCGAGGACAAGCGGGCCAGCAAGGGCGCCAAGCCCAAGATCGTGGAGAACCGCGTCGCCTACGCGGACATCGCCAAGGCGCGCGTGCAGATCGAGTTCAACCGCAAGGCCGCCTTCGAGGAGCTCGAGGCTGCCGACGACGAGACCGTCGACGACATCGACGATGAGGGAGACGACGCCTGATGGACATCGACCTGAGCATCCTGCGGATGCTGGAGCGCGAGAAGGAGATCTCGTTCGACGTCCTCGTCGAGGCGATCGAGCAGGCGATGCTGCAGGCGTACCACAAGACGGCCGGCGCCCAGCAGCGTGCGCGCGTGGTCATCGACCGCAAGACCGGCCACGTCAACGTGCTGGTCCGCGAGCAGGAGGAGGACGGCACCTTCTCCGAGGAGTACGACGACACCCCGGACGGCTTCGGCCGGATCGCTGCCACCACGGCCCGCCAGATCATGTTGCAGCGCCTCCGTGACGCCCAGGACGACATCACCTTCGGTGAGTTCGCGGGCAAGGAGGGCGACATCGTCTCCGGCATCATCCAGCAGGGCCGCAACCCCGACGACGTCATGGTCGACCTGGGCAAGCTCGAGGCGATCATCCCGCTCGGCGAGCGCGTCCCGGGCGAGAACTACGAGCACGGCACTCGCATCAAGGCGCTCGTCGTCTCCGTGCGCAAGGGCATGCGTGGCCCGCAGATCACCCTGTCGCGGACCCACCCCAACCTGGTGAAGAAGCTCTTCGCGCTCGAGGTGCCCGAGATCGCCGACGGCACCGTCGAGATCGCCGCGATCGCCCGCGAGGCCGGCCACCGCACGAAGATCGCGGTGAAGTCGACCGTCCCCGGCGTCAATGCCAAGGGCTCCTGCATCGGCCCGATGGGCAGCCGTGTCCGCAACATCATGAGCGAGCTCCACGGCGAGAAGATCGACATCGTCGACTGGTCCGAGGACCCCGCCGAGATGGTCGCCCATGCGCTCTCGCCGGCCCGCGTCAGCTCCGTCGAGGTCGTTGACCTGGCTGCCCGCGCCGCGCGCGTCGTCGTCCCCGACTTCCAGCTGTCGCTGGCGATCGGCAAGGAGGGCCAGAACGCCCGACTCGCCGCCCGCCTGACCGGCTGGCGGATCGACATCCGCTCCGACGAGGCCCCTCAGGGCTGAGGACCGCAGCTCTCAAACAACGTGAAGGCTTTTCGTCACTGGGTGACGAAAAGCCTTTACGTCGTTTCTGGGGGAGCCTGACCCGCCATCGGTCGTACGACGGCGGTCGCGCCTGCCTTGCGAAGGCGTGCCGCGATCAGGTCCGCCGCGGCCTGACTCCGGGAGTGCGCCACGAGCTGCCCCACGGGATCAACGAGGGCCAGGGCGGCGTGCACATCGAGGTTCGTCGCCTCGCGGATCGCCTTGGCGACGTCCATCGAGTGCTTGCCAAGATCCGTCATGACGACCTCGTGATCGCCGGGTTCGAGCAGGTCAGCGTTCTTGCGAAGCCACTCGGCGTCCTTCTTGGCCTGCCTCTCGGGGTAGACGCCCTCTGGATGTCCGGGCAGCGGGATGCGGAGCAGGCCGCCCCAGGACAGCGACGCCCCACCCGTTAGCAATAGCCACCCGAGCATGCCGATGACGAAGTAGAGCGGCATCCGCCAGGACAGCCAGTCGGCGCTGACCGCGCGGCCGAACGCCTTGATCCCGACGAGGAAGACGCCGACGCCGAGAACCAACCGAAGCAGGGCCGACGTCACGCGCATGGAGTCACCCTAGGGCTGGGCACGCCAACCGTACGCCGGTTAGTCCCGGCGCCCCGTGACCCGGTAGAGTTGTCGCTTGGTGGCTCGCGAACTGAATTCCCTTGCACACACGGCTTCAGAGATTTTCTGTGGCCCCGTGCGTATGTGCATCGGATGCCGCGAGCGGGCTGCCCGCCACGAGCTCCTGCGGATCGTCGCGGGGACCGACAGCGAGGGCCGACCGGCCGTCGTTCCGGATCCTGCGAAGTCTGCAGCTGGCCGTGGGGCGCACCTGCACCCCACGACCGCGTGCTACGACCTGGCGGTCCGGCGGCGAGCGTTCGCCCGAGCCCTGCGGCTCGAGCAAGGGCTGGCTACCGAGCCGGTGCAGGCCTGGCTCGAGGCACACACGTCATGAACCACTACAGGAACTGGAGCATCCGCTCATGAGCACTCGATGAGTACTTCGCGATGAGCATGCACACCCACTGACGGTTCGACCCCACTACGCAATCCGGGGCGGGCCGAGAAGGAGTAACACAACCCCGTGGCCAAGCCCCGCGTACACGAGATCGCCAAGGAATTCGGCGTCGAGAGCAAGGTTGTTCTCGAGAAGCTGAAGGAGATGGGCGAGTTCGTCAAGTCCGCGTCCTCGACGGTGGAGCCCCCCGTCGCGATGCGTTTCAAGAAGCAGTTCGGTGACGAGATGCGTGCCGCCGGTGGCGGTTCTGCTGCCGAGGCGCCCGCTGGTCAGGCTGCCCCGGCCGCCGCGCCCAAGGCGCCGGCCGGCAAGCCCGGCCCGAAGCCGGCCCCCAAGGCTGCTCCGGCGCCCGCCGCGCCGGCTGCACCGGAGACTCCGGCCGCCGCTGCTCCCGCTGCCGCAGCACCTGCGGCCCCCGCTGCTGCGGCTCCGGCTGCCCCCGCTGCTCCGAAGCCGGGTCCGGCTGCCCCCGCCCCGAAGGCGCCTGCGCCCAAGCCGGCCGGTGGCACTCCGGGTCCGCGTCCGGGCGGCGCCCGTCCGGGTGCGCCGCGCCCCGGCAACAACCCGTTCGCCCCGTCGCAGGGCATGGGCAAGCGCCCCGCCCCGTCCGAGCGTCCGGCGCCGGCTGACCGTGGTCCGTCGCAGACCTCGGGCGGCGACAACCGTCCGCCGCGTCCGCCGGCAGCTGCCGGTGGTGCCGCAGGTGGAGCGGCTCCCCGTCCGGGCATGCCCCGTCCCAACCCGGCGATGATGCCGAAGTCGCCCAACGCGTTCGGCGCCCGCCCCGGCGGCCCCGCCGGTCGTGGTGGCCCCGGTGGTGCTCCGGGCCGTGGTGGCCCTGGCGGCGCTCCGGGCCGTGGTGGTCCGGGCGGTGCCCCGGGTCGTGGTGGCCCCGGCGCTGGCGCAGGTGCCCCCGGCCGTCCGGGCGGTGCCCCGGGTGGCTTCGCCGGTGCTGGTCGCCCCGGTGGCGGTCGTCCCGGTGGTCCCGGTGGCCGTGGCCAGACCCAGGGTGCCTTCGGTCGCGCCGGTGGTCCGTCGCGCCGTGGTCGCAAGTCGAAGCGTGCGAAGCGGCAGGAGTTCGACTCGATGCAGGCGCCCACCATCGGTGGTGTGCGCGTCCGCAAGGGCAACGGCGAGACCGTGCGTCTGGCCCGTGGTGCGAGCCTGACCGACTTCGCGGAGAAGATCAACGTCGACGCCGCTGCCCTGGTGCAGATGCTCTTCTCGCTCGGCGAGATGGTCACGGCGACCCAGTCCGTCGGTGACGAGACGTTCGAGCTGCTCGGCGAGGAGCTCAACTACGTCGTCCAGGTCATCTCCCCGGAGGACGAGGACCGCGAGCTCCTCGAGGGCTTCGACCTCGAGTTCGGCGCCGACGAGGGCGACGAGGCCGACCTGGTCGTCCGTCCGCCGGTCGTCACCGTCATGGGTCACGTCGACCACGGAAAGACCAAGCTCCTCGACGCGCTGCGCAACGCCAACGTCGTCGACAAGGAGGCCGGTGGCATCACGCAGCACATCGGTGCCTACCAGGTCTACGCCGAGGTCGACGGCCAGGAGCGGGCCATCACCCTCATCGACACCCCCGGTCACGAGGCGTTCACCGCCATGCGTGCCCGTGGTGCCCAGGCGACCGACATCGCGATCCTCGTGGTCGCGGCCGACGACGGCGTCATGCCGCAGACGGTCGAGGCGCTCAACCACGCCAAGGCCGCCGGCGTCCCGATCGTCGTCGCGGTCAACAAGGTCGACAAGCCTGAGGCCGACCCGGTCAAGGTCCGCGGCCAGCTCACCGAGTACGGCCTGGTCCCCGAGGAGTACGGCGGCGACGTGATGTTCGTCGACGTGTCCGCGAAGGCCGGCCTGAACCTCGACGGCCTGCTCGAGGCGGTCGTGCTGACCGCTGACGCGTCGCTCGACCTGCGCGCCAACCCCAACCAGGACGCCCAGGGCCTCGTGGTCGAGGCGCACCTGGACCGCGGTCGCGGTCCGGTCGCCACGATCCTGGTCCAGCGCGGCACCCTGCGGGTCGGCGACTCGATCGTCGCCGGTCCGGCCCACGGCCGCGTCCGCGCCATGCTCGACGAGCACGGCGAGAACATCGAGGAGGCGACCCCGTCGCGTCCGGCCATGGTCCTGGGTCTCTCCGGCGTGCCCGGTGCGGGTCAGAACTTCCTCGTGGTCGAGGACGACCGCATGGCCCGCCAGATCGCGGAGAAGCGCGAGCACCGTGAGCGTGCGGCCATGCAGGCCCAGCGCCGCGTGCGTCGTACCCTCGAGGACTTCATGGCCTCCATGGAGAAGGGCGAGAGCCAGGAGCTCAACCTCATCCTCAAGGGCGACGTGTCCGGTTCCGTCGAGGCGCTCGAGGACTCGCTGTCCAAGATCGACGTCGGCGACGAGGTCTCGCTGCGGGTCATCGACCGCGGTGTCGGTGCGATCACCGAGACCAACGTCATGCTCGCTGCGGCCTCCGACGCGATCATCATCGGCTTCAACGTCCGCCCGCAGGGCAAGGCGACCGAGCTGGCCGACAAGGAAGGCGTGGAGATCCGCTACTACAGCGTCATCTACCAGGCCATCGAGGAGATCGAGGCGGCCCTCAAGGGCATGCTCAAGCCGGTCTACGAGGAGCAGGTGCTCGGCCAGGCGGAGATCCGTGCGATCTTCCGCTCGTCCAAGATCGGCAACATCGCCGGTTGTATGGTCACCAGCGGCCTCCTCCGCCGCAACGCCAAGGTCCGCATCATCCGCGACGGCAGCGTCGTGGCGGACAACCTCGACCTGGCTGGCCTCAAGCGCGAGAAGGACGACGCCGCGGAGGTCCGCGAGGGCTTCGAGTGCGGTCTGTCGCTCCGCAACTTCCAGGACATCAAGGAAGGCGACATCGTCGAAGCCTTCGAGATGCGGGAGATCCCGCGCGGCTGATCAAGCTGTACGACGTGGGCGGGGGCGG
>NZ_DATIHB010000120.1:0-19851 GCF_035481145.1 Nocardioides sp. | reverse complement strand
GCCGATCACCGCGTGCTCGTGCACGACGGTGCCGGGGTGTACGAGGCTCTCGTCCCGGAGCCACTGGATCCGCTGACGCGTCCGGGTGCGGCGGGCGCGGAGCCAGCGGACGAGGGCGGCGAGGAGCTGGGTCAGCACTGCTCAGGATCCGTTCGGGTCGGGCGACGCGGACGACGCGTCGGGCGTGGAGGTCGCGGCGGCGCCGGGACCGGCCGGGTGCTCGGCCGCGCGGGGCACCTTGCGGGCCACGATCCGGTAGGCGTGGTAGCTCTTCAGCACCTTCGGCAGGAACGTCTTGTCGAGGAACATCGCGAGCGGCACGAGTGGTGCGATGACCAGCTTGGCGAGCAGGCGGCGCAGCCGGCCCGGGCGCCGCTGCTCGCTGAGCCACGGCATCTCGATGGTGGGCGCCAGCCGGTTGAGCAGCGTCATCACGATGATGAACGCCTCCGCCGGGATGTGGGCCTCGCGGTGGACCACCTCGACGACCTCCATACCGCGCTCCTCGAGGGCGCGGACCAGGTTGGGCTCGGTGATCATGTGCAGGTGCTCGGGCTGGTTCCAGCCGGGCCACCAGGACCCGAAGAGCTTCGCCGAGCGGGCGTGCGGGTCGGGCTGCTCGATGAGGAACCAGCCGTCGTCGCTGAGCGTCTCGACGACCGCGTCGAGGTCGGCGAACGGGTCGCGCACGTGCTCCAGGTAATGGAACATGCTGATCTGGTCGTACTGCCCAGCGAGCTCGCCGCTCAGGTCGGGGAACTGGCCCTGGTGGCCCTTCTCGATCCGGCCCGCCGCCACGCCGTTCAGGACGCCGTCGGACATGTCGAGGCCGTCGAAGGCCGTCTCCGGGAAGACCTCCTTCGCCGCGGCCGGGAAGTGGCCGGATGCCGTGCCGACGTCGAGCCAGCGGCGCGGCGTGTCCGGGCGGATCCGCGCGATCGTCTCGGCGCGGCTGCGGTAGATCGGCCCCATCGTCTCGAGGCTCGCCTCCGTGCGCTCTGCGCTCAGGCCGTCGTACGTGTCGCGGTAGTAGAAGGTCAGGCCCTCGTCGGTCTGCGGCGGGTTCTGGAAGACGTGCCCGCAGTCGCGGCACTCGTCGAGCCGGAAAGTCCCGGGCTTGAACTGGCGGATGTCACGGCAGACGATCCGCAGGCCGAAGTCCGCCGACCCGCACCACGGGCAGGCGTCGTACGGCGCTCCGACGAAGCGCTCGACACCGTCCCCGAGCTCGCGTGCGTAGTACGCGCGCGCCTCCTCGAGGCGTGCTTCGGGACTGGTCACGGTCTTCTCCTTCATGGCCATGGGCCGGGTGAGGCTAGCCCGCGGCAGGGTCGGGGGCAAGGAACGGGGCCGAGCGGAGGTGACGCCGGAGAGCGACCCACCAGCAGACGGTGGCGAGCGCCAGCCCGGGCAGCGATCCCCACATCGCGCCCTCGGCGTCGGCAACCGCCGCGCCGACGACCAGACCGACGATCGTGACGACCGAGCTCAGGATGTCGACGTACATGACGAGCTTGATCTGGCGGCGGCCCAGGAGCGCGGCACGGAGGCCGCTCTGCGAGGCGCTGATCGCGACGCGAATGCCGATCAGCAGCACCAGCGGAGCGACCAGGGGCCACATCTGGCCCAGCAGCGCCTCGCCCACGCTGTCCGGGAGCAGGACGAGCACGACCAGGTTGAGGACCGCCACCACGGACGCGATGAGGAGGGTGCGCCGCTGGATCGCCATGAGCCCGCGGTTGTCCGGCTGCTCGCGGGCGATGTCGGTGGCCGCGGAGGTGGCCACCGCGAGCTGAAGTGCGGCACTCGGGCGCTCCAGCATCAGTGCCGCGCGGACAGCGCCGACGGCCTGGGGACCGCTGACCAGCGCGATCGCCATCGAGCCGACCAGGGTGACGGCGGTCGTGGCGGTCGCGGAGATGAAGGAGCGCGAGGAGTAGTCCCAGTGCTCGCGGAGCCACCGCAGCGACACGTCGTGGCGACGGGGCACTCCCTGCTGGACGACGACCCACAGGCCTGCCGCCGCGCCGGAGCCCGCCCAGGCCACTGAGTACCAGAACAGGCTGTCGTGTCCGCTCAGCGCGACGACGGCGAAACCGGCCAGCATGAGAACCAGCCAGAGGAGGTCGAGCGAGAGTGCACGGCCCGGTCGGGCCTGCGCGATCCCGACGAACCGGCCGGTGTCCTGGAGGCAGAGGAGCGGCATCAGCAGACCGAGCGCGAGCGTGGCGGTGCCCATCGGGCTCCCGGCCAGCCAGGTCGCCAGGGCGATCGCGACGCTCACCGCTGCGGCGGCCCCGGAGAGCACGGTGACCGCTCCGAGGACCTCGTGCGGCCGCCCGTCGGCATCCTCGGGATGGACCAGGAGCGGCCAGCCGATGAGCGCGCGCAGCGTGGCCTGGGTGAACAGGTAGATCAGGATGACGAGGCTGAACCGACCGAAGTCGGCCGGAGCCAGAGCGTGGGCGACCCAGATGAGCGGGATCAGGTTCGACGCGCCGGACACCAGCTGGTCGATGCCGACGAGGCTGGTGCGGCGACCCGCACCGCCCGCAGGGACGCTCGTCGTACCGGACTCGGTGCTCTCTGTGTCGGTGCCAGGTTCGCTCACGGGCGCATCCTCGCAGAGAATGGTGGACGGTTCTGCCCGCCTGACCGAGGTGGGTGGACTACCTTCTGCGTCGTGATGGCGACGACGCGTGCGAAGGCGAGGGCCCGGGCTCGCGAGCTGCGAGGGCGGCTCCTGAGCCGCGAGCTGCAGCAGCTCGAGCGGGTGCGGCGCGGCCTGCAGCGCGGTGAGATCGATGTCCTCCTGCTCGGCGACAGCACCTGCCTGACCGCGGCCGCCCGTGACACCGACCTGCGGATGATCCCCGAGCTGCTGAGTGGCGAGCTGGGTGGAGCGCGGGTCGCGGCCATCAGTGGGCCGGGCTTCAACCCGGTCCTGCACGCCGAGATGCTGCGGGTGCTCTCCCTGCTGGAGCAGCGCCCGGCGGCGGTGGTGGTCTCCTCGGTGGTGCGCACGTCGATGACCCAGGTGGCCGGCCACCCGGTCTACCGGTACCCCGAGGTTCTGGCGGCCCTCTCCCGGATCAGCAACGGCGAGCGGCGGATCCGGTCGATCGGGCATGGCGCCAATCCGCAGCCGGAGGACTACGCGGCCTTCGACGAGGTCGAGCTGACCACGACCTGGTCGGGGCGCACCACCATCGGCCAGCTGCGCCACCCGCTCAAGGGGCTGGGCCCCCACCCGTGGCCGCTCGAGCAGCAGAAGCGGCTCTTCGACTACTTCCACGGTGAGGTGCTCGACCCGGGCGCGCCGGTGGTGGACGCCTGGCGACTGTTCGGGACCCGTCTGCGCCAGTACGGCGTCCCGGTTGTCAGCTACCACGCGCCGCCGCCGCTTCCGCACGGCGAACGGCTCTACCCAGGCGAGTTCATCGCCACCCACGAGGCGAAGTGGAGCGTGTTCAAGGCGGCCCTTCGTGCCGACGCGGGTGAGATGCTGACGATGGTGGAGCCGGTGTTCGGTGAGGACGACTTCGAGTTCGGCCCCAATGGCACCGAGCACTATTCGTTCTCTGGCCGGCAGCTGATCGCGGAGTCGGTGGCGGCGGCGCTGCGCGAGGCAGGCGTCGGCGATGCCGTAGCGGCTCGCTAGCCTCGACCCCATCCGACGACCAGCCCTGGAGGCAGCGTGACCACCTCGTGCCCTGTGTGCGACGCACCCATGACCGAGTTCGACACCGCGCTCGTTCTGGAGAAGTACGAGACGCTTTACCACCGCTGCCCCGACTGCGGGCTCGTCGCGGCGCGTGACACCCCGTGGCTCGAGGAGGCCTACGAGTCGGCGATCCACGACGAGGACGCCGGCCTGCTCCGCCGCGCCCGTCGCTACCAGCGCCTCGCCGGTGCGGTGATCGGCCTCGAGCGGCTGAAGAAGGGGAAGTTCCTCGACTGGGCCGGTGGCTACGGCGTCTTCACGCAGCTGATGCGGGAGAAGGGCTTCGACTTCTGGCAGTTCGACCCCTACGCCAAGCCGGTCTTCGCGCGTGGCTTCATCGACGAGAGCGACGCGCCGTACGACGTGATCACGGCGTTCGAGGTGCTCGAGCACCTGCAGGACCCGCGCAACGAGCTGGCCGGGCTGGCCAAGCGCACCGACCGGTTCATGTTCACGACCGAGACGCTGCCGTCCGACCCGCCGCCGAAGATCGACGCGTGGTGGTACTACATGCCACAGGTGGGCCAGCACATCACCTTCCACACGACCGACTCGCTGGGCCGGCTCGCGAAGGCACTCGGCTACGAGTACGTCACCAACGGCTCGAACTGGCACATGTTCCACCGGGGCCCCCTCAAGCCGGGCACGCGCGCGGTGATGCAGGGTGCCGGCCATGCGCGGACGCTGCGCAACAAGCTGCGCCGCATCGGCTGAGCCCGGCCTGCAAACGACGACGCGCCCCCTCCCGACCGGGAGAGGGCGCGTCCGCGTCTGTGTCAGAGCGTCTTCGAAGCCGGCGCGATGCGCTCCAGGGCGGTCTGCCCGGCGGCGTCGTCCGCGTGGATCACCGCGACGTCCCAGTAGGGGTGGTTGAGCTTGCCCCACACCTCGTCGAGCACGTCTGCCTTCGCGGCAATCTCGCTCACCGTCGTGCGGCCGACGAGGTGGCCTCCGTTGTCCCAGACGCCGATGTCGCGGTAGCCCAGCGCCTCGAGGCGCGGCCAGACCGCGAGCGGGTCGTTGCCGACCTTGCGCGTCAGGATGTGGTCGTACTCGAAGAAGAGGGCCGGCTTCGTGGGGTTGTCGGCCCACGACTCGACGAGCGCCGGCACCAGCAGGACGTCGTAGCCGTCGGTGTCCGACTTGATCAGCCGCAGGCGCTCGAAGCCGGGGTGGCCGGCGCGGAGCGCGGCGGGGGAGACGGAGGCGAGGGCGTCGCCGACCTCGCCCTCCTCGAAACGCGTGGTCCCGCCGACCCGGACGGCGGTGGTCGCAGCGGTCGACTCCTCCGGCGTCAGCAGGGCCTCGACGATGGTGACGCGCGGGTCGTCGCCGACGTTGAGGTGGAGGTACTCGAGGTAGTACGGGTCAGCCTCCACGCAGATGGCGCGGGCATCGCAGGCATGCAGGACCTGCTTGGTGGAGTCGCCGACATTGGCGCCCACGTCGATGAAGGTCAGCTGCTCGCCGTCGGCCTCGGCGAGCTCGCGCGCCAGGTCGACGAGGTTCTCGCCATAGGGGGAGATGAAGTCCGGCAGGCGGTGCGACCAGGGCAGCGTCAGGTCGACGCCGAGCACCTCCCGGACCACCTTGCGGTGCGGGAAGAGGTCGCGCACGAACCACCCCGCATGGACCTTCAGCCTGACCGCATGATGCCGCAACGTCTCGTACACGGGCGGCACCCTACCCACGTTCACCGACCAGTAGGGTCGCGTCCGTCGAGATCGTCGCTCCGAAGGGCCACTCTCCATGCACGTGCTGTTCGACGCGGTCGCGGTCCGCTCCGGAAGCGCCGCGATCGTGGTGGCTCACCTGATCCGCGGGTGGCGCGAGGCCTTCCCCGACGACCGCCTGACGGTGCTCGCCGGGCCCGACGGACCGGACTTCGTGCCCGCCGAGGGGGTGGTGGTGCACAGGGCCCACCCGCCCGTGGGTGGGCCCGCTGGCAAGGCCTGGCTCCGCTCCCTGGCCGTACGCCGGGCGGCCCGCGACCTGGCGGTCGACGCGGTGGTCTCCGGGGTTCCCGCCAGCGGTCTCGTCGGTACGCCGGCGCCCCGCGGCGTCATCCTCTACGACCTGCGCCACGAGCTCCGTCCCGACCAGTTCTCCCGGAAGACGCGAGCAGCCCGCCGGCTGGGGTGGTGGTGGAGCATCCGGCGTGCCGACGGCGTGTACACGATCTCCGAGCGGACGCTCGACGACTTCCGCGACCGCCACCCGCGACTGGCTGCCAAGGGGGTCGCTGCGCAGCTCGGCTCCGACCACGCGGACGCCTGGCCGACCGCCGAGCGGGCGGACCCGCCGTACGCGCTGGCGTTCGGGCACTTCGGCAACAAGAACGCCCATGCCGTGATCCGCGCCTGGCAGCCCTTCAGCGCCCGGCACCCGGACTGGACGCTGCGGCTGGTCGGCATGGGTGGGAGCGACCGCGCGGCGGCGACGCAGCTCGTGCACGAGCTCGGCCTCGGCGACGTGGTCGACCTCGCGCCGTGGCTCGACGACGACGCGTTCGCGGGGACCTTCGCGGCCGCGAGCATGGTCGTCTTCCCCTCCGACTTCGAGGGCTTCGGACTCCCCGCGGCCGAGGCGATGCGCCTGGGCATCCCGGTGGTCGTCTCACCCGACCCGGCTCTGAGGGAGGTGACCGGTGGCTTCGCGGCCGTCGCCCTGACGGTCGGCGCGGACGACCTCGCCGATGCCATGGAGGCAGCCCTCGCTCAGGCCCCCGGGCACCTCACCGAGGCGCAGCAGTTCGCGCAGGGCTTCACCTGGGCCCGCACCGCCAGGATCGTCCGCGAGGACCTCCTGCGGCGCTGAGGGTCAGGCGTCGCGCTTCATCGCGGTGGGCGACGCCATCCACGGGTGGAGCGTGCGCAGGTCCTTGCGGATCGTGGCGGCGAAGATGTTGCCCTGGCGCGCCGCGATCTTGTTCATGAACTTCTGGCCACGCACGAACGTCTTCTCGGCGGTCGCCTGGCTGAGGTGGAGCTTCTTGCGGAGCACCTCGGAGGCGACCCGACCGGTGCCGAGGTTCCACTCGGTGTGCACGTCGATCGGGATGTCGTACGCCGGGTCGAAGGTCGCGACGGTCTTGTAGAGGTCGCGACGGGTCCAGCGGTAGACGAAGTTCGGCACGCCGGTGCCGTCGACGCCGCCGGTGTCATAGCCGTCGGCGATCACGGCGGCGAGCTCGTACCAGCCCACCACGCCGGCCTTCGAGGCGGCGCGCATCAGGACCGAGTCCTGGTTCTCGACGAAGAGGACCGTCTTGCGGGCGATCCGGTACATCTCGTGGAGCGCCTCGTGCGGGCGCGAGCAGTGGTGGATGCCCGAGTGCCCCATGACGTGGTCGTACGACGCGTCGGCCTGGGGCATCTTGTGCGCGTCGAACGCGGTGCCGCCGATCTCGCTGCTCGGGCTGTCCGGCGCGATGTTGACGAAGCTGACGTTGGTGAGGCCGACCTCCTTGCAGACCGCCTCGTCGAAGGTCCCCGCGAACTGGACCAGCACGGAGTCGTCGTGCCTGATCACACCCGCCGCGAGGTGGTCCTTCAGGATGCGGGCGAACGTGGTGGCGCCGGGCTCGGTCAACGGTTGCTCCTCTGACGGGGCGGACACGTGGGGCAGTCGGCGCGCAGCCTACGGGACGACTCACCGTCTTGCGTTCTGGGTCACAAGGGCTGCCATGTCGTGGTTAGGATTGCGCCGCATGCGCGGGTCCGGAATGGATTCGTCCGGGGGACGCACAACTTCGTGGCAAGGGTTAGTGGACTGTGACTGCATCTGGCGTTGACGTTCTGGTTGCCGGCGGCGGCGGCTTCATCGGCGGCCACCTGGTGGCCGACCTGCTCAAGCAGGGCCTGACGGTCCGCTCGGTGGACATCAAGCCGCTCGACCAGTGGTACCAGGTCCATGAGGGCGTCGAGAACGTCGTCGCGGACCTCTCGCTGCGCGACCACGCGTTCGAGCAGACCGACGGGGCGCGCGAGGTCTACATGCTCGCTGCCGACATGGGCGGCATGGGCTTCATCGAGAACAACAAGGCCGAGTGCATGCTGACGGTGCTGACCAGCACCCACATGCTCGAGGCCGCGCGCAACGCCGGTGTCGAGCGCTACTTCTACTCGTCCTCCGCTTGCGTCTACAACGGCTCGATGCAGACCGACCCCAACGTCACCGCCCTCAAGGAGTCTGACGCCTACCCGGCCGACCCCGAGGACGGCTACGGCTGGGAGAAGCTCTTCTCCGAGCGCATGGCCCGCCACTTCCTCGAGGACTACGGCCTGCAGACCCGCGTCGCCCGCTACCACAACGTCTACGGCCCGGAGGGCACGTGGACCGGTGGCCGCGAGAAGGCTCCGGCCGCGACGTGCCGCAAGATCGCCGAGGCGGTCATCTCCGGTCACCACGAGATCGACATCTGGGGCGACGGCGAGCAGACCCGCTCCTTCATGTACGTCGACGACTGCGTCAAGGGCTCGCAGATGGTGCTCAAGGGCGACTCGATCATCCCGGTCAACGTCGGCTCGTCCGAGCTGATCTCGATCAATGACCTCTACACGATGGTCGAGGGCTTCGCCGGCATCAAGTGCAAGCGCAACTACCAGCTGGACGCTCCTCAGGGCGTCCGCGGCCGCAACTCCGACAACACCCTGATCCAGGAGATCTACGGCTGGGAGCCGTCGATCTCGCTGCTCGAGGGCATGGAGAAGACCTACGCCTGGGTCTACGACCAGGTGAAGGCTGCCCACGGCTGATGAGGGTCCTGGTCCACGACTACAGCGGCCACCCGTTCCAGGTCGAGCTGAGTCGTGAGCTCGCCGCGCGTGGCCACGCGGTCACGCACAGCTACTGTGCGGCGTACGCCTCCGGCAAGGGCCACCTGCAGGCCGAGCCGGGGGAGAAGATCCGCTTCGCGGCGATCGGCGAGGGTCGCTCGATCGCGAAGACGGACTTCAAGCGCCGCCTGCTGCAGGAGGTCGGGCTCGGCGTCGAGCTCGTGCAGCAGGTACGCCGGCTGCGGCCCGATGTGGTCCTGTGCTCCAACGTGCCGATCCCGACCCTGGTCGTGCTCGCGTTCGTGCTGCTCGTGACCCGCAAGCCGTGGGTGCTGTGGCACCAGGACGTGCAGGCGGTCGCGATCACGTCCTTCGCCGGCAAGAAGCTCGGCCGGTCGATGGCGCTTGCCGGACGTCTGATCGGCCTCGGTGAGAAGTGGTGCTCCCGCCGCGCCGCGGCGATCGTGGTCATCACCGACGCCTTCGTCGACGTCCACCGGCGATGGGGCACGGCCGACAAGGTCACCGTGATCCCCAACTGGGCCCCGCTCGACGAGATCGTCCCCGTCCCGCGCGACAACGCGTGGGCACGGGAGCAGGGCGTCGATCAGGTCGCCACGCTGCTCTACTCCGGCACGCTCGGGCTCAAGCACAACCCGGAGCTCCTGCCGCGCCTGGCGAAGGCGGTCATCGACGCCGGGACGCCGGTCCGGCTGGTCGTCGTCAACGAGGGCCCCGCGGCGCCTGTGGTCCGTGACGAGGCCGCGCGCCTCGGCGTACCCCTGACGCTGTTGCCGTTCCAGCCCTACGAGCGCCTCTCCGAGGTCCTCGGATCGGGCGACGTCCTGGTCGTCCTGCTGGAGAAGGAGGCCGGCGCCTTCTCGGTGCCGTCCAAGACGCTCTCCTACCTCTGCGCCGGCCGGCCCATCGTCGGCCTCATGCCGGCCGAGAACCTCGCCGCGTCGCTCATCGAGCAGACCGGCGGCTGTGTCCTCCGCCCGGAGGACACCTCGATCCCGGCGGCCGCCGCCTGGGTCACCGAGCTGCTCGCGGACCCGGTGCGTGCCGGGTCCATCGGAGAGTCGTCACGTGCGCTCGCCGAGAAGGAGTTCGAGCTGACCGGCTGTGCCAACGAGTTCGAGGCGATCCTCGCCGCATCCACCACCCACCACCGATCCTGAGGCAGGCAATGAATCCTTCGGCCAACGAGTTCCTGGCGCGTGTGAAGCGCGCCAACCCCGGCCTGGTCGCCGGCGCCGCGAAGCGCCGGGTCCGCGCCGGGCTGGCCCGGCGCGGCTACCTGATCTCGCGGATCGACGAGGAGGGGCGTCGCCACTTCCAGGTGTCGCACGAGGGCGACACCCCGCTGCCCGCGGGCGCCGAGGAGTACCTGCGCGCCGACAGCCCGCGCCTGGCCGAGCTGCGCGAGGCCTACAACGGCCTGCCGTACCCCTCGGCAGTGCAGACGCAGTGGAGCGACTCGTTCCTCAAGAAGAACCTCTCGCTCGCCTGGTTCCGCGGGGACAACGCCTACGTCTGGCAGATGCGCCTCTTCTCCGGTGGCGCCAAGACCCGCAACTACCTGGCCATGCTCGACATCGAGTCGCGCGACAAGCTGGGCCTCTTCGGCAAGCTGAAGGAGGACGGCCTCTTCGGTGCGTTCACCTTCGCCTTCGGCGACCGCGTCGTCAGCCGTGACCTCCTCGATTCGATCAACGAGATCAACTACCTCGACGACCAGATCGGCCTCTCGCAGATGGCGGCCCCGTCGGTCCTCGACATCGGTGCGGGCTATGGCCGGATGGCCTGGCGCATGGACGAGGCGCTGACGAACCTGGGCGCCTACGACTGCACCGACGGCGTCCCGGTCTCGACGTTCCTGTGCGAGTACCACCTCGACTTCCGCGGCGTCCGCAAGGACGTCGTCCGCGTCGTTCCGCTGTCGGAGATCGACACCCTGCGCGACTCCTACACGCTGGCGGTCAACATCCACAGCTTCTCGGAGCAGTCGCACGCCTCGATCAACTGGTGGCTCGACCAGATCGCCAAGCGCGACGTCGCGTGGCTGCTGATCGTCCCCAACACCCCGGGGGAGCTCCTCTCCACGGAGGCCGGGGGCACGCGCGAGGACTTCATGCCCGACGTTTTGGCAGCTGGCTACGAGCTGGCAGACCACCGCACGATCTACCAGAACGACGACATGCGGGAGATGATCGACCTCCACGACGAGTTCTTCCTCTTCAAGAAGGTCGGCTGACAGCCGCTGGTCAGCGCGGCGAGCGCCTGATTTGAGCAGATCCCACTATCCGGACGGACGTCTCGGATAGTGGGATCTCTGTTTGAGGGCGGGGTCCGGCGGCCCCTAAGGTCATACCCATGTTCACGACCATGCTGACCGAGCGCCGCGCGGTGGATCTCCTGCGCGTTGCCTCGTCGCTGTGTCGAATGTCCTGACGGGACGTCCCTCCTGCGCCCCTCGTCGGGCGCTGCGCCCATGCGCCGCTGACGTCCCTCGGTCCTGACAGGACCATCTCCCGTCCGTGATGTGACAGTCCGCCCGCCAGGGCACAGGAGCAGGAACATGAGCACCACCACCAGGAGCGCCTCGCGCGACCAGGTCGACCCGCGTGGCCCGCAGTTCGCTGCGGCGCTGACCGCTGTCGTCCTCGCCGCTGCGCTCGCCCTCTCGTCGACTCCGGTCGGCTTCGTGCTGCTGGCGCTGCAGACCGTCCTCTTCGGTGTCGCGGCCGCCCTGGGTGTCACCCGGACGCCGCAGGCGTGGCTCTTCAAGCGGTTCGTCCGCCCGCGCCTGGCCGCGCCGGCGCACTTCGAGGACCCGGCTCCGCCGCGCTTCGCGCAGACCGTCGGCTTCGTCTTCGCGCTGAGCGGCCTGGTCCTGTGGTCCTTCGGCTTCGAGGCTGCCGGGGCGGTTGCCGTCGGCTTCGCGCTGGCCGCGGCACTGCTCAACGCGCTCTTCGGCTTCTGCCTGGGCTGCGAGGTCTACCTGCTGTTCAAGCGGCTGACCTATCGCCCGGCCCGCACCACCTGACAACCTTCACCCCAATCCCCGTAAGTAGAGAAGAGAGAAACATGGCTCGCGAAGACGTGCTCGTCACCGCCCAGTGGGTCGAGGAGAACCTCGACAACCCGCAGGTCGTCCTGATCGAGGTCGACGAGGACACCTCGGCGTACGACCGCTCCCACATCCGTGGTGCGATCAAGCTCGACTGGACCACCGACCTCCAGGACCAGGTCCGCCGCGACTTCGTCAACAAGGCGCAGTTCGAGGCGCTGCTGTCCGACAAGGGCGTCGCCAACGACTCCACCGTCGTGCTCTACGGCGGCAACAACAACTGGTTCGCGGCCTACGCGTACTGGTACTTCAAGCTCTACGGCCACCAGGACGTCAAGCTCCTCGACGGCGGTCGCAAGAAGTGGGAGCTCGACGCCCGCGAGCTCACCGACGAGCCGGTCAAGCGTGAGGCCACCTCCTACACCGCGCAGGAGCAGGACCTCTCGATCCGCGCCTTCCGCGACGACGTGGTCGAGGCCATCGGCGTGCAGAACCTCGTCGACGTGCGCTCGCCCGACGAGTTCGCCGGTCGCCTGCTCGCCCCGGCCCACCTCCCGCAGGAGCAGGCCCAGCGCGCCGGCCACGTCCCGACTGCCGCGTCGGTCCCGTGGTCGAAGGCTGCCAACGACGACGGCACCTTCAAGTCCAACGACGAGCTCAAGGCGATCTACGAGGAGGCCGGTGTCGACTTCTCCAAGGACACCATCGCCTACTGCCGCATCGGTGAGCGCTCCTCGCACACCTGGTTCGCCCTGCAGGAGCTCCTCGGCGCCCCGAACGTGAAGAACTACGACGGCTCGTGGACCGAGTACGGTTCCCTCGTCGGCGTTCCGATCGCCCTGGGCGACGAGCCGGGCGAGGCCTGAGCCTCACCGCTCACGCCTTCTCGAGACTTCTAGGAGACAGAACATGTGTGGAGCTACTGAGGGCGGCCTTCCGCTCGACGGCATCAACACCAAGATCGAGGCCATCATCCAGGGCCAGGTGACCAAGGACGGCTCGCCCGTCGGCGTCGCCTACGTGCGCCTGCTCGACAAGAGCGGCGAGTTCACCGCCGAGGTCCCGGTCTCCGCGACCGGCCACTTCCGGTTCTTCGCCGGTGACGGCGAGTGGACCCTGCGCACCCTGGCCCCGGGCGCGGACACCGTCGACCGCAAGGTCGTCGCCGCCGTCGGTTCGATCGCCGAGGTCGAGATCGCTCTCTGATCTCAGCCAGCCACGCACGAAGGCCCGGTCCCCGCGAAGGGGGCCGGGCCTTCGTCGTACGCCGAAGCGGCGCGCACCTGCACGCGTCGTACGCCGAAGCGGCGCGCGCCTGCACGGCGACTGCAGGTTCGCGCCGCCTCGGCGAGGTTCGGGTGCAGGTTCGCGCCGCCTCGGCGAAATGCAGTGAGCCCCCGCCGAGGCGGGGGCTCACGAGCGTGTGACTCAGGCCTTGCGGGAGCCGGCCTTCTTACCGCCCTTGCCCGACGGCTCGGCCTCTTCGGCATAGTAGTAGTAGTAGTTCATCTCACCGAAGCGCTTCGGGGCCATGTTGAGGACGACGCCGAAGGTGCGGGCGCCGACGGCGGCCAGGCGGTGGGCAGCGCCCTCGAGCTGGTCGCGGGTCGTCTTGCCGTGGCGCGTGATGATGATGGCGCCGTCGGCGGCCGTCGCGAGCAGTGCCGCGTCGGCGACGGGCAGGAGCGGCGGGGCGTCGATGATCACGATGTCGTAGGCGTCGCGCAGGCGGCCCAGCAGGTCGAGCGTGGCGTTGGCCTGCAGGATCTCCGACGGGTTCGGCGGCGTGGGGCCCGAGGCGAGCACGTGGACGCCGGACTCCTTGTGCTTCTGGATCGACTCCTCGAGCTTCGTGCGGCCCACGAGGACCGTCGTGAGGCCGATCGAGCCGTCCATGCCCATCAGCTGCGCCACGCGCGGTCGACGGAGGTCGCCGTCGACGAGGAGGACGCGGCGGCCGGCCTGCGCGAGCGCGAGCGCGAGGTTGGTCGAGGCGGTCGTCTTTCCTTCGCCCGAGACCGACGAGGTGATGACGATCGCGCGCGGGGGGTGGTCGAGATCGAGGAACTGCAGGTTGGTGCGGAGCAGGCGGAACGCCTCGGCGCGCGGCGAGAACGACGAGATGTCGAGCACCAGCGGGCTCTTCTCGACCGTGGAGTCGAAGCCGATGGCCGCCATCAGCGGGACGTCGGCAGCCTTCTCCACGTCGGTCGCGGACTTGACCGTCTGGTCGAGCAGCTCGCGGGCGATGGCCAGGCCGACGCCCATGGTGAGGCCGATCAGCGTCGCGATCACGAGGTTGAGCATCGTCTGCGGCGAGACCGGCGTGCCGTTGTACGTCGCCGGGTCGGTCACCGTGAGCAGGATCGGGGAGTGTTCGGACGTCGAGGGCGTCTCGAGCTCCTGGACGAACTTCACCAGCTCGGCCGCCTGAACGTCACCGATCTTGCGGGCCCGCTCGGGATCGGTGTCGGTGATGGTGATGTCGAGGATGGCGGTCTCGGGCTCGACGACCGCGTGCACCCGGCCGGCGAGGTCGCTCGCCGTCATGTCGAGGCCGGCGGCATCCGCGACCCGCGCGAGCAGGACCCGGTGGCTCGCCAGCTGCGCGTACGAGGCCACGCGCTGCTGGACGTACACGTTGGCGGCATACTGGTCCTGCAGCGTGGACGTGTCGGCGCTGACGTAGACCTTCGCCGTCGACTGGTAGAGCGGATCGGTGCGCAGCGACAGGAAGAGGCTGCCCGCCATGGCGATGAGCGTGATCGCCACGATGGTCTTCCAGCGGCGTCGAAGCGTGCGCAGAAGTTCCTTGAAGTCCACTCGCCAGGCCCTTTGTTGGAGATACGGTGCGGGTCAGTCGGCAGTGTAGACGTGACCGAGTGGCCTCATGCTCGTTGACGTTCCTGACCGGGGGGTTTCTTTGAAGGGGCTCGAAGGGTGACGTATCTAGCGGAGCGACCGACGACGTTGTCGGCAGGTGGAGGGCTTCCCCTCGCCCGCCAGATGCGTCGCGTCGTCATCGCTGCGTTCGTCCTCGACGTCACGATCCTGATGGTCTCGGCGGTCTTCGCCGCCGGCTTCTCGACACTGCTCCAGCCGCTGCTCCCGGCCGATGTCGCCGGGACCGTGCGCCCCTTGGTGGTGGCGCCGCTGATCGGCGTCATCTGGCTCGGATCGCTGCTCATCCGTGGGGCGTACCGCCGCCGGATCCTCGGTGCCGGGCACGACGAGTTCCAGCTCGTCGTCACGAGCACCTTCGTGGCGGCCGGCGCGCTCGGCGCCACTGCCTTCCTCGCCGACATCCAGGTCTCCCGGGCGTTCGTCGTCCTGATGTTCGTCTTCGGGCTGGCCGCGCTGCCGGTGGGGCGCTACGCCCTCCGCAAGGTCGTCCACGGCCTCCGCCGGCGCGGAGCCCTGCTGACCCGCGTCGTCGCGGTCTGCGAGCCGCGCGCCCTCGACGAGCTCGTCACGCAGCTGGCCCGCACGCCCCATCTGGGCTACCAGGTCGTCGGCACCTGCGTGCCCGGCCTCTCGCAAGAGGCCGACGTGTCGCTCGCGGTGCCCCTCTTCGGTGGCGTCGACTCGATCGTCGAGGCGTGTGAGCTGACCGGCGCGCACACGGTGCTGGTCGGTGGCGGCGGTGCGTCCACCTCGCGTGCACTGCGCCAGATCGGCTGGGAGCTCGAGGGCCGCAACGTCGATCTCGTCGTCGTTCCCTCGCTCATCGACGTCGCCGGTCCGCGCCTCCACATGCGCCACCTGGCCGGCCTCCCGCTGGTCCACATCGAGGAGCCGGGCGTACGCCGCGCAGGCGGTCTGGCCAAGCGTGCCTTCGACATCGTGGTCGCCTCGCTGATGCTCGTGCTCCTGTCGCCGCTGATGCTCGCGATCGCGCTGGCGGTCAAGGTCAGTGACGGCGGTCCCGTCTTCTTCCGCCAGGAGCGCACCGGCCGCAACGGCACGACGTTCCGGATGACGAAGTTCCGCTCGATGGTGGTCGACGCCGACGCGAAGCTCGCGGAGCTGAGCGACTTCAACGACGTCGACGACGTGCTCTTCAAGATGCGCAACGACCCGCGCGTGACCCGCATCGGCCGCCCCATCCGCAAGTGGTCGCTCGACGAGCTCCCGCAGCTCTTCGACGTCCTGCGGGGCGACATGTCGCTCGTCGGGCCGCGCCCGCCGCTGCCCCGCGAGGTCGAGCTCTACCCGCCGGAGATGCACCGCCGCATGCTCGTGCGCCCGGGGCTCACCGGCCTCTGGCAGATCTCCGGCCGCAGTGACCTGCCCTTCGACGAGGCGGTCCGCATGGACCTCTACTACGTCGACAACTGGTCGATCGTCGGCGACGTGATCATCATGCTCAAGACCGCTCGCGCCGTCGTGATGAGCCGCGGGGCCTACTGAGGCGACCTTGCCGCCGGCAGGCCGCTGCAGCAGGCAGGCCGCCGTCAGTAGACGAGCGCCTGGACGCCCTCGCCGAGGATCTCCTCGGTGAAGACGGCTGCGCCGGCGATCCGTACGCCGGGGAGCAGGTCCTCGGCGGTGATGTCGCGCCGGTCAGCGCACTGGGTGCAGACGGTCAGCTGCCCGCCCGCGAGGACGGCGTCGCGCAGGTCGGCCAGGGGAGTGGCGAGCGGCAGGTCGAACGCCTCCGCGCGCCCCGGCGTACCGAACCAGGCAGCCTCGCCGGTGAGCCAGAGGCCGACGTCGGCGCCTGCGGCCACGGCTGTGGCGGCGACCGTGAAGGCCTGGTTGCAGCGCTCGGGGTCCTCGGGGCCGCAGGTGACCTTGATCCTCAGCGGCCGGATCTTCGGGGATGGCATGGAGCCAGCCTAGGAGGACGGGCGGCGGGTGAGTGCCAATAGACTGCGCGCATGGCGTTCGAGCTCCCTTCCGACCTGCACCCCGACATGGGCCCCGTGGCCTGGATGCTCGGCACCTGGCGCGGCAACGGCCACGGTGACTACCCGACGATCGAGGGCTTCCAGTTCGGCCAGGAGCTGATCTTCACCCACGACGGGCGACCGTTCTTCCACTACATGGCGCGCTCGTGGATCGTCGACGACGAGGGCAACGAGGTGCGCAAGGCCGCGATCGAGACCGGCTTCCTGCGCTGCAAGCAGACCGGCATGGGCGTGGGCAAGGTCGAGTTCGTGATGACGCACAACACCGGTGTCGTCGAGGTCTGGGTGGGCAACGCCGAGGGCGGCAAGCTCGAGATCGTCACCGACGCGATCGGCGTGACCGAGACCGCGAAGCCCGTGCAGGGCGGCAAGCGGCTCTACGGCAACGTCGAGGGCGACCTGCTCTACGCCTACGACATGGCCGCGATGGACCAGCCGCTGCAGCCGCACCTGTGGGCACGCCTGCAGCGTGCCGGCAAGGCCTGAGCCGGCGGCGACGATGGCCTCGACGGGTTCGGGCGACGAGCAGCGGGGGCCCCCTGAGGAGCTCGGCGACCGGCTCAAGGGAGCGGGCAAGCGCCTGACCCCGCAGCGCCGCCTGGTGCTGGACGCCGTCGAGCGGCTCGGCCATGCGACGCCGGACGAGGTGCTCGCGGAGGCGCGCCGGCACAAGCCGGAGCTGAGCCTGTCGACGGTCTACCGCAACCTCGAGGTCCTCGAGGAGCTGGGCCTGGTGCGTCACGCGCACCTCACCGACCGTGCTCCGACGTACCACTCGGTGGGCGGGCACGAGCACTTCCACCTGGTCTGCCGGGGATGCGGCGAGGTGCTCTCCGTGGGTCCGTCCCTGCTGGCGCCGCTGCTCGAGCAGCTCGACGCGGAGTTCGGCTTCGTCCCGGACGTGGGCCACCTGACGGTCTTCGGCTCCTGCCGCTCCTGCCGCTGACCGGTCTCCCCTCGCAGCACGACCGCTGCTTCCGGCACTGCCGGGCAGGGGTGGTGTGCGAGCGAGGGTGGTCTGGATCACTGGAGGGACGCCTTGCTTCAGTAGGCAAACGCCAGTTGGATAGCAGTCATCGCCAAGGTGCTCATCGGGGGGCGCTGTTGATCTAGCCAAGAGGTCTCCCGTGCCGTTCCCGCTCGCGCTCCGCTCGCATCGCCAGCTCGCCGACGAGCTCTATCCGGCCGTGACGCCGGCGGGGTCGCCGCTCCCGGTCTACCTCGACCGCGCCGATGGCAGCGTGCGTGACGTGACCGCGCGCTCGCTCAAGCTGCGCACGCAGCGCGACGGGCACGTGCGTGACGGTGTGGTGCTCCGTGGCGGCCTCGACCTGCTCCTCACCGACGCCCGCCTGGTGATCACGGGTGGTCGACCGACCCCGGACAGCGTGCTCGCGGGCCATGTACCGCTCGACCAGATCGTGGCGATCGGAGGCAGCTCGTCGGGCAGCCTCTTCCAGAACGACGCGCTGCGCCTCGTCATCCGGATCGCCTCGGGGGAGTACCGCGTCCTCACCTTCACGTTCGACACGGAGCTGGACGTCCACGAGCTCGCGCAGGATGTCGCCCGGCGTACGGCGCTGCTCTGGCTGGAGACGCACGGCGGCGGCGACTCCGCGGTCCGCTGGCACGCACTGGCGAGTGTCGGGCGGCTCCACGCCCCCGACGGCGAGTTCGCCCTCCACTCGATGCCGGAGTACCACCGGGTTCCGCCGTCCGGCGCCGAGCAGCTCTGCGTCCCGGCCTGACGTCGCCGGTCGCGGCTCGTCCCGCGGGCGTCGCCGGTGCGGCCAGCCCCGTAGGCTGGTCGGGTGAGTGAGACCCTGCACAGCCCCCTGCTCCAGCTGTCCGGCGCCGTCGCCGGCAACGGCATCGACGCACCGGTCGCGGCCCACTACGGCTCGTTCAACGCCGAGCAGCGCCGCCTCGCCGCGGGCGAGGGCTTCGTGGACCTGTCGCACCGCGACGTGGTGCGCATCGCGGGCCCGGAGCGGTTGAGCTGGCTCCACAACCTGACGACGCAGCACTTCCTGGACCTGCCCGCCGGGCGTTGGGTGACCGCCCTCGTCCTGAGCCCCCAGGGCCATGTCGAGCACGCGTTCACCGGCGTCGACGACGGCGAGGCGTTCCTCGCGCACACCGAGCCGGGCGCTGGCGAGGCGCTGATCGGCTTCCTCTCGCGCATGGTCTTCATGACCCGGGTCGAGGTCTCCGACGCCACGGACGAGCTCGCCGTGGCCTGGCGGGCGACGGGTGCTGGCGAGGGCAAGTACGAGTTCGTGCCGCGCGAGCGCCTGGAGGCGTACGCCGACGCGGCCGGCCCGGCGGCCGGCCTCTGGGCGTTCGAGGCGCTCCGGATCGAGCGGGGCGAGCCGCGGCTCGGCATCGACACCGACCACCGGACGATCCCCAACGAGGTGGGGTGGGTGCCTGCGGCCTCGACTCCCGGCGTACTGGGGGAGGCAGCGGTGCACCTCGAGAAGGGCTGCTACCGCGGTCAGGAGACCGTCGCCCGCGTCCACACGCTCGGCCGGCCGCCGCGTCGGCTCGTGCTGCTCCACCTCGACGGCTCGGAGAACCGGCTTCCGACTCCCGGCGCGGCCGTGTTCCTGGGCGAGAAGGAGGTCGGCGTCGTCGGCTCCTCCGCGCGCCACCACGAGCTCGGCCCGATCGCTCTGGCCCTGGTGAAGCGCAACGTCGCCGTCGACACCGCGCTCTCGGTGGACGGTATGCCGGCGGCCCAAGAGGTCCTCGTCGACCCCGAGATCGGCCTCCACGTCCGCCCGAAGCTGCGCTGAGACCGACAAACGTCCGGGGCTGTCCGGCCTAACCTTTCCGGTCACGCTGCGTTGGGGTGAAGCAGCCCATGAGTTCACGACGCTTACGTAGGCTGTGCAGGAAGCCGACCAGATGAGGGAATGACATGGTGACCGACCACGCCGAGCGGCCATGGGGCTCTTGGCACACGATCGACGAGTCTGCGGGCTACAAGGTCAAGCGGATCCACGTGAAGCCTGGCCAGCGGCTGAGCTACCAGACCCACAAGCACCGTTCGGAGCACTGGGTGGTGATCTTCGGCATCGCGACCTGCGTCGTCGAGGGCAAGGAGATCGTGGCCGGACCGGGTGAGTCGATCGACGTCGCCCAGGGTGCTGCCCACCGGATCACCAACGCCCATGCCGAGGAGCTCGTGATCATCGAGGTCCAGCGGGGCGCCTACACCGGTGAGGACGACATCAACCGCCTCGAGGACGACTACGGCCGCTGCGAGTGCGACGACGACCATGGCGACGGGACCGTGGAGATCCACGCCCACCACGCCGCCTCCGTCTGACGTGAGGTCTGCGAGCGGGCCCGGACCAGTCT
>NZ_DATIHB010000119.1:0-4970 GCF_035481145.1 Nocardioides sp. | reverse complement strand
GCCGTCGAGCGGCTGGCCAAGGCGCTGGCCAAGGCCGAGACCGTCGACCGGCGCGAGCGCCCGGCCCGCATCATCGACCGCAGCACCGGGATCGCCGTACGTCCCACCCGCCGCACCTCTCAGGATCCTGGCGAGACCCGTCGAGTCTCGTAGTTGTACCCATTTGAGAGGGTGTCGGCATGAGTCAGCGCACCCTGGCGGGTCTCCTCGCCGTGCCGCTGCTCATCGCGCTCTGGGTCGTTGCCCTGACCGCGCCGCTGCCCTACGTGACCTACAAGCCCGGCCTCACCGTCGACGTGCTCGCGGAGGAGGGCGGCGAGGAGATCGTCGAGGTCGACGGCCAGCAGGCCTACCGCGACGAGGGCGAGCTGCGGATGACGACCGTCTACGTCACGCAGCCGCAGACCGACGTCCACCTGCTCGAGCTGCTGGAGTCGTGGGCGGACGGCGAGGAGGCGGTCTACCCCTACGACGCGGTCTATGCCCCGGACACCACCGATGAGGACTCCGACACCGAGGCCTCCGTGCAGATGGTCTCGTCCCAGGACTCCGCGATCGCGGTGGCGCTGAAGGCGCTCGGCCACGACGTGCAGCCCGTCGTCGAGGTGCTGCACGTGGCCAAGGGGCTGCCGTCCGACGGCAGGCTCAAGGTGCGTGACGTGCTGCTCAGCGTCGGAGGCCACCCGATCGAGACCCCGCAGGACGTGGTCGACGCCGTCGACGAGGCGCCCGTGGGGGAGCCGCTGTCGTTCGTCGTACGGCGCCGCGGCGAGGAGCGCACGATCCAGGTCACGCCGCGGATGGTCGACGGGGACAAGCGCGTCGGCATCTCGCCTGGTCCCGGCTTCACGTTCCCGTTCCAGGTGCGGGTGGACATCGGCGACCAGATCGGCGGCCCGAGCGCGGGGCTGATGTTCTCGTTGGCCATCTACGACACGCTCACCCCCGGCTCGCTGACCGACGGCAAGGTCGTCGCAGGCAGCGGCACCATCACCCCGGAGGGCCAGGTCGGCCCGATCGGCGGCATCCAGCAGAAGATCGCGGGCGCGGCGAACGCCGACGCGGGCCTATTTCTGGTCCCGGCGGACAATTGTGACGAGGCGTCCCGCGTCGAGACCGACGACATCCGGCTGGCCCGGGTGGCGACGTTCGACGAGGCCCTGGCCGCCGTCGAGGCGTGGGTGGACGACCCCGACGCCGACCTGCCCACGTGCAAGGAGGACCAGTGACCGAGCTGCCCCCGACTGAGCTCCCGCAGGACCCCGCGCTCGCCGCCGCCGTGCTGGAGATCGAGTCCCACGTCGCCGGCGGTGGCTGGGACCAGCCCGCCCGGCTCTACGCCCTCGTCGAGACCGCCCGGATCGTGGCCGAGCAGCCGGAGCTGGCTGCGGAGGCGGGCATCGACGCGCCTTCGCAGGACGGCTCCTTCACCCCGGTCGAGCAGGACCGGCTGCCCGACCAGCCGCTGGAGTCGACCCTGCAGGAGATCGTCTGGCCGCCCGAGGTGGACGCCGAGATCCCCGACGACCCGGTCGAGGCGGAGAAGTTCGCCCACGACCACCCGCTGCGGCAGGAGGTCCGCATCGTCGCCGGCGCCACGCGCGCCGGGGCGACGTACAGCGCCCTCCGGCTGCGGTCGCACGACGACGACCAGTCCGTGGTCGACGGCACCGACCTGGTGCCCGGCCTGCTCGACCTGCTGCTCGGCACGCTCGCCGAGGACCTCGAGCCCGACCTCCCCAGCGATCCCCAGGAGCAGTAAGTGAGCGGCATGTTCGAGCAGCAACCCCGGCGCCCGCAGCCCCCGGCGCCGCCGGGGCGTCCGGGCCGGTCCCGGGCCCTGGTGATCACGGCGGCGGTCCTCTTCGTCGGCTTCATCGCGCTCACCGCGTTCGCCTCCTTCTGGACCGAGCGGCTGTGGTTCCAGTCCGTCGGCTACAGCGGCGTCTTCACCACCAAGCTGTGGACCCGGGTCGGGCTCTTCCTCGTCTTCGGCGCCCTGATGGCCGCCGTGGTGGCGGTCAACATCGTGGTGGCCCACCGGTTCCGGCCGTGGCTGCAGATCGGGATGCCCGACCAGGCCAGCCTGGAGCGCTACCGCGAGGCCCTCGTGCCGGTCGGCGCGTGGGTGGTCGCGGGCGCCTCCCTGCTGGTCGGCGCCTTCGCAGGCGCCTCGGCGTCCAACCAGTGGCGCGAGTTCACGCTGTGGCGCCACGCCGTGCCGTTCAACCAGGAGGACCCCTACTTCAAGAACGACGCCTCGTTCTACGTCTTCGACCTGCCGTGGTGGCACTACGTCACCGACTTCGTGATGGCGACGACGGTGATCGGGCTGATGGCGGCCGCCCTGGTGCACTACCTGTACGGCGGCATCCGGCTGTCCGCCCCACCCCGGGACCGGCTCAGCGGAGCCGCCCAGGTGCAGCTGTCCGTGCTGCTCGGCGTCTTCGTGCTGGCCAAGGCGGTCGACTACTGGCTCGACCGCTACGACCTGGTCCACGCCGACGGCGGACTGGTCACCGGGTTCACCTACACGTCCGAGAACGCCGTCCTGCCCGCCAAGGAGATCCTGGCCGGCATCGCCGTCATCTGCGCGATCCTGTTCTTCCTCAACGTCTGGCGCCGCACCTGGATGCTGCCGTCGATGGGCCTGGCCCTGCTCGCGCTCTCGGCGATCCTGCTGGGCATGGTCTGGCCGGGCGTGGTCCAGCAGTTCCAGGTCAACCCGACCGAGGCGGACAAGGAGGCGCCGTACATCGCGAAGAACATCCAGGCGACCCGGACGGCCTACGACATCGACGGCGCCGAGATGGTGCCCTACACCCAGCCGACGGACACCCGCGGTGGCGAGCGCCTCGCCGACGACGCGATCGACACCCCCGGTGTGCGGCTGGTCGACCCCAACATCATCCCGGCGGCGTTCGAGCAGAGCCAGCAGGTGCGCGGCTACTACGCCGTCGCCGACGTGCTCGACGTGGACCAGTACGAGGTCGAGGGCCAGCCCCGCGACCTGGTGCTGGGCGTGCGCGAGCTCGACCAGGCAGGCATCGACGAGGGCAGCCAGAACTGGGCCAACCTGCACACCGTCTACACGCACGGCGACGGCATCATCGCGGCGTTCGGCAACCAGCGCCCGGCGGACAACTCGGCGCAGACCCGCGCGGGCAACGAGGAGCCGCGCTGGGCGCCTCCGCCGCGTGGCGACCTGACGGAGATCGTGGGCGACTACGAGTCGCGGATCTACTTCGGCGAGCAGTCGCCGACGTACTCGATCGTCGGCAAGCCGAGCGACGACGCGCCGGACCTCGAGCTCGACGTACCCCTGGGCGCGGGCGGCGAGGAGACCGACGAGAGCGGTGCCACCTCGACCTACGACGGCGACACGGGCGTGCGCGTGGGCGGGATCTTCAACAAGCTGCTCTACGCCGTGAAGTTCGGCGAGGCCAACATCGTGCTCTCCGACCGGGTGCACGAGAACAGCCGGATCCTCTACGACCGCGACCCGGCCCTGATGGTGGAGAAGGTCGCCCCGTGGCTCACGGTCGACGCCGACCCGTTCCCGGCCGTGGTCGACGGCAAGATCAAGTGGATCCTCGACGGCTACACCACCACCGACCGGTTCCCGCTCTCGCAGAAGGAGTCCTTCGACGAGATGACGGACGACGCGCTGGAGGACGAGAACGCCTTCCAGACGATCCCGACCGACAAGATCAACTACATCCGCAACGCGGTGAAGGTGACCGTCGACGCGTACGACGGGACGGTGACCCTCTACGAGTGGGACGAGGACGACCCGATCCTCAAGGCATGGATGGAGGCGTTCCCCGGCACCGTGGAGCCGCGCGACTCGATCCCAGATGCGCTGCTCGACCACATGCGCTACCCCGAGGACCTGTTCAAGGTGCAGCGCTACCAGCTGGCCAAGTACCACGTGGAGGACGCGAACCGCTTCTACCAGGCCAACGAGCAGTGGGAGGTCCCGGAGGACCCCAACTCGCGCTCCTCGAGCCTGCAGCCGCCGTACCGCCTCTCCGTCTCGACCGACGGCGAGCAGAGCCGGTTCTCCCTGACCTCGACCTTCGTCCCGGTCAAGCGGCAGAACCTCGCTGCCTACGTCACGGTCGCCGCGGAGGCGGAGGACCCCGACACCTACGGCAAGATCCGGATCCTCGACCTGACGGCCGGGACGACGGAGCAGGTGCAGGGCCCCGGCCAGGTGGCGGCGCGGATCAACGCCGACGAGACGCTGCAGCGCGAGCTGCTGAGCTTCACCAGCGGTTCGGACGCACAGGTGCAGTACGGCAACCTGCTGACCCTGCCCGTCGCCGACCGGCTGCTCTACGTCCAGCCGATCTACACGATCCGCGAGACGGGCCAGGGCTCCTTCCCGGTGCTGCAGTTCACCGCCGTCTCCTTCGGTGACGACGTCGGCTTCGGCGCGACGTTCCCGGAGGCGATCCGCGACCTGCTCGGCGTCGACGAGCCGGCGCTGGTCGAGCCACAGCCCGAGCCCGACGGTGGCCAGGGCGGGGGATCGGACGACCCGGCCGAGCGGGTGCGTGAGCTGCTCGACGAGGCGGAGACGGCGTACGACGCCGCCCAGGCCGCGCTCGCCGACCAGGACCTCGCGGAGTACCAGCGGCAGGTCGACATCGCCTCCGAGAAGGTCGCCGAGGCGATCGAGCTGGCCGACCAGCTCGGCACGCTCAACCAGGGAGGGCGCTCGCGCCGCTGAGCATCTCGGCTGCCACCCCCGATTTGGGTCCTGCTGCACCATCCCGTAGAGTTCTACTCACCGACGCGGGGTGGAGCAGCTCGGTAGCTCGCTGGGCTCATAACCCAGAGGTCGCAGGTTCAAATCCTGCCCCCGCTACCAAATCAGGCCCGGGATTCAGCGTGAATCCCGGGCCTGAAAGTTTTTGAGACTTGATCCATCCACCGCAAACCCTCCACTTTCCTCACTTCGGCGA
>NZ_DATIHB010000118.1:0-4920 GCF_035481145.1 Nocardioides sp. | reverse complement strand
GCCGTACGCCGAAGCGGGCCTCGACGCCGTCGCGCACCTCGCGGGCGAGGGTGAGCAGATCGGCCGTAGTCGCGCCGCCACGGTTGGTGAGCGCCAGCGTGTGCTTGGTCGAGAGGCTGACCCGCTCGTTGCCGTGCCCCTTGGCGAAGCCGGCGTGGTCGATCAGCCACGCGGCACTCGACTTGACGGTGCCGTCTGACTGTGGGAAACGAGGGGCGTCCGCGGGCAGGGCGTCGGCCTGCTCCGGCGTGAGCAGCGGGTTGGTGAAGAACGACCCCGCGCTCCAGGTGTCGTGGTCGGTGGCGTCGAGCACCATGCCCTTCCCGGCGCGGAGGGCCAGCACGGCGTCTCGCACGTCGCGCAGCGGCGCCCTCTCCCCCGGCTCCACGCCGAGCGTGCGCGCCAGCTCGGCGTACGCGATGGGTGCGCCCTGCTCGCCGCGCTCGAACCGGAAGGTGACGTCGAGGACCACGTGGCGCGCGGGGTCGGCCTTGAAGCGGCTGTGGCGGTAGCCGAACGCGCACTCCTCGCCGCGGAAGGTGCGCTCGCCCTTGAGGACGCGGTCCCAGACCCGGACGGCGGTGATCGTCTCGGCGACCTCCTGGCCGTAGGCGCCGACGTTCTGGATCGGCGTCGACCCGACGGCGCCGGGGATGCCCGAGAGCGCCTCGACACCGACCCACTCGGTGGCGACCGCGCGCGCGACGAAGTCGTCCCACGGCTCGCCGGCGGCGACCGTCACCTCGACGTGGTCGTCGTGCTCGTCGGCGGTCACGCCGGTGGTGGCGACCTTCACCACGAGGCCCGGGAAGCCCTCGTCGGCGACAACCAGGTTGCTGCCTCCGGCCACCAGCAGGACCGGCGTGCCGGCGGCATCGGCGTCGGCCACCGCGGCGACGAGCGCGTCTGCCGTCGTCGCCTCGACGTACGACCCGGCAGGGCCGCCGAGGCGCAAGGTGGTGAGGTCAGCCAGGAGAGGTGTGTGGAGCACGGGGCGACCCTAACGTCTCGAAATGGAGCGAGGGCGGCCACCCGGATGGGTGACCGCCCTCGTGAAGGCTCTGGTGGGAGCCCCGCTGGGATCAGCGGGTCTCCTTGTGCGCCGTGTGCTTGCGGCAGCGCGGGCAGAACTTGTTGAGCTCGATCCGGTCGGGGTCGTTCCGACGGTTCTTCTTGGTGATGTAGTTGCGCTCCTTGCAGTCCACGCACGCAAGCGTGATCTTCGGGCGAACGTCGCTGCTCTTGCTGGCCACTGGGAGTCCTTAGGTTCTGGATGCTGCGGGTGCAACTGGTGCTGGTGGTAGCGGGGGCGGGGATCGAACCCGCGACCTCACGATTATGAGTCGTGCGCTCTAACCACCTGAGCTACCCCGCCTCGAAAGGTGGACGGCCCGCCTTGCGACGGGGCCCTCCCTCTCAGAGCCCCCTGTCCGGATTGAACGGACGACCCCTTCCTTACCATGGAAGTGCTCTACCACTGAGCTAAGGGGGCAACGAGGGAGAACATTACAGACCCCGAACCGGCGCGCAAAATCGGGTGCCCTTGATGGTCATCACACCGGGTTTGCGGTGCCATTTCCGGTACGCCGGGGGGCCGCGGCGACTGTCAAGGCGCGGCGAGGCACGGCTTCGCACGTGCGAGGTGACGTCCGGGCACGGGCTCGCACAGGGCAGGACAGATGCGCACGTGCGAAGGGGTGGCCCGATCGACGGTCAGGCGCGGCCGCACTACCAGCGCGCGACGACGTAGGTGAGGCCGAACGGGTCACTGCGACGCACCAGTCTCGCCTCCGCGACGGGCGGAACGAGCGCGGCGGCGATCGGCCAGGTGTGGCGGCCGGTGACCAGCAACTCGGCGGCTTCGGGTCGCGCAGCCAGCGCGGCCAGGGCGGGAGCGTCTCCGGTGTCGAGCGCGGCGGCGAGGGCGTCGTCGTACGGGAAGGAGCGCTCGTCGATATGGCCGGGTGCCGCCTGCGAGCGCGCAGCCGCGCCGTCGCCGAGGACCACGAGAGCGGACCTGACGCGCGGGTCGAGGAGTCCGGCGAGGTCGACCTCGCCCTCGGTGCACTCGAGGAAGTGCGCCGGCAGGTCGACGTCGGCGAGGCCGAGCAGGTGCTCGCCGACCTGCGCCGCGAGCGAGCGCGGGCCGCCGTGGACCGGGCGCACCCGGGAGGGGTCGTGCCAGTCACCCGGCGCCTCGCGACCGCCGACGGGGCAGAGGACCAGCACCTGCTCCATGCCGTGGCACGCAGTGCGGACCGCCTCCACTGCATCTGCCCGGAGCTCGGCCACGGGATCGGCCGCACCCGAGAGATGGCCGAAGAAGAGGGGCGTCATCGGCACGAACGCCGTGAGTTGCACGCCGTGCGGGTTCGGGGCCGCGTAGGGAAGGCTCATGCGAGCGCCCTCGTGGCGTTGACGGGTGGGCGGGTGCCGCGGATGGAGGCCACCATGTCGAGCGTCTGCCGTGTCTCGACGACGTTGTGCACCCGGAAGACCCGGGCGCCGTGCCAGGCCGCGACGGACGTGGCCGCCAGCGTGCCGATCAGGCGCTCGCCGGTCGGGAGGTCGAGGGTCTCCCCCACGAAGTCCTTGTTGCTGAGGCTCACCAGCACCGGCCAGCCGGTGCCCACCATCTCGTCGAGGCGCCGGGTGATCTCGAGCGAGTGCCACGTCGTCTTCTCGAAGTCGTGGGCCGGGTCGATCAGCAGCGACTCACGGGCGACGCCGGCCTCGAGCGCACGCTGCGCCAGCGCGACGGTGTCGTCGATGGCGGCGCGGACGACGTCGGCGTACGTGACGCGGTGGGGTGCCTGGCGCGGGGTGGCCCCGTTGGTGTGCGTGCAGACGTACGCCGCGTCGTGCTGCGCGGCGACCTCGACGAGCCGGGGATCGTGGCCACCCCACGCGTCGTTGAGCAGGTCGGCGCCGGCCTCGCAGACCGCCTGGCCCACCTCGTGGCGCCAGGTGTCGACGGAGATCACTACCTCGGGGAACTCCTCCCGCACGCGCGCCACGAAGCCGACCGTGCGGCGCAGCTCCTCCTCGAGGCCGACCGACTCGCCGGGGCCGGCCTTCACCCCACCGATGTCGACGATCTCGGCGCCCTGCTCGACGACCTGGCGGACGCGGTCGAGGGCCGCGCCCTCGGCGTAGGTCGCTCCCTTGTCGTAGAAGGAGTCGCGGGTGCGGTTGACGATCGCCATCACGAGGAGGCGGTCGTCAGGAAACGAATGCCGTCCGAGGCGGAGTTCACTGCCGGGCATCTCAGTCCTGGATCCGCGCGAACGGGTGCGCCTGCTCGAGCTCGAGCGCCAGCGCGAGCAGACGCGCCTCCTGACCCGCGCCTGCGGCGAACATCATGCCGAGCGGCAGGCCCGCGGAGGTCTGCGCAAGCGGGAGGGAGATCGCGGGGTCGCCGGTGGCGTTCTGCAGGGGAGTGAAGGCGACCCAGTCCATGAGCCGCTCGATGATCGTCTCGTAGGACTGGCCGGGGTCGAGGTGGCCGATCTGCGGCGTGGCATGGGCGACGGTCGGCGTGAGGGCGACGTCGTACGACTGGAAGAAGGCCGCGGAGGTGCGGCCCGAGCGGGCCAGCCGGGTGATCGCGAGCGGCACCTTGGGCGCGTTGCGGAGGCCGTGACGGGCGAGGCCGAGCGTGAGGTTGTCGAAGCGGGTCGGGTCAACCTCCTTGCCGAACCGGAGGCGCGAGGTGCGCACGAGGACGGTGGCGAGGAAGGCCCAGTAGAGGAGGAAGTCGTCGGGGAACGACGCCGGCACCGGCGGCTCGACCTCCTCGACGTGGTGGCCCAGCCCCTCGAGCAGGGCAGCGGTCTTGAGGGTCAGCTCGCGCACCTCGGGGCTGGCCTCCCGGCCGACGCTGGAGGTGACGACGGCGATGCGGAGTCGCTCGGCGGCCGGAGCGGTGACGTCGCCGATCGGGATCAGCTTCGGGTTGCGCCAGTGGCGCTCGGCCTCGCGGAGGAAGGCCGCGGTGTCGCGCACGCTGCGGGTCACGACGCCGTCGGAGACGATGCGAACGGGCATGTCGCGCATCATCTTGTCCTGCAGGGTCCGGTTGCGCGTCGGCTTGAGACCGACCAGCCCGCACGCGGACGCCGGGATCCGGATCGAGCCGCCGCCGTCGTTGGCGTGGGCCAGCGGGAGCGCGCCGGAGGCGACGAACGCCGCCGCACCGCTGCTCGAGGCGCCCGCGGTGTGGTCGGTGGACCACGGGTTGCGGACGGGGCCCAGGCGCGGGTGCTCGGCCGAGGCACTGAAGCCGAACTCGCTCAGCCGGGACTTGCCGACCGGGTGGAGGCCGATCGCGCGGAGCATCCGGACCCAGTCGCCGTCGGCCCTCGCCTCACGGCCCGGGAAGGCGTCGGTGCCGTGGCGGGTGGGCAGCCCGGCCACGTCGACGTTGTCCTTGGCCAGCGTCGGCAGCCCGGTGAAGAAGCCGTCGTTGGCCGTCCACACCGCGTCGTACGCCGGGTGGGCGAGGCCGCCGAGGACCGGGTCGACCGCCTCGATGCGGGCCCTGACGGCGGCGGTCAGCTCCTGCGGGGAGACCTGCTTGGTGCGCAGGAGCTCGACGAGCCCGACCGCGTCGTGGTCGGAGAGGACGTCATCGGCGAAGGCGTGGAGGCGGGCCATGCGCCGACCCTAGCGCCCGGGCACCAATCAGGACCGCCGGTATTACTCAAAAGTCATATGGCCGTCGTCGGTGCCTCACAGCAGGAGCAGCGCCAACGGGGTCAGCAGGCTGATCAGGAGCGCGGTCAGGCCCATCGCGAGGCCGGAGAAGGCGCCCTCCGTCGGGTGCTCCCGAAGGGCCCGGGACGTGCCGATGCCGTGGCTGGAGGCGCCGATCGCCAGGCCGCGGGCTCGGCGGTCGCGGACCCGGACCAGGTCGAGCAC
>NZ_DATIHB010000117.1:0-50586 GCF_035481145.1 Nocardioides sp. | reverse complement strand
GCCGTCGAGGCGGGCCAGGAACGTCGCGTTGGAGGCCGCCGTGAGCCGCCCTTCGAGGACGAGCCCGGCTGCCGCTCCCTCAGGCACGTCGCTTGAAGCCGTTGGCGCGGACGCAGAGATGGCCCACCGGGTCAATCGGCTCACCGCAGAACGGACAGTCGGGCCGGCCGGCCGACACGACCTTCAGGGCGCGTGCCACGAAGGCACGGGCCGAGGCCGCCGGGAGTCGTACGACGAGGACCTCGCTCGCAGCCTCCGGATCGTCCTCGTCGGGAGTGTCGACCGGGTAGACCTCGATGACGATGCGCTCGTCGTCGGTGTCCCACGACAGCGTCATCGTGCCGGCTCGGAACTGCTCGTCGATCGGCTGCTCCAGCGGCCCGTCGTCGGCGAGATCCAGGGGTGCGACCGCTGGGATGAGGATGTCGGTGTCCGCGTGCATGAGCTCGTCTAGAAGCTCGTCGACGCGCTGCGCGAGGACCGTCACCTGCTGCTTCTCCAGGGCGACGCTGACGACGTGCCGACCGGACCGGGCCTGCAGGAAGAAGGTGCGCTGCCCGGGCGAGCCGACGGTGCCGGCCACGAAGCGCTCAGGCGGATCGAACGAGTGCATCACCGGGTCCATGCCGCCCAGCCTAGGACCCGTGCGGAGAGGTCGTCGGGCCTGCTCCCCCACCGACATCGGCGTCATCCGGCCGGGCAACGGGGGCCTTGAGCCAGGCCAGGTCGCCGGCGTGGGTGTTCATCGCCAGCACGGTCGGTCGAGTGCTGCCGTAGCGCACGATCGAGACCGAGCCCGGGTCGACGTGGATCCGCTGGAAGAGGTCGAAGTCCAGCCCGAGGGCATCTGCTAGTGCGGCCTTGATCGGGTCGCCGTGGCTCACCGCAACCCAGACTGCGCCCGCGCCGTGCTCGGCCTCGACGGCGGCATCGTGCGCGCGGAGAGCCCCCGCGATGCGGGCGGCCATGTCGCCGAGGCACTCGCCCTCCGGGAAGGTCGCCTGCGACGGCGTCGACTGCACGGTCTTCCACAGCGGCTCGTCGAGCAACTCCTTGATCGTGCGGCCCTGCCACCCGCCGTACCCGACCTCCTGCAGGGCGGCATCGACGGTGACCTCGAGGCCGGTGGCCGCGGCGATCGGCGCGGCCGTCTGCAGGCATCGCTCGAGCGGACTGGCGGCGAGGGCGACCGGCCCGGCAGCGGCGATCCGGTCGGCGACCGCATCCGCCTGGGTGCGGCCCACCTCGTCGAGGTGCACACCCGGCGTGCGGCCGGCCAGGACTCCGGAGGTGTTCGCCGTGCTCCGGCCGTGCCGCACGAGGATCACTGTTGCCATGTCGGCGAGCCTAGCCGGGGCTAGTGTCGAGTCGTGATCGTCGACAGTGCCCTCTACCGCGACGGCGTCCGCGTGCCGCTGGACTGCACGATCGACGACCTCAGCCGGCTACGCGCCGAGTGCGACGAGACGAACGAGTTCGTCTGGATCGGTCTGCACGAGCCCACCGAGGCCGAGCTCGAGCGGGTGGCCGCGATCTTCAACCTCCACCCCCTCGCCGTCGAGGACGCGCTGATGGCGCACCAACGGCCGAAGCTCGAGCGCTACCCCGACTCGACGTTCCTCGTGCTCAAGACGCTCTGGTACGTCGACGAGACCGACGCCGTCGAGACGGGCGAGATCAATGTCTTCACGGGTCGCGACTTCGTCGTCACCGTCCGTCACGGCAAGGGCGCCGAGCTGCACACCGCGAGGCTGATGCTCGAGCAGCGGGCGGCCGTCCTCAGCCACGGCCCCTCGGCGGTGTCGTACGCCGTGTGCGACCGTGTCGTCGACGAGTACCTCAAGGTGGCGGGCGAGCTCGAGATCGACGTCGACGAGGTCGAGGCGTCGGTCTTCTCCGAGGAGGAGACCGACGAGACCGAGCGCATCTACATCCTCAAGCGCGAGCTCGCGGAGGTGCGCCGAGCGGTGCTGCCGCTCCGGGAGCCGATGAACCGGGCGGCGACCGGTGCTGTGGCGGGCATGCCCATGGACGCTGCGCCGTACTTCCGTGATGTCGCGGACCACCTCGGCAGGGTGGCGGAGGCGATCGACACCCTCGACTCGTTGCTGTCGTCCGCCTTCGAGGCACAGACCGCGCGCATCTCGCTGCAGCTGTCGAAGGTCTCCGCGCAGCAGAACGAGGACATGCGCAAGATCTCCGCCGGCGCCGCCCTGGTCCTCGTACCGACTCTCATCGCGGGCATCTACGGCATGAACTTCGACCACATGCCGGAGCTGCACTGGTTCTTCGGCTATCCCTTCGCCCTGGTGTTGATGGCGGGTGTCTCGCTCTACCTCTACCTGCGGTTCAAGCGCTCCGGCTGGCTCTGACGCCGACGGATCACGCGGTGAGGCGATAGCCCGCCGTCAGCAACACGAGGACGCCGGTGCCGAGCACGACGCGGTAGATCACGAATGGCAGGTACGACCGCGTGGAGACGTACCGGAGCAGCCAGGCGATCGCGGCGTAGCCCACGACGAAGGAGACCACCGTGGCGGTGATCGTCGGTCCCCACCCGTAGGTGTTGTCGTTGGCGCCGATCTCCTTGAGCTCGAAGAGGCCGGCTCCGATCACCGCGGGGATCGCCAGCAGGAAGGCGTAGCGGGTCGCCGCTGCGCGCTCGTAGCCGAGGAAGCGGCCCATCGAGATGGTCGCGCCGCTGCGGGAGACGCCGGGGATGAGTGCGCACGCCTGGGCGAGCCCCATCAGCACACCGTCGCGAAGGGTGAGGTGGCGGATCTCCTTGCTGCTGGAGCTCACGCGATCTGCGATGCCGAGCACGATGCCGAGCACGATCAGGGTGGTGCCCACGACCCAGAGGTTGCGGAAGTGCGTCTCGATGACGTCCTTGAGCACGATGCCGAGGAGGACGATCGGCAGCGAGCCGACGATGATGAACCAGCCCATCCGGGCGTCGAGGGTCCCGCGTAGCTGCGGCTGCCACAGTGACCGCAGCCAGGCGCTGCCGATGCGCCAGATGTCCTTCCAGAAGTAGATCAGGACCGCCAGCTCCGTGCCGATCTGGATGACCGCCGTGAACGCGGCGCCCGGATCGCCCCACCCGAAGAGCTCCGGGAAGATCCGCAGGTGGGCCGAGCTCGAGATCGGGAGGAACTCGGTCAGGCCCTGCAGGATGCCGAGGAAGATCGCCTTGAGGAAGTCCAGCACGCCGCGAAGCCTACGAGAGGCCGAGCGCGACCGCGGCGGCGACACCCGCGACCCCGACCATCGTGAGCGCCGCGCCGGCGAGCAGGCACCGCCAGGGCGAGGGCCCGTCGCCGCGGGGTGGCGCGGGGTCGGCGGCGACGAACGCGCGCACCCGTCGCCGTCGCTCGTAAGCCTGTGCCTCGGCCAGCTCCCGGACGCTCACCATGTGGCCGACCGTACGCCGAGCGGCGGCGTGGCGCGCGCGGGCGCCCGCGCCCCTGTGGATACCGTTTGTGCATGCAGCAGCGCACGTTGGGCTCCACCGGGCTCCAGGTCTCCCGCCTCGGTCTCGGCACGCTCACGTGGGGCCGCGACACCGACGAGTACGAAGCCCGCGAGATGCTCACGTCGTTCGTCGCCGCCGGTGGCTCGCTGCTCGACACTGCCGCCGGCTATGGCGACGGCGCCTCGGAGGAGCTGATCGGCTCGCTGCTCGGCGACGCCGTCTCCCGCGACGACGTCGTGATCGCCACGAAGGCCGGCATCTCCCGTCGCCGCGGCGAGCGGGAGACCAACGTGTCACGTGGCCGGCTGATCGCGGAGCTCGATGCGTCCCTGCGGCGCCTCGGGGTCGACCACGTCGACCTGTGGCAGGTGCACACCTGGGTCGACGAGACCCCGCTCGAGGAGACCCTCTCGGCCCTCGACTACGCCGTCACGACCGGCCGCGCGTCGTACGTCGGCGTCTCCAACTACACCGGCTGGCAGACCGCGCAGGCCGCGACCTGGCAGCGTGCTGTCCCCGGGCGGGCCACGCTCGCCTCCACCCAAGTCGAGTACTCGCTGCTCAACCGCGCCGTCGAGGCCGAGATCGTCCCGGCCGCGCAGGCACTCGGCCTCGGGCTGCTCCCCTGGTCGCCGCTGGGCCGTGGTGTGCTCACTGGCAAGTACCGCACCGGGACGCCCGCCGACTCCCGTGCGGCGTCCTCGCACTTCTCCGGCTTCGTCGGCGCCTACCTCAACGAGCGCTCCCAGCGGATCGTCGAAGCGGTCTGCCGGGCCGCCGATGGTCTGGGCTGGACCCCGATCGAGGTCGCCCTCACGTGGGTACGGGACCGGCCCGGGGTGGCCTCCCCGATCGTCGGAGCCCGCACCGCCGCCCAGCTCAAGGCGGCGCTCGGCACCGACGAGCTGGTCCTGCCGCCCGCGATCACCGACGCACTGGACGACGTCTCAGGAGAGTGACTGATGGCCGCAGCCGCACGCAGGGCACTCAAGCCCGGACTCGAGTGGGAGTTCGACCAGCACGTCCTGCCGCGTGAGGCGAGCCGTTCAGCGGTCACGCGCTACCTCGTCGACCTCGCCGAGACAGGCGGCTGGGAGCTCGCCCGCCTCGCCATCGGCAACGACGGTGTACGCCGGATCGTGGTGAAGCGGAAGATCATCCGCCAGCAGCGCCAGCTCTACTTCCTGCCGGTCTGAGGGGCGCTCCAGCTGAGTAGCACTGCTGTCGCGACCGGCATGCGCCCGCGTACACGCTGACGACATGAGGATCTTGAGCACGTCGGTGGCGCTGGCCGTCTTCTCCGCAGCGATGTGGTTCGCCTGGCTGGGCTGGGACCACGAGTACTACCTCGTCGACGGCTACCCCCAGGGGCCGTACCGGGCCTGGCAGGTCATCGGTGCGGGGGCAACGGTCGTGGCCGGAGCGGTGGTCGCCTACGCCGTCGTGCGCCGTGCGTGGGCGATCGTGCCGCTTGCTGCTGCCGGAGCACTGGGCTTTGCGATCCCGTGGTCGATCGACGCCGCGCAGACCGACGACAGCGGCCTGTGGGTGGTGGGCCTGATCCTGCTGCTCGGCGGAGCCGGCGCGGGCCTGCTGGTGGTGCTGGCGATCGCGACGGCGGTCTTCCGCCCGCGTGCTGTGGCACGGCCCGGGGCCTGAACGCCCCGTCCTGCGCCAGGCCTGCTCACCTCAGGCGTGATCGAGGAACCGGTCGAAGACCCGGGCACCGAACTCCAGCCCGTCGACCGGAACCCGCTCGTCGACACCGTGGAAGAGCGCGGTGAAGTCGAGCTCAGCAGGCAGCCGCAGCGGGGCGAACCCGTAGCAGCGCATCCCGAGCTTGCGGAAGTGCTTCGCGTCGGTGCCACCGCTCATCAGATACGGCGCGACGAGGGCATCGGGATCCTCGGCCAGCAGCGAACTCTCCATCGCGCGCACCAGCCCTCCGTCGTACGGCGTCTCCCAGGGCTGCTGGTGGGAGACGAACTCCCAGTCGATGTCCGGCCCGCAGAGCTGGCGGAGGGTCTCGAAGAACTCGTCCTCGAAGCCGGGCAGGAACCTGCCGTCGACGTGGGCCGCCGCGTGGCCGGGCACGACGTTGACCTTGTAGCCAGCGTCGAACATCGTGGGGTTCGCAGTGTTGCGGATCACCGCGCCCAGCATCCGGGCTGCTCCGCCGAACTCCTCGACCAGCGCCTCGGCGTTCGCCGGAGTGGCCGGGACACCCGCGACCTCGCCGACCGCCCCGAGGAGGACCTCCATGGTCGGGGTGAGCCGGACCGGCCACTCGTGCGTGCCGATGCGGGCGACAGCACCGGCGAGCGCGGTGACAGCGTTGTCGTGGTTGATCATCGAGCCGTGCCCGGCGCGGCCGTTCGCAGTGAGCCGCATCCAGGCCATGCCCTTCTCGGCCGCCTCGATCAGGTACATCCGCTGGCCGCGGACGGTGGTCGAGAAGCCACCGACCTCGCCGACCGCCTCGGTGCAGTCGGCGACGAGGTCGGGGTGGTTCTCGACCAGCCACTGCGCGCCGAGGTGCCCTCCGGCCTCCTCGTCGGCGGTCATCGCCAGCACGATCGGCCGGGCCGGCAGTTGCCCCGCCCGCGCCCGTGCCCGGATCACCGAGAGCGCCATCGCGTCGAAGTCCTTCATGTCGACTGCGCCGCGGCCCCAGAGGTAGCCGTCCTGGATCTCTCCGCTGAGGGGGTGGACGGTCCAGTCGTGTGCATCGGCCGGGACGACGTCGAGGTGGCCGTGGACCAGCAGCGGCTCGCCCGGTCCGTCGCCGATCCGCGCGACGAGCGTGGTCCGGCCGGGACGGGATTCGACGAGCGTCGACGCGATGCCGACGTCGTCGAGGAGGGCGGCGACGTGCTCCGCTGCCTTCCGCTCCCCCGGACCCTGGTCCGTGCCGTCGTTGGTGGAGTCGATCCGGATCAGGTCGCGGCAGATCTCGACGACCTCCGCGGCCGGGTCGTAGGACGCGCTCGGCTGCTCAGCGATGGACATGGGGCCATCCTGACACGGGTACCTGCGACCCATGAGCGCCGAAGACGAGGGCCTCGCGCCCGACCCCCGTACCAACCACAAGCCCGACACCCATCTGCGTCGATGGGGTGCCGTCTACCTGCTGGTGCTGCTCTTCCTCGGGTCCTGGACCGGGCAGTTCTTCACCGAGCTCGCGTCATTCCGCAGCGAGCAGCACTCCCACGACGAACCGTTCGTGTGGAGCGACTTCCTGATGACCTTCGGCCAGAGCACGCTGGAGAACTGGCAGAGCGAGTGGCTCCAGCTGGTCTTCCAGGCGATCCTGCTGCTGGGCGCCAAGCACCTGATCTTCCGCGTCGATGCGGAGGACATGGAGCGCCTCGAGGCGAAGGTCGACGAGATCAACCGCCGCCTCGGAGGCGATCCCGGTCAGAATCCCTGACGGATCCGCTTCAACGTCTGGGCGGTGACGAGGGCAGCGGAGGTGGCCTCCCAGCCCTTGTCCTCCTTCGAGCCCTCGAGCCCGGCCCGGTCCAGTGCCTGCTCGTCGTTGTCGGTCGTGAGCACGCCGAAGCCGACCGGGACGCCGGTGTCGAGCGCCACGCGGGTCAGGCCGTCAGTCGCGGCGTTGCAGACGAAGTCGAAGTGAGGTGTGCCGCCACGGATCACGACACCAAACGCGACGACCGCGTCGTACCCCTTGAGCGCGAGCTCGCGGGCGACGATCGGCAGCTCGAAGGCGCCGGGGACGCGGACGACGGTCGCGTCGGTGACCTGGTACGCCTCGAGGCAGCGCTGCGCGCCGGCGAGCAGGCCCTCCATCACCTGCTCGTGCCAGGTGCCCGCGACGATCGCGACCCGGAGGTCAGAAGCGTCCGTGGGTGCTGCCGTGGGTGCGCCGGCGCCGCTCATGAGTTGCCCTCCAGGGTGTCCAGGTCGATGGTGTGGCCCATGCGCTCTGCCTTGGTGCGGAGGTAGGCCACGTTGTTCTCGTTGACGTGCGTGTCGAGCGCGACGCGCTCGGCGACCGCGATGCCGAAGTCGGCGAGGCTGGTGCACTTGTCGGGGTTGTTGGTGATCAGCCGTACGTCGGTGACGCCGAGGTCGCGCAGGATCTGGGTCGCTGCGCCGTAGTGGCGTGCATCGGCCGGCAGGCCGAGATCGAGGTTGGCGTCGACGGTGTCGCGGCCGTTCTCCTGGAGCTGGTAGGCCTGCAGCTTCGCAGCGAGGCCGATGCCACGGCCCTCATGCCCGCGCAGGTAGACCACGATCCCCGTGCCCTCCGCGACGACCTTCTGCAGCGACTCCTCGAGCTGGGGGCCGCAGTCGCAGCGCTCGGAGCCGAAGACGTCCCCAGTGAGGCACTCGCTGTGCACGCGCGTCAGGACCGGCTCGCCCGCGGCGACCGCAGCTGCGATGTCCCCGCGGACCAGAGCCATGTGCTCGCTGCCGTCGACGGTGACCCTGTAGCCGAACGCCTGGAACTCGCCGTGCTTCGTGGGCAGACGGGTCTCGGCGACCCGCTCGATGAGCACCTCGGTGCGACGCCGGTGGCGGACCAGGTCCTCGATCGAGATCATGCAGATGCCGTGCTCATCGGCGAACTCACGCAGCTCCTGCGCGCGCTTCATCGTGCCGTCGTCGTTGACGACCTCGACGAGGACACCGACTGGCGTGAGACCGGCGAGGCGGGCGAGGTCGACCGCAGCCTCGGTGTGGCCCCGGCGGACCAGCACGCCGCCCTCGCGGTAGCGCAGCGGGAAGACGTGACCGGGACGGGTCAGCTCCCACGGCTCGGTGGCGGAGTCGGCGAGCACCTTGACGGTGCGCGCACGGTCGGCCGCCGAGATGCCGGTCGTCGTGCCGTCACGGGCGTCCACCGAGATCGTGTACGCCGTGCGGTACGCGTCCTTGTTGTGCGGCGTCATCAGCGGGATCTCGAGGCGGTCGAGCATCTCGGCCGGCATCGGGGCACAGATCACGCCGCTGGAGTGGCGGATCGTCCACGCCATCAGCTCGGGAGTCGCCTTCGACGCGGCGAAGATGATGTCGCCCTCGTTCTCGCGGCCCTCGTCGTCGACGACGATGACGGCCTTGCCCGCTGCGATGTCGGCGATCGCCTGCTCGACGTCGTCGAGGCGGACGCCGCCGTGCTGGGCCTCGCCGGGCTGCGGGGCGTTGGGGTCCTGAACGGTCGTCACTGGTCCTGCTCCTTCATGAGCTTCTGCAAGTAGCCGCTGGTCAGCAGCTTCTCGACGTGCTTGGCGATGACGTCGGCCTCGAGGTTGACCCGGTCGCCCGGCTGGCGGCGACCCATCGTCGTACGGGCGAGGGTCTCGGGGATGAGGCTGACGGTGAACGTGTCGTCGTCGCGGGCCTCGACGACCGTGAGGCTGACACCGTCGATGGTGATCGAGCCCTTGTCGACGAGGTAGCGCCCCATGCCCGCAGGTGCCTGGAGCTCGACGAGCTCCCAGTGCTCGCTGGGGGTGCGCGCGACGACTTCGCCGACTCCGTCGACGTGGCCCTGGACGACGTGGCCGCCGAGGCGCTTGTCGGCGGTGACCGCGCGCTCGAGGTTGACCTCGTCGCCGACCTCGAGGTCACCGACGGAGGTCTTGTCGAGCGACTCCTGCATGACGTCGGCGGTCCACAGGTCGGGGGCTCCCCCGGTGGTCGAGCTCGTCGAGACGACGGTGAGGCAACAGCCGTTGACCGCGATCGAGTCGCCCAGGCCGGTGCCCTCGAGCACCGTGCTGGCGCGGATGGTGAGCCGGATCGCGTCGTCGAGCCGCTCGATCGCCTCGACGGTGCCGAGCTCCTCGATGATGCCGGTGAACATCAGTCCTCCTCGTGCGTGGCCAGACCGCGGAGCGGCGTGCCCAGGGTGGTCAGGGTGAGGCGGACGCAGGTGTCCTCGCCGTCTGCCTCGATGACGGCGACGTCGGTGACCCGCAGGTGCGCCGCGTCGCTGATGGTGTGAATGCCGAGGTCGTCGACGGCATTCCGTCCGGCGCCGAGCAGCACTGGAGCGACGTACGTGACGACCTCGTCGACGAGCCCGGCCTTCCAGAACGCTGCAGCGAGCGTCGGACCGCCTTCGAGGAAGACGTGGCGGCGCTCCTTGGCGAAGAGCTGGGCGAGTGCCTCGGCAGGGTCGTGCGTGCGCAGGTGCATGGTGCCGGCCGAGCCGTCGAAGACCCGCGAGCGGGCCGGCAGGTCGCGCAGGCCCATGACCGCGCGGAGCGGCTGCTCGGCAAGGGGTTCGTCGGACGCGTCGCGGACGGTGAGCTGCGGGTCGTCGAGCTCGACGGTGTTGGTGCCGACCAGCATGGTGTCGGCGAGGCCCCGGAGCCGATGGGTGTCGATCCGCGCGGCACGGCTGGTGATCCACTTGCTCGTGCCGTCGGCAGCAGCGCTCCGGCCGTCGAGCGACGTCGCGAACTTCCAGGTGACGAACGGACGCTGGTGGGCGAGGGCGAAGGACCAGACCCGGTTCAGCGCGTGCGACTGCGCCTCCATGAGTCCGTGCTCGACCTCGATGCCGGCGTCACGGAGGGTCTCCGCTCCTCCGGCGGCTTCGGGATTGGGATCGGACTGTGCGAAGACGACGCGGGCCACCCCGGCACCGATGAGTGCCTGGGCACACGGTCCGGTGCGGCCGGTGTGGTTGCACGGCTCGAGGGTGACGACGGCGGTGGCGCCGGCGAGGTCGATGCCCCGCTCCTGCGCGGCGGCGATGGCGGCCGCCTCGGCGTGAGCCGTGCCGGCTCCGCGGTGGAAGCCTTCGACGAGGGTGGTCCCGTCGGGAGCCAGGACGACGCAGCCCACCCGCGGGTTGGGCCCGAGCGGTACGCCGGGGGTCGCGGCCAGCTCGAGCGCACGCAGCATCGCGTCGTGCTCAGCGGCAGTGAAGGCCATGGCGCTCTCTCTGTGTCCGGTCGCGGACTCCAGGGGCTGCCGGTGCGGGCCTGGTCACCTGCGGTGCGCGTCGTGCGCGAGCCGGGTGAGCGGGCGTCGTACCGCGTGCGCTTTCCATCCGGACTCTGACCGTCGGTTGAGGAGTCTCACCTCATCAACCGGCCGCTGGCTGCGGCCGGGTCGCGGACTTCTGACGCCTCACCTGGTGGTAGGGCTCCAGTCACCGCCGGTGCGGAATTTCACCGCCCCCAGTGCACGCGAGTGTTCAACTCGTCGGCACAATCCTTGCACATGGCTGACGTCTCAACCACGTGGGGTGCGCCATGCGGGCGACCGGGAATCCCGGTCAGGGGATCGCCGGAACCGGTCAGGCGCGGGCAGCCTCGGCCTTTGCGCGCAGGTCCTTGACCATGGCGTCGGGGTCGGCGGCGCTGTAGACGGCCGAGCCGGCCACGAAGACGTCGGCCCCCGCCTCGGCGCAGCGCTCGATCGTCTCGAGGGACACGCCGCCGTCGACCTGGAGCCAGGTCTCGACGCCGTGCTTCTCCATGAGCGCGCGCGTACGGCGGATCTTCGGCAGGCAGAGGTCGAGGAACTTCTGGCCGCCGAATCCGGGCTCCACGGTCATGATCAGCACCATGTCGAGCTCGGCGAGCATGTCCTCGTAGGGCTCGATCGGCGTGGCCGGCTTGAGCGCCATCGACGCGCGCGCACCCTGCTTGCGGATCTCACGTGCCAGCCGCACCGGAGCTGCCGCAGCCTCCACGTGGAAGGTGACCGACGCGCAGCCCGCCTCCGCGTACGCCGGAGCCCAGCGGTCGGGGTCCGCGATCATCAGGTGCGCGTCGAACGGGAGGTCGGTGTGCGAGCGCAGCGACTCGACCACCGGGAGGCCGAGCGTGAGGTTGGGGACGAAGTGGTTGTCCATGACGTCGATGTGCACCATGTCGGCGCTGCCGATGCGACGTACTTCGGCGCCGAGGTTCGCCAGGTCGGCGTTGAGGATCGACGGGGTGATCTGCATGCACGTGGCCACGGGCCGCAGTCTAGGTCCTTCCACAGGCGCTCCTGTGCGCTGAATCGGCAGCGGACCCACCGGGTAGTCACAGGCATGACGAATGGATTCGGCGTGCGGCCCGACGACCTGCCCGAGACCGCCACCGCCCTCGCGGCTGCCGGTGCACAGCTCGAGGCCCTTGACGTGCCCCTGCTCCCGGACGCCGGCCGGTCCAGCGACGAGGTGGCGGCCGCGGTGCGGCAGCTGGTCGACGAAGCGGTCTCGCTCGGTGAGGAGCTGACCCAGCTCGGTGCTGCGTTCGAGGCCGCCGCCCAGTCGTACGCCGCCGCAGACGATGCCGTCGCCGTGTCGCTGCTCGGCTGGGGCGACTGATGGCCGACTGGTGGCCCACCGATCTCCACGGAGACCCCCGTGCGTGCGGTGTCCTCGCAGCCTGGTTGCGCCAGGTGGCGACCGACGTCGTCGACGCCGCGCGTCGGGTCACCCGGGTGCTGCCGACTCCGATGTGGACCGGCACCGCGCGCGACGCCGCCGCGCTCCGCGTCGCGTCGGAGGTCGCGTCCGCGCACGAGGTCGCGCAGCGCATGCAGCAGCTCGCCCGGGGTCTGGGCGACCTCGGCGAAGTGCTTGGCCGCGTGGCAGCCGGTCTGGCTGGCGCACGCGACCAAGCGCTCGCCGACGGACTCGCGATGACGGGAGACGGCTTCACCGCGGCGTCCCACCATCCCGCAGCGCACGCGGTCCGGGCTGCCCGAGCCGACGAGCTCCGGGCGCACCAGGAGCTGGCAGGCGTGCTCCGGACGGTCACGGAAGGCGAGATGGCCGAGCGACTGCTGACCGCGATTCTCGACGGCGTTCTCCATCGACCCGACCCCGAGGCTGACCTGCTCGGGCAGACCTCGTGGCTCGTCGGGCTCCCCGGCGCGGCCGATGTGCTGAGCGACAAGGCGAAGGCTCGACTCGGCGCCGCCCGGGCGGCTCGGTTGGCGAAGGCGCTGGGGTCAGAGAATCCTCAGGTCGTCGGCGCCGCCGCAGCGGTGACGCGAGCCGGTCCGGTGGTGAGCCGCGCGGCGAAGGCGGCCGGGCCGGTGGGCACGGCGCTCAGCGTTGCCACCGCGGGCCAGGGCCAGTGGCAGGCGGATGCCGACGATACGCGCCTGTCGACCTCTGATCGGGTGGGCCGCACCGCCGTGAGGGCCACTCTCGAAGGTGGCACGGCGATCGCAGGTGCCCTCGCGCTCGGGCAGCCCATGGCCGCCCTCGGCACGGCGATCTGCCCCGGCGTCGGGACGGTGGTCCTGGGTGGGGTCGGTGCGGCGGTGGGAGGCTTCCTGGCCAGCGAGGCCGGTCGGGCTTCAATCGATGCGGCGGTCGAGGGTGTGGACGAGGCTCTCGACCTTGCCGGTGATGCAGCTTCTACCGTGGGTGAGGCTGTGTCGGGTGCCGTGGACGCAGTCGACGATGCCGGTGAAGCGGTGGGTGACGCGATCGGCTCCGCCGTAGACAAGATCTGCTCCTGGGACTGATGCGTCCGGTGCGAGCCGACGTCGCTGGGGGTGCCTAGCCCTCGTCGGCCGGTGCCGACTCCCCGGCCGCCTCGTCGCGGTCGGCCCACTCCAGCAAGGGGGCGATCGACCACGGGTGGTCGTCGATGGCCTCGTGCAGGTCACCGAGCTCGGCGAATCGCGCCGGCATCGTCTCGATGGTGAAGTCGTCGGGCTCGCACTCCGGGATCTCGTCCCACGTCACGGGTGCGGACACGCGTGCGTTCGGCACACCTCGCACGGAGTACGCCGAGGCGATCGTGTGGTCGCGGGTGTTCTGGTTGTAGTCGATGAAGAGCTGCGCGGGGTCACGGTCCTTGCGCCACCACGCGGTCGTCACCATGCCGGAGGCACGACGTTCGACCTCGCGCGCGAACGCATGGGCTGCGCGGCGTACCTCCCGGAAGCCGTGCTCGGGAGGGATGCGGACGTAGACGTGGACGCCACTGCCGCCGCTGGTCTTGGGGAAGCCGACCACACCGAGCTCGTCGAGGACCTCGTGCACGACCGCCGCTGTGCGCTGGACGGTGGCCCAGTCGCACGCCGGGCCGGGGTCGAGGTCGATGCGCCACTCGTCGGGCTTCTCCGTGTCGGTCCGCCGGCTGTTCCACGGGTGGAACTCGACGGTTGACATCTGCACGGCCCAGATCACCGACCCCAGCTCCGTCACGCAGAGCTCATCCGCCGTGCGCCCCCAGCGGGGGAAGAAGAGCTCGACCGTCTCGACCCACGGCGGAGCCCCGGCCGGAAGGCGCTTCTGGTGGACCTTCTCCCCCGACAGGCCCTTCGGGAAGCGGTGCAGCATGCAGGGCCGCTCCCGGAGCGCGTTGACGATGCCGGGGCCGACGCTGAGGTAGTAGTCGACCAGGTCCAGCTTCGTGGCGCCCGTCTCCGGGAAGTAGACGCGGTCGGGGTTGGTGACCTTGACGGTCCGGAGCTCCCCGTCACCGTCGGTGGGCGGGACCTCGATCTCCACGAACGGGCTGGCCATGGCCCGAGCATAGGTGCGTTCGGCGAGCCTCCGGGTCAGCCGCGGCGGAGCACCGCGAGGTACATCGCGTCGCAGCCGTCGCGGTGCGGCCAGAGCTGCTCGGTCCGCTCGACGGCGACGTCGCCGCGAACAGCGACAACGCTGTCGACGACGCCACGGGTCTCTGCGAGCACGGGCGAGCAGGTCGCGTAGACCACGACCCCGCCGGGACGCACACCGTCGAGGGCGGTGTGGAGCAGTGCGCGCTGCAGCGGGACGAGCTCCTCGACCTCGGGGGGCGTCTTGCGCCAACGCGCCTCGGGGCGACGGCGCAGCGCGCCGAGTCCTGAGCAGGGCGCGTCGACGAGGACCCGGTCGAACGTGCCGGCGGCCCAGGCAGGACGCGTGCCGTCACCCGTGATGACGCCGGCCACGCCCGCGCGGGCGGCGCGCACGCCTTCGGCGACCAGCCGCGCACGATGGTGCTGGCGCTCGTTGGCCAGCACGAGAGCGCCCCGCTGGGCCGCGACCGCAGCGAGGAGAGCGGACTTCCCGCCAGGGCCCGAGCAGAGATCGAGCCACAGCTCATCGCGTCCGTCGAGCGGCACGGCGGCCAGCGCAAGGGCCACCCGCTGCGAGCCCTCGTCCTGCACGCCCGCCCGGCCCTCGGCCACTGCCGGGATCACCGACGGGTCGCCCCCCGCGAGCTCCACGGCGTACGGCGAGCGCCCGGTGGGCTCGCCTCCGGCGAGGATCAGCTCGTCGAGGGTCGCGAGACCGGGGCGGGCCACCAGCATGACCTTGGGCGCGACGTTGTCGGCGGCGAGCAGGGCGTCGAGCTCGGCGCGCACGTCGTCGGGTTTCGTCGCTGCGACAGCCTCGGCGAGGGCATCGACCACCCAGAGGGGGTGGGAGTGGGCGAACGCCGCGAACTCGTGGACCTTCGCCGGGGCGAGCAGGCGGACCCACTCCTCCAGCGGCTTCTCCCCCACCCGCCGCAGCACGGCGTTGGTGAAGCCGGCGGGGCCTTGCCCGATGGTGCTGCGCACGAGGTCCACCGTGGTCGAGATCGCTGCGTGGTCCGGCACGCGCATCGCGAGCAGCTGGTGGACGCCGAGGCGCAGGGCATCGAGGACCTTCGCCTCGATGCGTGCGAGCGGCCGGTCGGCGCAGGCACCGATGATGACGTCGTACGTGCCCTGGCGGCGGATCGTGCCGCTGGCCAGCTCGGTCGTGAACGCCGCGTCACGCCCGTCCAGGGAGTACTTGCGGAGCACCTGGGGCAGCAGGAGGTTCGTGAAGGCACCTTCCACGCGGACCGCCGTCAGCACGTCGTAAGCCGCTCGCCGTGTCGGGTCGGCGCTGGGCCGCGGCTTCGGCGGTCGCCCACCGGACTGCGGGGCGGGACGGCGCGCGCCCTTGCGACGGGGATCAGCCATGGCCGCGCTCCTCGAGGAATTCCTTGCGGAGGCGTGCGGGCGCGACGGCGAGCCAGGCGTCCTCGATGATCTCGGTCAGCTCGTCGAGAGCGATCTCGCCGAGTCGGGACTCCTGGACCAGCACCGCGTTGTAGCCCCGGAAGTGCGGGACGGTGAAGAACGGCAGCCGGTCGTCATCGACGAGGGCCGCCTTGTCGGACTCCGAGCCGGTCCGGATCACCAGCAGGTCGTCGAACGGCTCACCGCTCGCCGGGTCGATCGCCGTGGCGCCGGGCGCCCGGTAGAGCAGGAAGCCCCGGCCCTTCGGCCCTGCCGGCACCTTGTACGTCGGCCGGTCACCCCAGCTGGTGCCCAGCTCGACCTCGGGGAGGGCGCGGCAGATCCCGTCGATGTCGTCGGGCGTGGCAGGGCGGCTCATCGTCACTCGAAGCACGCGTCGGACGGGAAGCCCTGGATGCCACGCGCCCAGTCGGCGGCAGCCATCTGCTTCTTGCCGAACGCCTTGACCTCACCGAGCTTGACGACCGTCGAGCTCGTGCCGACGTAGACGGCGTTCTTGGTGATCTCGAGCTGGCCGGGCGCCAGGTCGGAGCTCGCGCCGATGGTGACGGGTCCGATCTTGATCCGCTCGTCCTGGAAGGTGGTCCACGCGCCCGGGAACGGGCTACAGGCCCGGATCCGGCGGTCGACGCCGACGGCGGGCTCGCTCCAGACGATCCTCGCGTCGTCGACCTGGATCTTCGGGGCGTAGGAGAGCAGGCCGTCGGTCACCTGCTCGCGCGCCTCGAGCTGACCCGACTCGATGCCGCTGATCGTCTGGACGAGTAGCTGGGCGCCACCCTCCGCGAGGCGGTCGAGCAGGTCGCCCGCGGTGTCGGTCGCACGGATCCGCTCGGTCATCATCCCGAACGTCGGCCCGGCGTCGAGCTCCTTGACGATCCGGAACGTCGTCGCGCCGGTGATCTCGTCGCCAGCCCAGATCGAGCGCTGCACCGGAGCGGCGCCACGCCACGCCGGAAGGAGCGAGAAGTGCAGGTTGACCCACCCGTGGCGCGGGATGTCGAGCGCGCTCTGGGGCAGCAGTGCGCCGTAGGCGACGACCGGACAGCAGTCGGGATCGAGCTCTGCGAGGGCCGCCTGGAACTCCGGGTCGCGCGGGTGCCCCGGCTTGAGGACCGGGATGCCCAGCTCCTCCGCGCGCACGGCGACCGGTGACGGCAGGAGCTTCCGTCCCCGGCCTGCCGGGGCGTCCGGGCGGGTGATGACGGCGACGACCTCGTGGGGTGACGTGGCGAGCGCGTCGAGGGACGGGACGGCGACCTCGGGGGTGCCGGCGAAGACCAGGCGCATGCTCAGAATCCGAATCCGTTGGTGCGGTGGGGCGACACCTTGATCTGCGGCTGCCCGGCGTCGCCGAACCACTCCGACTCGCGGATCTGGCGCATCGCGGCCTTGCGCGCATCGCTGTCGAGCTTGTCGATGAAGAGGACCCCGTCGAGGTGGTCGGTCTCGTGCTGGATCGCCCGGGCCAGGAGCTCAGAGCCATGGATCGTGAGTGGCTCGCCGTGCATGTCGAAGCCCTGGGCCACGACCGACATCGCACGCTTGCACTCGTAGGTCAGCTCGGGAAGGGAGAGGCACCCCTCGAGGCCGTCCTGGATCTCCTGGGAGAGCTCCAGCGTCGGGTTGATCAGGTGACCCACCTCGCCGTCGACGTACCAGGTGAAGACGCGGAGCGAGACGCCGATCTGCGGTGCTGCGAGACCGGCGCCCGGCGCCTCGAGCATGGTGTCGGTGAGGTCCTGGACGAGCCGCTTCAGCTCGCGGTCGAACGAGGTGACCTCGGTGGCGCGCTTGCGCAGCACGGGGTCTCCGAAGAGGCGGATCGGCTGGACAGCCACGGGACTCCTTCACTTGATGACGGGGAAGAGTCTAGAGAGGGGTCAGAGGGTGACGGGGTCCACCTGCACCCGCACGGGATCGAGCCGGCGCGCCGATCGGATCCGCTGGAGCTCGCTGAGGGCGTCGGTCAGCGCCGCGCCCGCCGCCCACGGGACGCGCAGCACCGTGCGCACCACGTCGTCGCCGTGCTCTACGGGGCCGAGCACCTCGGTGCCGGGTGGCAGCGAGAGCAGCGTCATCGCGTCATCGACGGCCCCGAGCGACCCGCTCAGGGTGGCGACCCGGCACGAGGGAGGCATGTGGGCCGAGGCGCGGTCAGCCAGCTCGCGCTCCGCATGACCGACCGGGTCCCACCGGACGAGGGCCTGCAGCGTGGGATCGGCCGCGTCGCCCACGGCGAGCACCCGGCCCCCGGACCGGGTCAGGGCGGCAGCCGTGGTCCAGCGACGGAGGGCCTCCTCGCGGACACGCAGGTCAGGCCTGGCGAGCATCAGCCAGGTGTCGAGCAGGACGACCGCTGCGTAGCCTTCCGGGGCGGGGGGCTCGGCGCCCGGCGTCGACACCACGATGGTGCGTGCGGCCGAGGGGGCCCGGTCGAGGATGCGGTCACCGCCTGACGTGATCACGCGCGCGCCGGGAAACGCCCTCCCCAGCTCTTCGGCGGTGCGCACCTCGCCCACGACGGGGGCACGCAGGCCGCGGTGGCCGCATGCGCCACACGCCCACGCCTGCTCGGACCGACCGCACCAGCGGCAGGTCGGTGGAGCCGTCGGTGACGCGAGCGCCAAGGGACCGGAGCACGTGCGGCAACGGGCAGGGGTGCGGCAGCGCTCGCAGGCGAGTGCTGCGGCATAGCCGCGACGAGGGGTCTGGACCAGGACCGGACCGTCCTCCAGCGCCCCACGCACGAGGTGGTGCACCTGCTGCGGCATCCGCGTCGTGCGCGCGAACGGATCGCGCTCGAGGTCGTGCTCGGTGGCACCGGCGACAGTGACCGAGAGCGCGGCCCGGAGGCTCTCGCGGGCCGGACTGAGCGAGCGGGCGAAGCCGGTGCGCACGAGGAGCTGGGCGTCAGGGGTCCGGCCCAGACCACCGATGAGGAGTGCGCACCCCTCGATCTCCGCACGCGTGCGCGCAACCTCACGGACGTGGGGGTACGGCGCGCGGGGCTCCTCGTGGGAGTCGTCACCGTCGTCCCACAGGAGGACCAGCCCGAGGTCACGGACAGGGGCGTAGGCAGCCGCGCGGGTGCCGACGACGACCGTGACCGCTCCACGCAGCACGGCGAGGAAGTCGCGATAGCGCTGGGCGGGGCCGGCGTCGGCCTGGAGCACGAGGTGGCGTGCCACGACCGGCGCCAGGGCGTCGGAGACCTGCTGGGCATCGCGCGCGTCGGGGACGATGACCAACGCGCCGCGACCGCTCGCCACGGTGCACGCGACCGCTGAGGCGACCTGGAGAACCCAGGTCGGCCGGCCGCGGTCGGTGCCGGGCGTCGCCGACCAGACGGCCCGCGGCGCTCCGCCCTGGGCGAGGCTGGAGACCAGGTCGACGCCGCCGAGGACGCTCCCCCACGGCTCGGTGAGGCGTGGATCGAGCGGACCGGACGTGGGCACGGTTGACTCACCAGGAGGCTCCTGCTCCACGGTCGCGTGGCGTGGCGGCACGGCCAGGCGCAGCAGATCGCCCCGGGACCCGGCGTAGCGCGCAGCGACGCGCGTGACCAGCTCGAGCACCTGGGGCTGGAGCACCGGGACCGGGCTCACCACGCGGCGCAGCGACTGCAGCCGGCCGTCGTGCTCGCTCGCCGCCGCCCGCTCGACGACGAAGCCATCCACGTCCTTGCCGGCGAAGCGGACCTTGACGCGGGCTCCTGAGACGGCGTCATCGGCCATCGACGCGGGAACGAGGTAGTCGAAGGTGCGGTCGAGGTGGGCGAGACCGGTGTCGACGAGCACGCGCGCCACCGGCTCGACCGAGGAGGCGGCCACGGGCGCGGAAGCCTTTGCGGCGCGGGTCTTCGCCGCCTTGACCTGCGCGCGCACGAGGCCGGGCACCAGCTCGGGCTGCTCCTCGGCGTCAGGCGTGCGGCTCACGGCAGAACTCTCCCAGACCACCCCGACACCGCAAACGGCTCCTCCACAGGATCGACAGCAGAGCGCCGCTCAGGTGCCGTAGGGCAAGGCGGAGCGAGGCAGGAGTCCGTGTGGGGAGCGGACTTCGACGAACGACAACGCCGCCCATGCGGCGCATGGGCGGCGTTGTGCGTCGATCAGACTCCCGCAGCAGCCTTCAGCGCGTCGGCGCGGTCGGTGCGCTCCCAGGTGAACTCGGGGAGCTCACGGCCGAAGTGACCGTAGGCGGCCGTCTTCGCGTAGATCGGACGACGCAGGTCGAGGTCGCGCAGGATGGCGGCCGGACGCAGGTCGAAGACCTCGAGCACGGCCTCCTGGATCTTCTCGTCCGGGACGACGCCGGTGCCGAAGGTCTCCACGAAGACGCCGACGGGGTGCGCCACGCCGATCGCGTAGGCGACCTGGACCTCGGCGCGGCGGGCCAGGCCCGCGGCGACGATGTTCTTCGCGACCCAGCGCATGGCGTAGGCGGCCGAACGGTCCACCTTCGACGGGTCCTTGCCCGAGAAGGCGCCACCACCGTGACGGGCCATGCCGCCGTAGGTGTCGACGATGATCTTGCGGCCGGTCAGGCCGGCGTCACCCATGGGGCCACCGATGACGAAGCGGCCGGTCGGGTTGATGTAGAGCTTGTGGCCCTCGGAGGGCACCGAGTCCTTGAACTGCTCGAGGACCGGCTCGATGACGTGGACGGTGATGTCCTTGGCCAGGGTCTCCTGGTCGACGTCCTCGGAGTGCTGCGTCGACAGCACGACGGCGTCGACGCGCACGGCGCGGTCGTCCTCGTCGTACTCGATGGTGACCTGGGTCTTGCCGTCGGGGCGGAGGTACGGCAGCGTGCCGTCCTTGCGCACCGCGGTGAGGCGCTCAGCGAGCGTCTGGGCCATCTTGATCGGGAGCGGGAAGAGCTCCGGGGTGTCGTCGCAGGCGTAGCCGAACATCAGGCCCTGGTCGCCGGCGCCCTGCTTGTCGAGCTCGTCACCGGAGCCGTCGACGCGCTCCTCGAAGGCGTCGTCGACACCCTGCGCGATGTCGGCCGACTGCGCGCCGATGGCGATCTGCACGCCACAGGAGTGACCGTCGAAGCCCTTCTCGGAGGCGTCGTAGCCGATCTCGAGGACCTTCTGGCGCACGAGCTGCGCGATCGGGGCGTACGTCGAGGTGGTGACCTCGCCCGCGACCATGACGAGACCCGTGGTGACGAGCGTCTCGACGGCCACACGACTCATCGGGTCGTCAGCCAGGAGCGCGTCGAGGATCGTGTCGCTGATCTGGTCAGCGATCTTGTCGGGGTGACCCTCGGTCACGGACTCCGAGGTGAAGAGGCGTCCAGCCACAGTCGTTCCACTCCCATGCATTGGTGTGATGTTGAACTCAACGATAGACGGCGCCTGCAGAGCCCCCGGCGTCCGTCTCAGCCGCGAAGGTTAGCGGCAACCTGGTCCCAGATGGCATGCGCCACGCTTGCCTTGCTCCCCCGCGGGACGTCGGCCCGGTGACCGGAGGCCGCGAGGATGACCGCCTCGTTGTCGGGGCTGCCGAAGACAGCGCCGCCCGAGACGTCGTTGACGACGAGCAGGTCGCACCCCTTGCGGGCGAGCTTCGCCGTGGCGAGCTCGAGGACCGACCCGGTCGCGTCGCCGGTCTCGGCGGCGAAGCCGACGATGACCTGGCCCTCCCGCAGGCGGTGCTGCGAGATCTCCTTGAGGATGTCGGGGTTCTGTTCCAGCGTGATCGTCGGCGCCGACCCGTCATCGGCCTTCTTGATCTTCGCGTCGCTGACGTCGGTCGGCCTGAAGTCGGCGGGGGCCGCCGCCATCACGACCGCATCGGCGGACGGAGCAGCGGCGAGCACCGCGTCGCGCAGCTGGGCGGTGGTCTCGACCCGCACGACCTTGACTCCGGCGGGATCGGGCAGTGTCACGTTGGCCGCCACGAGCGTGACCTCGGCGCCGCGGGCTGCCGCCGCGCGCGCCAGGGCGTAGCCCTGCAGGCCGCTCGAGCGGTTGCCCAGGAAGCGCACCGGGTCGAGGTACTCGCGCGTGCCGCCGGCGGAGACCAGGACGTGCCGGCCGGCGAGATCGGGCGCAACGGCCCCCCTCGACAGCACGTCGAGCGCAAGCTCGAAGATCTCGCTCGGCTCGGGAAGGCGGCCCTTGCCAGTGTCCTTGCCGGTCAGGCGGCCCTCGGCAGGCTCGATGACCACAGCGCCCCGTTCGCGCAGGGTGCGGACGTTGGCCTGTGTCGCCGGGTGCTCCCACATCTCGGTGTGCATCGCCGGGGCGAAGACCACCGGGCAGCGCGCCGTGAGCAGCGTGTTGGTCAGCAGGTCGTCAGCGAGCCCGTGGGCGGCCTTGGCCAGCAGGTCGGCGGTGGCCGGCGCGACCACGACCAGATCGGCGTGCTGGCCGATCTGGACGTGGGGCACTGCCTCGACGCGCGTCCACACGTCGGAAGCGACCGGCTTGCCCGAAAGGGCCGCCCAGGTGGGCGCCCCGACGAACTCGAGCGCCGCCGCCGTGGGAACGACGGTGACGTCGTGGCCGGACTCGGTGAAGCGCCGCAGCAGCTCGCAGGACTTGTACGCCGCGATGCCGCCGCTGACGCCGAGGACGACCCGCGGCGACATCGGTCTCAGCCTCGGATCACGCAGGCTCGGTGAACGAGCCGGCGTCGGCAGCCGCGGCCGCCTGCGCGGCCTCCTCGGCAGCGAGCTCGGCCGGGTCGATGTCCTCGCAGGTCAGCAGGTCGCTGTTGATCTCGCGGAGCGCGATCGAGAGCGGCTTCTCCTGGACGTGCGTGTCGACGAGCGGGCCGACGTACTCGAGCAGGCCCTCGCCGAGCTGCGAGTAGTAGGCGTTGATCTGCCGCGCACGCTTCGCGCTGTAGAGGACCAGCTTGTACTTCGAGTCGGTCTTCGTCAGCAGGTCGTCGATCGACGGGTTGGTGACACCCTCGCCGGTGGGAGCAGACACGTGGGAACGCCTTAAATTCGGGGATCAGGGGTGGTGCAGGAGCATGACGGCACGACGCCAGGTCAGGCTCGCATCAACTTTACCAACTCGGCGGCTGCCTCGTGAACTTCGTGGTTGACGATCGTCACGTCGAACTCCGCCTCGGCGGCCAGCTCGACCTTCGCCGTGGCCAGCCGGCGCTCGCGCTGCTCCTCGGTCTCGGTGCCGCGGCCGACCAGTCGACGGACGAGCTCGTCCCACGACGGAGGCGCCAGGAAGACGAGCAGAGCCTCGGGCATGTTGGCCCTCACCTGGCGCGCGCCTTGCAGGTCGATCTCCAGCATGGCGGGCCGGCCGGTGGCCAGGGCGGCCTCGACCGGCGAGCGCGGCGTGCCGTACTTCGCGTGGCCGTGGACGACGGCGTACTCCAGGAGGTCGCCCTCCTCGATCATCCGGTCGAACTCATCGTCGGTGACGAAGTGGTAGTGCTCGCCGTCGACCTCTCCGGGGCGCGGAGCGCGGGTCGTCGCGGAGACGGAGATCCAGACGTCCGGGTAGTCCTCGCGGACGGCCGCGGCGACGGTGCCCTTGCCGACCGCGGTCGGGCCTGCCAGGACGAGCAGGCGGGGGGTGCTCTCCGGCATCAGTCGCGGGTGAACTCGGCCTCGAGGGCCGCGACCTGCTTGGCGCCCAGACCACGCACACGGCGGCTCTCGGCGATCGCCAGCCGCTCCATGAGCTGGCGTGCCCGCACCTTGCCCAGACCGGGCATCGACTGCAGGAGGTCGACGACCTTCATCTTGCCGATGACCTCGTTGATCTGGCCCTCGCGGATCACGTCCATGATCGACGCGCCGGAGTTCTTCAGCCTGTTCTTGACCTCGGCGCGCTCACGGCGGGAGGCGGCGGCCTTGTCCAGGGCAGCCTGGCGTTGTTCCGGGGTCAGCTGGGGCAGGGCCACGTGTCAGGTCCTCGTGTCGGATCGGGAAGGCAGGCGGCCAATCTAGTCAGGTGATCCCGCGAGCGGCAACGCGGACCGGACAACTGGGCCGATCGGTGTCAGAAGAGAGGCGTGTGGCAGACGTCGCGGGCTTCCTGGTCGACGGCATGCGCCGCATCCTGGACGTCCGGGGACGCGAGCTTGAGGGCCGCCTGCTGCGTCGCCTTCTCGTCCTCGGCCTCGACCGCCTCATCGAGGTCCTGGATGGCTCGGACGAGGGTCCGCCACTCCCCCCGTACGTCGTCCGGGGCCTCGTCCGCCAGGTCGTGGAGGACCGGAAGCGCGTCGAGCAGGCCGTTCTCGGAGCCGCCCTCGTCGAGGGCCTTCCCGATCTTCGGCGCGGCCTCCTCGACGTGACCGCACCACTGGTCGCGCTCGCTGGAACACGCGTTGAGTGACAGACAGCCGACGAGTGCGCCGGCGACGAGGAGCCTCATCGGCGCGCCGTCACAGCAGCGCCGCGAACTGGTCGTTGGCGCGGGCGGCAGCGTCCCGAACTGCCTGCACCGACGGTCCGGCGCCGAGGATCTCGCGCGTCGAGGTCGGCACGACATTGCGAACAGCGGCCCCGAAGATCCGGCGTACGTCGTCAGCGGTGCCGCCCTGTGCGCCGATGCCGGGCACCAGCAAGGGGCCGTTGATGTCGAGGTTCTCGTCCGTGGAGCCGATCGTGGCGCCGACGACGGCACCGAACGAGCCGAGCGAGGCGGCACCCTCGTTGGCGGTACGCAGGCCGGCGAGCACCTCCCCTGCGATCGTGCCGCCGTCGGCGGTGCGGGCGTGCTGGAACCGCGGCGCCTCGGGGTTCGACGTCAGCGCGAGCGCGAAGACGCCGGCGCCGTGTCGTGCGGCGGTCTCGATCATCGGGGTGAGCGAGCCGAAGCCGAGGTACGGGCTCGCGGTGATCGCGTCCGAGGCGAGCGGGCTCGTGGGGTCGAGATAGGCGTCGGCGTAGGCCTGTGCCGTCGTGCCGATGTCACCGCGCTTGACGTCGAGGATCACCAGGCAGCCCGCCTCGCGGGTGGCGGCGATGACCTTCTCGAGCACCGCGACGCCGCGCGAGCCGTGCCGTTCGAAGAACGCCGACTGCGGCTTGATCGAGGAGACGACCGGAGCGAGTGCCTCGACGGCGGTCATCGCGAAGCGCTCGCAGCCGTCGGCCGTGTCCGGAAGGCCCCAGGCGGCCAGGAGCGAGGCGTGCGGATCGATGCCGGGACAGAGCGGTCCTCGCTCGTCCATCGCCGTGCGCAGGCGGGCGCCGAAGGGGCTGGCGGTGGGGCTGTCGGTGCGGGTGGTCATCAGGGCTGCTCCTCGAGCTCGGCGGTGATGCGGGCGAGTGTGGACGGGTCGTGCAGCAGTGCGGAGCCGACCTGGACGGTGCCGGCACCGGCGGCCGCGAAGGCGCGGACGTCGGCGGCCGTGGTGACTCCTCCGACACCGACGATCGGGAACTCAGGCAGCTCCGCGCGGACCGTGCGGACGGCTCGCAGGGCGACGGGCCGGACGGCGGGACCGGACAGCTCAGCCGGCGTGCCGTTGTCGAGGGCCGCAGGGAGCGCTCCGCCGACGACGAGGGCGTCGCAGCCGACCTCGGCGACGGCGCGGGCGACGGCCGGCAGGCGGCGTACGTCGGAGCAGAGCTTGACGTGGAGGGCGAGGTTGTCGGGCAGCACGTCGAGGACGGCGCGCACGGCCTCGGTGGCGCCCCGTGGTGACGAGGCGTCGTGGAGCCGCAGGGAGGCCGGGTCGTCGACGGCGAGGTTCAGCTCGATGCCGGTGAGGCCGGGGGCGGTCGCCAGACGGCGTACGACGGCAGCGATGTCCGCCGGCGTCGATCCGGTGACGGACGCCCACGTGGGGACACCCTGCTGGGCGAGCCAGGGCAGCTCATGGGTCAGGAAGCGGTCCACGCCCGGGTTCTGCAGCTGGTGCGCGCGGACCAGTCCACCGCGCGACTCGGCGATCCGCAGTCGGCTCCCCCGCCGGGGGTCGAGCGTGAGGGTGCGCGTGACGAAGCCGGCGAGCCTGGCCAGGTCGGCGTACGGCGCCAGCTCACGGCCGGTGCCGCCACAGCCGGCGGCGACGTGCAGAGGGAGGCTCACAGCAGCCCCCACTGGATCCGGTCACCCCGGAAGACCGGGCCCTCGGCGCAGGCGCGCACGCGGTGCGCGATGGCGTCCTCGCCCACCGCGGGGACGATGCAGTCGTGGCAGAGTCCGGTGCCGCACGCCTGCGGGACCTCGAGCGCCACCTGGCTCCAGGCGCCGTGCTGCTCGGAGATCCCGGCGACCGCGTGCAGTGTCGTCGCGGGACCGGCGGCATAGACGACGGACGGTTCCGCGCGCTGCAGGACGCCGGGCAGGGCCTGCGCGACGCTCCCCTGGGCGCCCATCGAACCGTCAGCGGTGACCACGGTGACCGCGCGGGCCGAGCGGCGTACGTCGAGTCCGTCGATCACCTCGGCTGCGGTGTCGCCTGCGAGCAGGAAGGTGACGGGGCAGCCGCGCTCGACCAGGCGCTCGGCGAGCGGGAAGAGCGACGCGGCGGCGTAGCCCTCGCCGACCAGGACGCAGGCGACAGCCTCCTTGGGCTGCGCGAAGGGACGCCCGAGCGGCCCGATCAGGTCCACCGGCGCCCCCGCCGGTAGGCCGGCGAGCCAGCTGCCCGCGATGCCGGCTGGCTGCACGACCACGTCGATGGTGGCGCCGTGGGCGCTCGAGGAACGCACGCGATGCACCCAGTAGCTGCGGCGCAGCAGCCGCGCGTCGCCGGCCCCGGAGCCGCTGAGCGCGATGCTGACGAAGTTGCCCGGTCGGAAGCTCTCCACGACGCCGGGCGCGGCGAGCGTGACGTGCTGGAACGCACCGATCCGCTCACTCGCCCGGACCTCCGCGGTCGCCTGCACAGTCATCGGGTGCCCGTCATCGGGTGGTCGGCACCCCGCGCAGGATCCGGCGGGGCCACAGCGGGCCCTCGTAGATGAACGCCGTGTAGCCCTGGAGCAGGTCGGCTCCGGCGTCGAGCCGGGCGCGGGCATCTTCGACGGTCGTGACGCCGCCGACGCCGATCAGGGTGAGGTCGTCACCGACACGGCCCTTGAGCAGGCGGAGGACCTCGAGGGACCGCTGGGTCAGCGGACGCCCGGAGAGGCCGCCCGCGCCGATCTCCTCGATCCGGCCCTGCGGTGACCTGAGCCCGTCACGCGAGATCGTCGTGTTGGTCGCGGTGATGCCGTCCAGGCCGATCGCCTTCGCCATGTCCGCCACCGCGAGCACGTCGTCGTCGTTGAGGTCGGGGGCGATCTTCACCACGAGCGGCACCCGCCGGTCGGTGACGACCTGGTCAGCACGCGTGCGCACTGCCTCGAGGAGCGGGGCGAGCTTCTCGACCGCCTGCAGGTTGCGCAGGCCCGGGGTGTTCGGGCTCGACACGTTGACCACCAGGTAGTCGGCGTACGGCGCGAGGTGGTCGACGGACTTCTCGTGGTCCTTGATGACTGCGGCGATGTCGTCGTCAGGCACGACCTTGGTCTTGCCGATGTTGACGCCGACGACGGGCCCCGGCTTGCCCTTGCGGGCGGCAGCGCGCGCGGCGAGGCGCCGCCCCACGATCTCGGCACCGTCGTTGTTGAAGCCCATGCGGTTGACCACGGCCCGGTCGTCGAGCAGGCGGAAGAGGCGCGGCTTCGGGTTGCCCGGCTGGGCCTCCCCCGTGACCGTGCCGACCTCGATGTGGCCGAAGCCGAGCCCCGCGAGCGCGTCGATGCCGACGGCGTTCTTGTCGAAGCCTGCCGCCAGCCCGAGGACGTTGGGGAAGGTGATCCCCATTGCCGTCACCGGCCGCGCCTTCAGGGTGCGGTTCCAGGCTCCCGTCGCGACGCGGCCGGCGCGGATCGCCGCGAACGCCTGCTCGTGGGCCTTCTCGGGGTCGAGCTTCGAGAAGACGCCGTCGAAGAGGACGTCGTAGGGCTTCTTCACGCGGGCTGCCCCTCGGTGACCGGGTTGATGATCTCGGCCCACTCCTGCAGCGAACGCACGCCGATGTCTCCGCCCCGCACCGCGGCGATGCCCTGGACGGCCGCGGCTGCGCCCTGCACCGTCGTGATGCACGGGGTGCCGGTGAGCACCGCGGCGGCGCGGATCTCGTAGCCGTCGACACGCGCCTCGGAGGCGGAGCCATTGGGGGTGTTGACGATCAGGTCGATCTCGCCGTCCAGGATCATCTGGACCGAGGTCTTCTCGCCGCCCTCGCCCTCGCCCTCGAACGCCTTGCGCACGACGGTGGCGTTGATGCCGTTGCGGCGGAGTACCTCGACGGTGCCCTGCGTCGCGAGCAGCTCGAAGCCGTAGTCGGCGAGGACCCGGGCCGGGAAGATCATCGAGCGCTTGTCGCGGTTGGCGATCGAGATGAAGACCTTGCCCGACGTGGGCAGCGGGCCGTACGCCGCGGCCTGGGCCTTGCTGAACGCCGTGCCGAAGTCGGCGTCGAAGCCCATGACCTCACCGGTCGACTTCATCTCCGGGCCGAGGACGGAGTCGACGAACTTGCCCTCCGGCGTACGGAAACGGTTGAACGGCAGGACCGCCTCCTTGACCGCGATCGGTGCATCGGCGGGAAGCATGCCTCCGTCGCCCTCTTCCGGCAGGACGCCTTCCTTGCGCAGGTCGGCGATCGTCTCGCCCATCATCACGCGGCTCGCGGCCTTGGCGAGCGACGTGCCGGTCGCCTTGGAGACGAACGGCACGGTGCGGGAAGCGCGCGGGTTCGCCTCGAGCACGTAGAGGACGTCGGAGCCCAGCGCGAACTGGATGTTGATCAGGCCGCGCACGCCGACGCCCTTGGCGATGCCCTCGGTGGCGGCACGGATGCGCTTGATCTCGGCGGCGCCGAGGGTGATCGGCGGGAGCGCGCACGAGGAGTCACCGGAGTGGATGCCGGCCTCCTCGATGTGCTCCATGACGCCGCCGAGGAAGAGCTCCTCGCCGTCGTAGAGCGCGTCGACGTCGATCTCGACCGCGTCGTCGATGAACCGGTCGATGAGGACCGGACGGTCCTCGCTGATCAGGTCCGTCGCCGCGACCAGGTAGGACTCGAGCTGCTCGTCGGAGAAGACGATCTGCATGCCGCGACCACCGAGGACGTACGACGGGCGCACCAGCACCGGGTAGCCGATGGTGTGGGCGATGTCGCGGGCGTCCTCGAAGGAGACCGCCGTGCCGTGCTTCGGCGCGACCAGGCCGGCCTCGTCGAGCACGCGGCCGAAGGCGCCGCGCTCCTCGGCGAGGTCGATCGCCTCGGGCTGGGTGCCGACGATCGGGACGCCGGCGTCCTTGAGGCCCTGGGCCAGGCCGAGCGGCGTCTGCCCACCGAGCGTCGCGATGACGCCGGCGACGGGGCCGGCGGCGAGCTCGGCGTGGTAGATCTCCAGGACGTCCTCGAGCGTCAGCGGCTCGAAGTAGAGGCGGTCGGCCGTGTCGTAGTCGGTGGAGACCGTCTCCGGGTTGCAGTTGACCATGATCGTCTCGTAGCCGGCCTTGGTGAGCTCCAGGGCGGCGTGCACGCACGAGTAGTCGAACTCGATGCCCTGGCCGATGCGGTTGGGGCCCGATCCGAGGATCAGCACAGCCGGCTTCTCGCGCGGCTGCACCTCGGTCTCCTCGTCGTACGACGAGTAGTGGTACGGCGTCTTGGCAGCGAACTCGGCGGCGCAGGTGTCGACCGTCTTGTAGACCGGGCGCACGCCGGTGGCCCAGCGCGCCGCACGGACCTCGGCCTCGGAGAGGCCGCGGATGTCAGCGACCTGGGCGTCCGAGAAGCCGTGGCGCTTGGCGAGCCGCAGCGCGGCCTCGTCGAGCGCGGGTGCTGCGGCCGTGGCTTCCGCGACCTCGTGGATGAGGAAGAGCTGGTCGACGAACCAGGGGTCGATCTTCGTGGCGTCGAAGATCTCCTCCTGGGTGGCGCCGGCGCGGATCGCCTGCATGACCTTCTGGACGCGGCCGTCATGCGGGCGCTTGATGTCGGCGAGCAGGGCCGCCTTGTCGCCCGGGTCACCGGTGAAGCGGAACGGGGCCGCCTTGTTCTCCATGGAGCGGAGCGCCTTGTTGAACGCCTCGGTGAAGTTGCGGCCGATCGACATCGCCTCGCCCACGGACTTCATGTGCGTGGTGAGGGTGTCGTCGGCGGTCGGGAACTTCTCGAACGCGAAGCGCGGGACCTTCACGACCACGTAGTCGAGCGTGGGCTCGAAGGAGGCGGCCGTGGAGCCCTGCGGACCGGCGGTGATGTCGTTATCGATCTCGTCGAGGGTGTAGCCGATGGCGACCTTCGCGGCGATCTTGGCGATCGGGTAGCCCGTCGCCTTCGACGCGAGCGCGGAGGAGCGCGAGACACGCGGGTTCATCTCGATCACGATGACGCGACCGTCGGCCGGGTTGACGGCGTACTGGATGTTGCAGCCACCGGTGTCGACGCCGACCTCACGGATGATGCCGATCGCGAGGTCGCGCAGGTGCTGGTACTCGCGGTCGGTGAGCGTCATCGCCGGCGCGACGGTGATCGAGTCACCGGTGTGGGTGCCCATCGGGTCGAAGTTCTCGATCGAGCAGATGATGACGACGTTGTCCTTCTTGTCACGCATCACCTCCAGCTCGTACTCCTTCCAGCCGATGATCGACTCCTCGATGAGGACCTCGGTCGTCGGGGACGCGGCGAGGCCGGCGCCCGCGAGGCGGCGCAGCTCGGTCTCGTCGTACGCGATGCCGGAGCCGGTGCCGCCCATGGTGAAGGACGGTCGGATGACGACCGGGTACACGCCGCCGAGGGTGTCGACCGCGGCCAGGACCTCGTCCATCGTGTGGCAGATCTCGGAGCGGCAGACCTCGCCGCCGACCTTCTCGACGATGGCGTTGAAGAGCTCGCGGTTCTCACCGCGGTGGATCGCGTCGAAGTTGGCGCCGATCATCTCGACGCCGTACTTCTCGAGCACGCCGTTCTCGTGGGCGGCGATGGCCGCGTTGAGGGCGGTCTGGCCACCGAGGGTCGGCAGGATCGCGTCGGGGCGCTCCTTGGCGATCACCTTCTCGACGAACTCCGGCGTGATCGGCTCGACGTACGTGGCGTCGGCGAACTCCGGGTCGGTCATGATCGTGGCCGGGTTGGAGTTGATGAGGATGACCCGGAGGCCCTCGGCCTTGAGGATGCGGCAGGCCTGGGTGCCGGAGTAGTCGAACTCGCAGGCCTGGCCGATGATGATCGGGCCGGAGCCGATGACGAGGACGGACTTGATGTCGTCGCGCTTGGGCATATCTGGTTCAGCCCTTCCGGCCGTAGTTGCGTGCAGTCATGAGCTGGACGAAGCGGTCGAAGAGGTACGCCGCGTCGTGCGGGCCGGCCGCCGCTTCGGGGTGGTACTGCACGGAGAAGGACTTCAGGCCCTTCTCGTCGTGCAGCTCCAGACCCTCGACGCAGTCGTCGTTGAGGTTGATGTGCGAGACGGTCGCCTCGCCGTACGGCGTGGTCGTCGAGCCCTCGAGCGGGGCGTCGACCGCGAAGCCGTGGTTGTGCGCGGTGACCTCGACCTTGCCGGTGGTGCGGTCCATGACCGGCTGGTTGATGCCGCGGTGGCCGTACTTCAGCTTGTAGGTGCCGAAGCCGAGCGCCCGGCCGAAGAGCTGGTTGCCGAAGCAGATGCCGAAGTACGGGATCCCCGCGTCCAGAGCCGCCTTCAGCAGCTCGACCTGACCGGTGGTGGCGGCCGGGTCGCCGGGGCCATTGGAGAAGAAGAGGCCGTCCGCGTCGACTGCCCGGACTTCCTCGAGTGTGGCGGTGGCCGGCAGCACGTGGACCTCGATGCCGCGCTCGGCCATCATCCGCGGGGTGTTCGCCTTGATGCCGAGGTCGACCGCTGCGACGGTGAACTTCTTCTCACCGACGGCGGGCACGACGTACGCCTCGGTTGTGGTGACGGCGTCGGAGAGGTTCGACCCGGCCATCTCGGCCGCCTGCTGGACCTTCACCAGCAGGGCAGCCGGGTCGGTCTCGACCGTGGAGATTCCGACGCGCATCGCACCGGCCTCCCGCAGGTGGCGGGTCAGCGCGCGGGTGTCGACGCCGGAGATGCCGACGACGCCCTGCGCCTTCAGCTCGTCGTCGAGCGAGCGGACCGAGCGCCAGTTGGACGGGATGCGGGCAGGGTCACGCACGACGTAGCCGGCGACCCAGATCTTGCGGGACTCCGGGTCCTCGTCGTTCATGCCGGTGTTGCCCACGTGGGGGGCGGTCATGACGACGACCTGGCGGTGGTACGACGGGTCGGTCAGCGTCTCCTGGTAGCCGGACATGCCGGTGGAGAAGACGGCCTCGCCGAAGGTCTCGCCTTCGGCGCCGAAGGACTCGCCGCGGAACGAGCGTCCGTCCTCGAGTACGAGCAGGGCGGGCTTGAGGCTCATACGAGCTTCCCTTCCATCGTGGTTGCGCGACCGCGCAGGAACGTTGCGTGCACGGCGCCGGTCAGCTCGCGACCGTGCCAGGGGTTGTTGCGCGACAGCGACACCGAGGCGTCGCGGTCCACGGTGACCTTCGCCGAGGGGTCGACGAGGGTGAGGTTGGCGGGGGCACCGACGGCGAGCTCGTGGCCGTGGCCGTCGAGCCCGGCGATCCGCGCCGGGTTGACCGACAGGACGCGGGCGACGCCGGCCCAGTCGAGCAGGCCGGTCTCCACCATCGTGGTGGTGACCACCGACAGCGCCTGCTCGAGGCCGAGCATGCCGAACGCCGCGTCGACGAAGGCATGCTCCTTGTCGTGCTTCGCGTGCGGCGCGTGGTCGGTCGCCACGGCGTCGATGGTGCCGTCGGCGAGGGCCGCGCGGAGCGCCTGGACGTCCTCGGCGGGCCGCAGCGGCGGGTTGACCTTGTACGTCGGGTCGTAGCCGATCAGCTCGTCGGTGGTGAGGATCAGGTGGTGCGGCGTCACCTCGGCGGTCACGTCGATGCCCTGGGCCTTGGCCCAGCGGACGACCTCGATCGAGCCGGCCGTCGAGACGTGGGCGACGTGCACGCGGCTGCCGGTGTGGCGGGCCAGCATCACGTCGCGGGCGACGATCACCTCCTCGGCGACGCCGGGCCACCCCGGCAGGCCGAGCTGGCCGGAGAGCTCGCCCTCGTGGCAGCAGGCGCTGCCGTACGGCGCGAGCGTCGGGTCCTGCGCGTGCTGGGAGACGACGCCGCCGAACGCCTTGACGTACTCCAGCGCGCGGCGCATGACGCGGGCGTCGTGGACGCACTTGCCGTCGTCGGAGAAGACCCGGACACCGGCGCGAGACCGGGCCATCAGGCCGAGCTCGGCGAGCTCGTGGCCCTCGAGGCCCTTGGTCACGGCGCCGACAGGCTGCACGTCGACCAGGCCGGCGGCGCGGCCCAGGTCGTAGACGCGCTCGGCGGCCTCTGCGGTGTCGGTCACCGGGTTGGTGTTGGCCATGGCCAGGACCGCGGTGTAGCCACCGACGGCGGCCGCCTGCGAGCCGGTGAGGATCGTCTCGGCGTCCTCACGGCCCGGCTGGCGCAGGTGCGTGTGGAGGTCGACGAAGCCGGGCAGGGCGACCAGACCGTCGGCGTCGACCTCGGTCGCGCCGGCCGCGCTCAGGCCGGTGCCGATCTCGGTGATCGTCCCGTCGACGACCAGCAGGTCAGCCGCCTCGCCGCCGAGGATCCGGGCACCCTTGATGAGGGTCTTGCCCGTGGGTGTGGTGGTCATCGGGTCACTCCCCCGCGTTGGTGGTCGGCGCGGCCGACGGGCCGGCGAGCAGGTGGTAGAGCACGGACATGCGGATCGCGACACCGGCCGAGACCTGGTCGAGCACCGCGCTGGAGGCGGCGTCGGCTGCTTCCGCGGCGATCTCGAGACCACGGTTCATCGGACCCGGGTGCAGGATCGGGGCGCCGTCCTTGAGCAGCTTCAGGCGGTCGCGGGTCAGTCCGTAGCCGACGGTGTACTCCCGCGGAGTCGGGAAGTAGCCACCGCTCATCCGCTCGCGCTGGACGCGGAGCATCATCACCGCGTCGGCGGTCGGCAGCACGGCGTCGACGTCGTACGACGTGGAGAAGCCGGCGTCCTTGGACCAGGCGGTGATGCCGGCCGGCATCAGCGTCGGCGGCGCGACCACGGTGACCTCGGCGCCGAGCTTGGTCAGGCACTTCACGCCCGAGCGGAAGACGCGGCTGTGGGTCAGGTCGCCGACGATCGCGACGTGCCGACCTTCCAGGCTGCCGAGGTGACGGGTCAGCGTGTAGGCGTCGAGCAGGGCCTGCGTCGGGTGCTCGTGCGTGCCGTCGCCGGCGTTGATGACCGGGATGTCCAGCCAGCCGGCGACCTGCTGTGCGGCGCCGGAGGCGGAGTGCCGCATGACCAGGCCGTCGATGCCCATCGCGGTGACCGTCAGCACGGTGTCGCGCAGCGACTCGCCCTTGGAGGTCGAGGAGCCCTTCGCGGAGAGGTTGATGACGTCGGCGGAGAGCCACTTGCCGGCGATCTCGAAGCTCGACCGGGTGCGGGTGGAGTCCTCGAAGAAGAGGTTGATGACGGTCTTGCCGCGCAGCGCAGGCAGCTTCTTCACGTCGCGGCGCTGCACGTCGTGCATCTCCGCGGCGGTCTCGAAGATCGTCGCGATGTCGTCGGCGGTGACGTCATCGATCGAGAGCAGGTGCTTCTTCACTGCGCCGTCCCCTCCTTGCTGGTGTCGAAGATGCGGACCTCGTCTGCGCCGTCTGCGCCATCGGTCTCGCGGAGCCGGACGCTGACCCGCTCAGTGCGGGCGCTGGGAAGGTTCTTGCCCACGTGGTCAGCACGGATCGGAAGCTCGCGGTGGCCGCGGTCGACGAGGACCGCGAGACGCACCACGGCCGGGCGGCCGAGGTCGGCCAGGGCGTCGAGGGCGGCGCGGATCGTGCGCCCGGAGTACAGGACGTCGTCCACGAGCACGACCGTCTTGCCGTCGATCCCGCCGGACGGCACCTCGGTCTTGTGGGGGCTGCGCGTGGGGTGGGACTTGAGGTCGTCGCGGTACATCGTCACGTCGAGGGCGCCGACCGGCACGACCGTGCCCTCGACCGACTGGATCTTCTCGGCGATCCGCTTCGCGAGCGGAACGCCGCGGGTCGGGAGGCCGAGGAGCACGAGATCGTCCGCGGTCTTGTTGCGCTCGAGGATCTCGTGCGAGATGCGCGTCAGGGCACGCGAGATGTCCTGGCTGTCGAGGACGATGCGACCGGAGCCGGTCGACTCATCGGCGGAAGAACCACCGGGGACCAGATCATGGGTAGGCATCAGCGCTGCTGACTCCTTCTCCGCCTCACGGGACGGCTCGTTAAAGGATGTCGAACGGCACTCACTCTAACAGGCGCACGGACGCTCCCCGGAACCGGGTGGGGTGCGCCCGTCATCGCGACAGGTGCCGTGCCCGCGCCAGCTGGAAGAGGCCGTAGCAGCCGAGGCCGACGGAGATCGCGCCGAGCAGCCACGGGCCGGCGGGCTGCTGGAGCACCCGCGCCAGCGCCTGGTCGAGGCCGCCCGACTTCGCCGGATCGTGCGTCGACGCCGCCCAGACGAAGAGCCCGCCGACGATGCCGAACGCAACGCCCTTCGCGACATACCCGATGGTGCCGAGCAGCAGGTAGAGCGTGCCGCTGTCGCCGTGGCGGCCCTCGGCGGTGAGGTGCTTGCGGTGCCGTCCGCTCAGCCCGCGCCAGGACATCACCACCGCATAGGCCAGGAAGCCCAGGCCCACGCCCGCTACCAGCCACGGACCCGCGGGCAGCGAGAGCAGCCGCGCGGTCCACGTCTCCTCGGTGCGCCCGGAGCGCTCGGTGGAGTCGCCCAGGACGACGCTGAAGGCGCTCGCACCGATCAGCGCGTAGGCCATACCCTTGGCGGCCGCCGTGGCTCGGTGCCCCCAACGGTCCCAGGTGTCCTCGTCGCGGTGCTCGACGAAGAGCTCCAGCGCACGCCACACCACCAGGACCGCCATGCCGGCGGCCACGAGCCACAGGACGGCGGCACCGAAGGCGTGCTGGGCCAGCTCGTGGAGCGCTCCGTGGTGGTCGAGCCGGTCCTCGCGGTGCCCGAGGGACAGCTGGAGTCCGAGCCAGGCGATGACGAGGTGCACGAGGGCGTAGAAGACGAGCCCGACCCGGATCCCCGCGTCGAGCAGGTCGCTGTGGTCGGCCTTCCGGCCCGCCTCTTCCACCGCGCCCTTGACGCTCATGCGGTCCCAGTTCCCCGGGGCGAAGCCGGAATGCGCTAGGGCCTCTGCAGGAGGAGCTCCACGTTGCGGTCGTCCGCATCGCCGGTGCGGTTGACGGCACGGTCCTGCCAGTCGTTGGCACTCAGCTCCCGGGCGAGCGCGGCGAGCTGCACCGTGTTGGCGAGACTTCCGGAGTAGGACGCCGGCGCCGCGTGGTCGACCATCGTGCAGAAGATCGACAGGGTGCCGTCGGCGTTGTCGGCGATCTCGAGGAGCCGCGACTGCTGCGGGAAGTCGACGTGCGAGGCGGTGTTGATCTCCCAGAAGCCGCGCCTGCCCCCGGCGCGGGCCCAGACCTCGTTGCGGTGGCTGTGGCCGTTGATCCAGGCGATGACGCGCGGGTGCTCCTGCAGCAGTGCCACCACGGCGGGCCCCTGGACGCGGGGTGAGAGGTCCCCTCCGGTCAGGACCAGGGGGTTGTCCATGGTCTCGCTGGTGTGGTGGCTGCAGACGATCTGGTACGCCGCACGCGGACTCGCCAGCTCAGCCTCGAGCCACGCCATCTGAGGCGCGTCGATCGAGCCGTTGGAGTAGCCGTTGGGGTTGACCGTGTCGAGCACGAGGAACTGCACCTCACCACGGACGAACGTGTAGTACGCCGTTCCCTGCGCGCGGTTCTCGGCGGTGAAGCCATGCCCGACCGGCGTACCGGTGGTGGTGAAGTGCTCTTCGACGACCTGGCGGCGGTTCAGGATCCGGCGATCCCTGTCGGCGCTGACCAGCCGGACGTGCGTGCCGACCTGCAGGGTGTTGAGAAGGCCGTTGAGCAGGCCGAGCGGATCCGTGCGCAGTGCGTGGAGCAGGTCGGCCTGGCTCAGGCCCGCCGGCGGACTGATGATCTTGAGGCTGCCGGTCGCGATCGCGCTCATGCCGACGCCGAGGGTCCTCGGTGGGAAGTTGCCCTGCACTCCCCCGTCGTGGTTGCCGAACGCCGTGAACCACGGCATCCGCAGGCCGACCGGCACGAAGGGGCGGCGGGCCGCGTCCAGGAGCCCCGGCACCTTCGGGAAGCCGTACTTCCGGCGCGGGATGTCCACGGCGCGCAGGAGCGGCTGTCCGTCGGGGTGCCAGTAGTGCGGGTCGTAGCTGAGGAAGTCCTGGTCGGCGACTCCCTCCCACCGGTTGCGGTTGCCCGAGTCGGGGGTGAGCACGGTGCCACCGGAGAGGACGTCGATGTTCCACCGGGTCTCGTTGTACTGCGCGTTGTCGGCGTTGTCGCCGGTCTGGATGGCGAAGTCGAGCGGCAGCCCAGTCACCGGCGAGGCTGATGCCACGTCGTTGATCGCGCGGACCATCGCGTCCGCGACCTGCGTGGTCAGCATCTCGTGCGCCCGGTACGCCGAGGACGCCAGGCCGGTGGTCGGGTCACCGTCGACGTCCACGTCGTCGAAGCGGTCGAGCCACTCCAGCCGCATCGGTGACTGCGCGTCGACGATGTGGACGTCGGAGAGCTGGGCGAATGCCAGCACCCCTCGGCGGCGGGTGGCCCGGTCGGGGGCCGCTGCCACGAAGTCGCTGCGCACGGCGTGCGGCTCCCCGGGCGCTTCCACGATCCGGCGGTAGCCACCGATTCCGGCAGGCCCACGCTGCCAGGTCCGCGCGAGCGTGGTGCCGGCGGCCGCGATGCCTCCGGCGGCGAGCGCTGCCTGGGGGCGGATGATGCCGGTGACGGCTGCTGCCGCGAGTCCGGTCCGGATCAGGTTGCGACGGGTGATCTGCACCACAGCACCATAAATGACCCGCGGGTCAATCCGTGCGTGTTCGACGCACTCACTTCAGCGCACTCACTTCGGCGCGGAGTCTCCGGCAACGCAAACGGCCCGTCACGCTCCCCTGAGGAAGCGCGACGGGCCGTTTCCGGGATCAGGCGGACTTGCGCTGGATCGCGCCGAGGACGCCGTTGACGAAAGCTGGAGACTCGTCGGTCGACAGGTCGCGAACGAGGTTCATCGCCTCGCTGATCGCGACGGCAGCCGGAATGTCCTCGACGTACAGCAGTTCGTAGACGCCGAGGCGCAGGACGTTGCGGTCCACCGCCGGCATGCGGTCGAGCGACCACCCCTGGGCCGAGTCGGCGAGCAGGCTGTCGATCTCCTGCGCGTGCTCGAGCACGCCGAGCACCAGCGTCGTCGTGTACGGGTTGGTCGGGCCCTCACCGTCCTCGATGGCGCGGTCGAGCGCGTCACGCGCACTCTCGCCGCGGAGCTCGGAGGCGAACAGCAGGTCAAGAGCCCGCTTGCGGGCCTTGCCGCGAGCGCTCATCAGCCCTTCACTCGGGAGAGGTAGGCGCCGCCCTCGCGGGTGTCGACCTTGATCTTCTCGCCGTTCTCGATGAAGAGCGGGACCTGGATCTCGTGGCCGGTCTCGAGCGTGGCCGGCTTGGTGCGTCCGGTCGCAGAGTCGCCGACGACGCCGGGCTCGGTGTACTGGATGACGAGCTCGACGGAGGCCGGGAGCTCGACGTACAGGACGCGGCCCTCGTTCATCGCGATGATGACGTCCATGTTCTCGAGGAGGTAGTTGGGCGCGTCGCCCATCAGCTCCGGCTGGACCTCGACCTGGTCGAACGTGTCGCCGTCCATGAAGACGTAGGCCTGGCCGTCGTTGTAGAGGTACTGGTAGGTGCGCTTGTCGACCGTCGCGGTCTCGACCTTGGTGCCGGCGTTGAACGTCTTGTCGACGTTCTTGCCCGACTCGACGTTCTTGAGCTTGGTGCGGACGAACGCCGGGCCCTTGCCGGGCTTCACGTGCTGGAACTCGACGACCTGCCAGAGCTGGCCGTCGAGGTTGAGAACCATGCCGTTCTTCAGGTCGTTCGTGGTTGCCATAGCGCGCGAAGCCTCTTCATCTGTCAGGGATCAGGGTGCGCGTCCGGGAGCGCCGGCCGCAGCAGCCGCCAAGTCTAGACGTGGCGGCTGCTGCCGGACGAACCGGTGCTCACGCGAGCTCGAAGACGACCTCCACGTCGACCTGGAGCTTCTGCTCGCCGGGCTCGATCGGCACGCTCCCGGCCGCCTCCTTGAGCAGGGCGGCGCTGTCCGCGGCCGCGGCCGGCACGTAGCCGGAGGAGGCCTCGCGCTCCCGGATCCGGACGACCTTGCCCAGGTCGCGGCCCCCGGCGGCGGCGTACGCCTTCGCGCGGGAGCGCGCGTCCTTGACGGCCTTCGCGCGGGCTTCGTCCATCGCCTCGCCCTTGTCGGAGAGGGTGAGGCGGGTGTTGCGGACCTGCACGGCGTCACCACCCGCAGTGACCGCGTCGCCGAGGACCCGGCCCGCGGTGTCGAGGTCACGGGCATAGACGCGGATCGTGTGCTCCGCGTCGTAGCCGTCGGTGTGCTCGCCGTTGCGGTCGTAGACGAAGTGCGGGTTGATCGAGAAGCCTGTGGTGCGGATGTCCTTCTTCTCGATCCCGGCCTTCTCGAGGGCTGCGGTCACTCGCTTCTCGATCCGGTTTCCCTCCGCGAGAGCCTCGGCGTTGGACGGACGGGTGACCTTCACCGCGAGGTCGACGATGAGCAGGTCGGGCACGACGGTGACCTTGCCCGTGCCGGAGACGGTGATCGCCTGGTCGCCGACCTTGCTGTGGCGCTGCGTACCCAGGGCGTAGGCGGCCAGCACGGCGAGGACGAGCAACAGGACGAGGATGGCGACAGCGCCGATCAGCGCGCGGGGACTGTTCATGTGGAGCTCCTTGGAGAGGCGATGTCCCTACGACGCGTCGTGGGCGCCGCAGGTTCCGACCGGGCGTGCGCTACCGGACACACTTCTCGCCTGCAGCGGGGGTGGGCACGGAGGACGCCGGGGCCCGTGCCCAAAAATGTGTCCGTACCTGTACACGGCCGCGCGGCTTGGGTCGTCGTCTACCAGCGTCGAAGCGGCGTCAGCCGCGCGCGGTCAGCGCGGCGATGGCGCCGAGCGCCTGGCGGTAGCCGTCGATGCCCTGGCCCGCGATCACCGCCGCGGCGTACGGCGTGACCACGGAGGTGTGCCGAAACTCCTCGGGGCGCTGCTTCGGGTCGGAGATGTGCACCTCGACCAGCGGGCCGACGAGCTGCGCGCAGGCGTCGAAGATCGCCCAGGAGTAGTGGGTCCACGCGGCGGCGTTGAGCACGACCGGAGTGGCGTCGTCAGCTGCTTCGTTGAGCCAGTCGAGCAGCACGCCCTCGTGGTTGGTCTGCCGCGTCTCCACGGCGAGCCCGAGCTCGGCGCCCCACTGCTCGCAAAGCTCACCGAGCTGGTCGTGCGTCGTGGTGCCGTAGATCTCCGGCTGGCGACGGCCGAGCCTGCCGAGGTTGGGGCCGTTGAGGACGAGCACGCGCTGCACGTCAGGCCTCCTTCGCGGCGCCGGCCATCACGTCGTACGCCGCCCGCAGGTGCTCCTCGGACGGGCCGGTGAGGACCACGGGCCGGGCGAGGTCGTCGAGTACGACGAAGCGCAGCGTGTTGCCGCGCGACTTCTTGTCGACGCGCATGGCGGCGTGGAGGTCCTCGAACGACGCCCGGTTGTAGCGCGTCGGGAGTCCGACGGAGGCGAAGGCGTTCGTGTGGCGCGCGGCGAGCTCCTCGGAGATGTGGCCGGTCAGCCGGGCCAACTCGGCGATGAAGACGCAGCCGATCGCGACCGCTTCGCCGTGGCGCATCGTGTAGCCCTCGGCCCGCTCGATCGCGTGGGCCATCGTGTGGCCGTAGTTGAGCGCCTCGCGCCCCGGGTGGCCGTCCTTGCCGCCGGTCTCCTTGAGGTCGTCGACGACGACGTCGATCTTGACCTGGATCGCCCGCTGGACGAGCTCCGGGATGACGTCGCCGGCCGGGTCCAGCGCTGCCGCCGGGTCGGCCTCGACGAGCGTGAGGATCTCGGGGTCGGCGATGAAGCCGCACTTCACGACCTCGCCGAAGCCGGCGACGAGCTCCTCACGCGGCAGCGTCGTGAGGGTGTCGAGGTCGACCAGCACCCCGGCCGGCTCGTGGAAGGCACCCACGAGGTTCTTTCCGGCGGCGGTGTTGATGCCGGTCTTGCCGCCGACCGCCGCGTCGACCATCGCCAGCAGCGTCGTCGGCACGTGGACGACCTTCACGCCGCGCAGCCAGCTCGCGGCGACGAAGCCGCCCGCGTCCGTGGTGGCGCCGCCGCCGAAGGTGACGACGGCGTCGGAGCGGGTGAAGCCGGCCTCGCCGAGCGCCTCCCAGCACTGGAAGATGACGTCGGCGTCCTTGGTCTGCTCACCACTGGGAAGGCCCAGCGCCAGGACGTCGTAGAGCGGGCGCAGCACCTCGAGCACCGGCGCAGCGAGCTCCTCGAGCTCGGCTGCGTAGAGGAACGCGACGCGCTGGACGCCGTCGCCGAGCAGCCCGGGCAGCCGGTCGGCGAGGCCGCGGCCGATCACCACGTTGTACGGCGAGGCTCCGCCCACGTGCAGCACGGTCTCGGTCTGGCTCATGCGTTCTCCTCCACGCGGCGGATGACCTCCGCGGCGACGTCGTCGGGGGTGCGGCCGTTGGTGTCGACGGTGATGGTCGCGACGGCGCTGTAGATCGGGGCGCGCTCCTCGAGCAGCTTCATCACGCGGGCACGGACGTTGCCGAGCAGCAGTGGACGACCGTGGCCGAGGCCCACGCGCTTCACCGCGTCGGCGAGCCCGACCTCGAGGTAGACCACCGTGTGGCCCTGCAACGCCTCCTGCGTGGCCTCGGCGAGGACGGCACCACCGCCCAGCGCGAGCACGCCGTCGTGGGTGCGCAGCGCGTCGGCGACGGCGTCGACCTCGAGCGCACGGAAGTGCTGCTCGCCCTCGTCGACGAAGATCTCGCTCACTGGCTTGCCTGCCGCGGCCTCGATGTCGTGGTCGGTGTCACGAACATCGACGCGCCACCGCTCGCCGAGCCGGCGCGCGACGGTCGACTTGCCGGCCCCCATCGGACCGACCAGCACGACCTTGGGTGTCACGTCAGCTCACTTGAAGTTGATGGCGTCGAGGTACGCCTGCGCGTTGCGCCGCGTCTCCTGGACGGAGTCGCCGCCGAACTTCTCCACCACGGCGTCGGCGAGCACCAGGGCGACCATCGCCTCGGCGACGATGCCTGCGGCCGGGACGGCGCAGACGTCGGACCGCTGATGGTGGGCGACCGCCTCCTCGCCGGTGGCGACGTCAATGGTCTTCAGCGCCCGCGGAACCGTCGCGATCGGCTTCATCGCGGCCCGCACACGGAGGACCTCGCCGGTGGACATGCCACCTTCGGTGCCGCCTGCGCGCCCCGACGTACGCCGGATGGTGCCGGTCTCGTCACGGACGATCTCGTCGTGCGCAAGCGAGCCCGGCGTCGCAGCGAGCTCGAAGCCGTCGCCGATCTCGACGCCCTTGATCGCCTGGATGCCCATCATCGCGGCAGCGAGGCGCGCGTCCAGGCGACGGTCCCAGTGGACGTGCGAGCCGAGGCCCTGCGGCAGGCCGTAGACGACGACCTCGACGACGCCGCCGAGGGTGTCGCCGGCCTTGTGGGCCTCGTCGATGCGGGCCACCATCGCCGCCGAGGAGGCAGCGTCGAGGCAGCGCACGGGGTCGGCGTCGAGCTTCTCGAGGTCGGCCAGCAGGGGCAGGTCGGTGCCGGTCGTGCGCACGCCGCCGAGCTCGATGACGTGGCTGACGATCTCGACGTCGAGCACCTGGGCGAGGAAGTTGGAGGCGACGCGGCCGAGGGCGACGCGTGCCGCGGTCTCACGGGCGGAGGCGCGCTCGAGGATCGGACGCGCCTCGTCGAAGTCGTACTTCTGCATGCCGACGAGGTCGGCGTGGCCCGGGCGCGGACGGGTCAGCTTCGCGTTGCGACCGGTCTCCTTGAGCAGGCTGGGGTCGACCGGGTCCGCGGACATCACGGTCTCCCACTTCGGCCACTCGGAGTTGCCGACGCTGAGCGCGATCGGGCCGCCCTGGGTCTTGCCGTGGCGGACGCCGCCGGTGATCGTCACGACGTCCTGCTCGAACGCCATGCGCGCACCACGGCCGTAGCCGAGGCGGCGACGGGCCAGCGAGTCGGCGATGTCGTCAGAGGTCACCTCGACATGAGCCGGGAGACCTTCGAGGATTGCAGTGAGCGACGGTCCGTGGGACTCGCCCGCAGTGAGCCAGCGAAGCATGGCTCCATCCTTTCATGCGTACGCCGCTCCCCTGGCGCCGCGCTCCCCTTACGGACGGCGGCCACCTCCCACACGAACGGGCCCCGACACGCTGGCGTGATCGGCGTGTCGGGTGCCCGGCGCCGTCTCAGGTGGCCGGTGTGCCCGTCACTCGCTGGCGGACGCGCCCGCGAAGCCGCACTGCTTCTGCTCCTGCTCGACCTTCTTGGTCAGGCGCGACATCCCGGCGGCGTGGGCATCGGCGACGCTGCCCTCCGCGATGGTGCCCGCCTCACGCGCCCGGTTGAGGTCGGAGACCTGGTCGCAGATGTGGAAGACGTCGCTGTACGGACCCCAGAAGACGTTGTCCTCACCGACGTGCTCGATCACCGAGTCGCGCTCCTCGGTGTACTGCTCGACCGACGGCGGGTTGAAGTCGATGCCGATGGTGGTGGCGAGGAGCGCCAGCACCACACCGATGCCGCCGGCGACGGCCTTCTGGCCCTTGCCCAGGTCCTTGTCGAGGAAGATCAGCACGACCAGCGGCACGAAGGCGAGCAGGGTCATGAAGGCGCCGAGCTGGTTCTGGACGAAGAAGCGGACCGTGTCCGACTTGTGCGCCGGGTCGAGGCGGTTGGCCTTCTTCCACAGCAGGTTGCCGGCAATCGCCAGGACGGCGATGACGACGAGACCGCCGACCAGGATCGCCATCCGGCCGTTGGTGAACGGCTGGCCGTTCTTCGCCAGCAGCTCACCGAAGATCAGGCCCAGCTCGGCGGCGATCGCCGCGATCCACAGGATGAACGCGATGACGCGCAGCTGGGTGGCACTGGAGTTGGCCTGGGCGGACGGGGTCCACTCGGGACTCGACGGCGCTGCGGAGCTCTTGGTCATGGCTTCTCCCGAGGAAGTGAGGTGATCAGGCGACGGCAGCCTGCCACAGCCGCGATCAGGTGGCGAGTAGGACTTGCCAGCCGATCCCGATCACGGCGCCCACCAGCATGAACGGCCCGAACGGGAACGAGCGGTCCGTGGTGAGGCGGAGCAGCCGCATCGGCACCCACAGCACGACACCGAGGACGAACCCCGCGTAGCCGCCGACCAGCAGGGCGGTCCACCCGACATAGCCCAGGGCGAGACCGAGCACGCCGGAGAGGCGGACGTCACCGAAGCCCATACCCGGCGTGAAGCGCCACAGCAGCCAGTAGAGGGCGCGGAGCAGGACCAGTCCGACCGCTGCACCGACCAGCCGCCGTGGCTCGCCCTCCAGGAGCGCGGCCACGACCACGAGCACCCCCACCACGAGGTACGACGGTCGCAGCAGCGCCGTGGGCAGCAACCGGAGGCGCCAGTCGACGTAGCCGAGTGCGACCCCGACCGGGCAGAGGTAGAGCAGGAAGAGCAGCGCCCAGTCGGCACCGAGGGCAGCACCGAGCACGCCGCCCGCGGCCGCTGCGGCGAGCGCCAGCCGCCAGGAGAGGCCTGGCCGCGCTGCGAGGTCGGCGTACGGGATCTTGGGGGTGGGGGGCTCCTCCCCCTCCCCTGCCTCCTGGGCAGGAGGCTCGGGGAGCCGGGCTATCAGGAGCGGGACGAACCAGCCGAGGACACCGGCGACCACCGCGCACCAGGCGGCGACGACCGGGTGCATCAGACCGTCCGGGCGGCGAGCTCTGCCTCGCCGGCAGCCCGCATCTCCGCGAGGGGCGCCTCGTGGCCGGTGAAGAGCGAGAACTGGACCGCCGCCTGGTGGACGAGCAGGTCGAGCCCGCCGACCAGCACTCCGTTGGTCGCGCGCGCCAGCGGCGTGGGCCACGGGTGGTAGAGCACCTCGAAGGTCACCTCCACGTCGTCGCACCGCGAGACCAGATCGGGTGTCTGCGCCTCGGCGGGGATCGTCGAGACGAGCACGTCGCCTTCGGCGAAGTCGTCAGCGAGGGAGCCGACGGTGACCACGGGCGCAGAGGGGTGCCGGTGGATCGCGGCGACGGTCTCCGACGCGCGATCGGCCGACCGGACCAGGAGCCGGATCTCGGTGGCGCCGAGGTCACAGAGGGCGAGTGCCGTGGAGGTGGCCGTGGCTCCCCCGCCCAGGATCGTCGCGCTGAGGACGCGACCGTCGTAGCGCTCGCGGATCGCGGCCGCAGCACCGGGGATGTCGGTGTTGTCGGCGTGCAGCGTGCCGTCGTCGAAGACGAGGGTGTTGGCAGCACCTGCGAGGCGGGCCCGCTCGGTCACCGTGTCGGCGAGCGCGATCGACTCACGCTTGAGGGGCATCGTCAGCGAGAGGCCGCGCCACTCCGGACCACAGCCGCCCACGAAGTCGGCAAGACCGCCGGATGCCACGCGCTTGGCCTTGTACGACCAGTCGAGCCCCAGCGCGGAGTACCCGGCCTTGTGCAGGATCGGAGAGAGGGAGTGGGCGATCGGGTCACCCAGGACGGCGCACTTCATCAGCACCGTTCCGACTCGGTCGCGCAGTACTGCTTGAACTCCGACTTGTACCGCTGGAACTCCTCCGGCGAGGAGGCGAACTTCGTCTCGCCCGTGCGCAGGTTGACGGTCACGTAGTAGTACCAGTCCCCCGACGCCGGGTGTGCCGCCGCTGCGAGGGCGTCGTCCCCGGGAGCCTCGATCGGACCCGGCGGCAGGCCGGCGTACCGGTAGGTGTTGTAGGGGTTGTCGACCTCGAGGTCGGCGTTGGACGTGTGCGCCACCCCGATCCGACCAAGTGCGTAGTTGACCGTCGCATCGATCTGCAGCTTGCCGATGGTGCCGGCGGTGCCGGGGTTCTCGATCCGGTTGTAGATGACCCGGGCGATCTTCGGCATGTCGCTGCCCCGCCCCTCTGCCTCGACGAGGGCGGCCACGGTCATCAGCTCGTGCGGCGTGTAGCCGAGGCGCTTCGCGGATGCCTCGAGGTCGACGTCGTCGGCGGCCTGCCTCCAGCGAGACACCATCTGCTTCAGCATGTCGACCGGCTTCGCCTGCGGGCTGAACGCGTAGGTCGCCGGGAAGAGGTATCCCTCCGGGTTGCCCTTGGCGTACGCCGGCAGCCCGAGGCGCTGGGGGTTGCTGAGCGCCCGCTGGAACTGTGCCTTGGTGAAGTCGGTGTGCTTGGCCAGCAGGTCGACGATGTCGACGACGCGCAGGCCCTCGGGAATCGTCACCTTGTCCGTGCGGATGTTGGCCGGGTCGGTGAGCACGGCGAAGGCCTCGGCGGCGCTCGACTTCTTCTTGACCTCGTAGAACCCCACCTGGATCCGCGAGGAGGCGTCGGCATGCGAGCGCGCGTAGGAGATGTAGGCCTCCGCCGACTGCACGACGCCGGCATCGCGGAGCTTCACGCCGAGCTGGTCAGCCGTGTCTCCGGCCGCGACCTCGACGAGGACCGGGGTGGTGCCCGGGCCGGCGTAGTCGGCGGGCTCGGCAAACTGCTCGCGGGCCCAGTCGACGCCCTTCGTCAAGCCGACGTACGCGACGCCGCCCATGAGCGCGATCAGGACCAGGAGCAGCAGGCAGCCGCTGCCGGCACGCTTGCGGCCCTTGCGGTGGCCGCCGCCGTCCTCGTGCGACATCCCGAGTGCGGCGCCCAGGTCGCCGTGGTGGCCTTCGGGGGACCGGTGCTCGCCCGGGTGGTGGCCGGAGTGCCGCTCGTGCTGAGGACCCTGCTCAGGCTGCTGCTCGGTCACGCGCTGTCTCCCTCGGGTGCCACGTCGTCGGTGATGATCACGATCTCGCCGGGGGCACTCCCCCGGGCCCGCTCGGTCTCGAGCGCGTTCTGCAGGATCACGACGGCCGCCACCTGGTCGACGACCGCGCGACGCTTCTGGCCCTTGCGTCCCTGCGAGCGGAGCTGTGCCTCGGCGGTGACCGTGCTCAGGCGCTCATCACACAGCCTCACGGGCACCGGCGCAACGTGCCGCGCCAGCGCTCCGGCGAACTTGCGCACCTTCACTGCTGCAGGGCCCTCGGAGCCGTTGAGCGACCGCGGCAGGCCCACGACCACCTCGATGGCGTTCTCCTCGTCGAGGATCGCGGCGATCCGGGCGATGTCGCCATCGCCACGGGGCACGGTCTCGACCGGCGTGGCGATGATCCCCATCGGGTCGCACCGCGCCACGCCGATCCGGGCGTCACCCGGATCGACCCCCAGTCGTACGCCGATGCGCATGCTGGCTCAGGCCTGGACGGTCTGCTGAACGGAGGCGATGACCGCCGCGAGGGCCGCGTCGACCTGCCCGGCCTCGGTGCCGCCGCCCTGGGCCATGTCGGCCTTGCCGCCGCCCTTGCCGCCGATGAGCGGGCTCACGGCGCGGAGCAGGTCGTTGGCGGAGAGGCCCTGGTCGCGAGCGGCCTCGTTCGTCGCAGCGACCACGGAGACCTTGCCGTCGGCGACGCCGAGGACGACCACCGCAACCGGCTCGCTCGGTGCGAAGCGTGCGCGCACGTCGGTGACGAGCGTGCGGACGTCGCCACCGCCGGCGCCGTCGACCCGCTTGGCGACGACCTTGACCCCGTTGACCGTCTCGGCAGCGGCGGCGATGTCGCCCGCCGCGGCGAGGAGCTGCGCGACGCGGACCTTCTCGATCTCCTTCTCCGCGGAGCGGAGACGCTCGACGAGGTCGCCCACCCGGCCGACGAGGTCGTCCGGCTGGGCCTTGAGCAGCTCGGTGAGCTGGCCGACGACGTCACGCTCGCGAGCGAGGTACTTGAAGCCCTCGAGGCCGGTGAAGGCCTCGATGCGCCGGTTGCCGGAGCCGACGGAGGCCTCGCCGGTGACGACGAGCGTGCCGATCTGCGAGGAGTGGTCGACGTGGGTGCCACCGCAGAGCTCACGGCTCCAGGGTCCACCGATCTCGACGACACGCACCTTGGTGTCGTCGTAGGTCTCGCCGAAGAGCGCGATGGCGCCCCAGTCCTTGGCCTCCGGGAGCGTCATGTAGTCCCAGGCGACGGGGAGGTCGGCGCGCAGGGCTGCGTTGGAGACCTCCTCGACGTCCTTGAGCTGCGTCGGAGTCAGGGACTGGGTCCAGCCGAAGTCGAGACGCAGGTAGCCGGGGCGGTTGTAGGAGCCGGACTGGAGCGCGGTGGGGCCGAGCACCTCGCGCAGCGCAGCGTGGATGACGTGCGTGCCGGAGTGCGCCTGACGGGCACCGGTGCGCCACTCCGGGTCGACCTGGGCGTGCAGCGCGCTCGCGGACGACGACCCGGCGGCGTACTCGCCGTCGACGACGCGGACCTGGTGGACGACGAGGCCCTTGACCGGACGCTGCACGTCGAGGACCTCGAAGCGGCCACCATCGAACTCGATGATGCCGGCATCGGCGGCCTGGCCACCGGACTCGGCGTAGAACGGCGTGCGGTCGAGGACGAGCTCGCCGACCTCGCCGCTGCGGAGCACGTCGACGTCCTTGCCCTCGCGGAGGAGGGCCAGCGGCTTCGACTCGGTGGAGAGGGTCTCGTAGGCGAGCCATTCGGTCGGGCCGTTGCTGTCCAGGATGCCGCGGTAGACCGTGAGGTCGGCGTGGCCGCCCTTCTTCGAGCGGGCATCGGCCTTGGCGCGCTCGCGCTGCTCGGCCATCAGGCTGCGGAAGCCCTGCTCGTCGACGGCGAGACCCGCCTCAGCGGCCATCTCGAGCGTGAGGTCGATCGGGAAGCCGTAGGTGTCGTGGAGCTGGAACGCCTTGTCGCCACCGAACGTCGTCGCGCCGGACTTCTTCACGTCAGCCGCGGCGAGGTCGAAGATCTGCGTGCCGGACGTCAGCGTCTTGCGGAAGGCGTCCTCCTCGGCGTTCGCGACGCCCAGGATCCGGTCGTAGTTGTCGAAGAGCTCGGTGTAGGTCTGCCCCATGCGGTCCCGGGAGACCGGAAGCAGCTCACGCAGCGCCGGGTCCTCGTAGCCGAGCAGGCGCATGTTGCGGATCACCCGGCGGGCGAGGCGGCGCAGCACGTAGCCGCGGCCCTCGTTGCCCGGCGTGACGCCGTCGTTGATCAGCATCAGTGAGGAGCGGATGTGGTCGGCGACCACGCGGAAGCGCACGTCGTCCTCGGGGTTGGCGCCGTACGTCTTGCCGGTGAGCTCCATGGCCTTCTCGATCACCGGGAAGACGACGTCGGTCTCGTACATGTTGTTCTTGCCCTGGAGCAGGTACGCGACCCGCTCGAGGCCCATGCCGGTGTCGATGTTCTTCTTCGGCAGCTGCCCGGCGATGTCGAAGTCGCTCTTGCTGCGCACGGCGGAGAGCTCGTCCTGCATGAAGACGAGGTTCCAGAACTCGAGGTAGCGGTCGCCGGCGTCCCAGTCGCGATCGGCACCGAACGCGGGACCACGGTCGATCAGGATCTCCGAGCACGGGCCGCCAGGGCCCGGGACGCCCATCGACCAGTAGTTCTCCTTGGCCGGGAGACGCACGATGCGGTCGTCCGGGAGCCCGGTGATCCGCTTCCAGTGGCCGACGGCCTCTTCGTCGCCGTCGAGGACCGAGGGGTACAGGACGGACTCGTCGAGGCCGAAGCCGCCGTCCCCCTGGCTCCTGGTGACCAGGTCCCAGGCGAGCTCGATGGCCCCTTCCTTGAAGTAGTCACCGAAGGAGAAGTTGCCGCACATCTCGAAGAAGGTGCCGTGGCGGGTGGTCTTGCCGACCTCCTCGATGTCAGGCGTCCGGATGCACTTCTGCACGCTCGTCGCCCGGGCGTACGGCGGCGTCTCCTGGCCGAGGAAGTACGGCTTGAAGGGGACCATGCCGGCGTTGACGAAGAGCAGGTTCGGGTCGTCGAGCAGGAGCGACGCCGACGGGACGACGGTGTGTCCTGCCGCCGCGAAGTGGGCGGTGAACCGTCGGCGGATCTCGGCGGTCTCCATCAGTCTGTGCCTCTTTCGATCTGTACGTGGCGGGGCCCGGTGAGGGCAGGTGTCCGGGTGGTCGGGGTGGCCAGCGGAAGGCCGAGCTTCTCGCGGAGCTGGTGCTCCTTGTCGGTGCGGGCCTGGGCCGCCTCGTCGCGCAGCATCCGGGCCCCCAGCGCGAGTGCCCTGCCGCGATCGCGAAGCCCGTCGGGGGTCAGCGCCTCCTGGGTCCGGCGCGCCTTGACCATGCCGTAGACGCCGACGCCGACGCCCGCGACGAACATCGCCGCTCGGCCGGGGACGGGGTTCATCCGGCGACCCTCTGTGCGCTGCCCTGGGCGGCGCGTTCGCGGGCACGGATCTCATCGCGGACCCGGCGGTACTCGTCCTTGCGGGCCCTGCGCGAACGCTTGACCTCACGCTTCATCTCGAAGCGGATCCGGTTGCGGACCTCGGGCGCGAGGGCTCGTCGTACGCCATGGCCGAGCGCAGCGGCCTTCACGACGGACTCGCGGGCCACGAGGTCGAGGAACAACCTGCCGTCGATCCGCTGCGGTGCGGCCGTGCCGGGCGCGATGTCGTCGTTGTCAGGCTCCTCGCCGACTCTCGTGATCACGAACTCCTCGGGCTCGCGGACGACCTGTGCGGCGCGGGCGAGTGCCTCGACCTTCGCCCGCAGCTCGGCTGCCTCGGCGCGGGTCCTGGCCAGCTCGCTCTCGGTGCGCTCACGCTCACGGCGGACCAGGACGACGCCGGCGACACAGACGGCCGCCAGCACCACCAGGACGAGGGCGAGGAGGGCGAGGATCACAGTGCCCGACCTTATCGCGGCGCCGGTCGCTCCCGTATGCCGGATCGGCCAGCGGCCAGGGCGCAGGCCCGGGGCTGGCCGATCACCGCAGCCAGGCTGCTCGAACCAACACGTTGACGTGTCAACCTCCCGGGATCCCCGCGCGGAGGACGCCGGGTGACGTGTCAACGTGTTGGTT
>NZ_DATIHB010000116.1:0-11467 GCF_035481145.1 Nocardioides sp. | reverse complement strand
GGCGGTCATGGACGTCGCGATGACCTTCCCGGCCCCCGACGCGCTCGACGACGCCGAGGCCTCGAGCCTCTACATCGGCTACCAGACAGGGTGGTTCGGCCTGCACCGCCGCGCCAACCTCAAGGCCGGGGAGACCCTGCTCGTCCACGCCGCCGCCGGCGGTGTCGGCAGCGCGGCCATCCAGCTGGGCAAGGCCGCCGGCGCCCGGGTCATCGGCGTCGTCGGTGGTCCGGACAAGGCCGAGGTCGCGCGCCAGCTCGGCGCCGACGTCGTCATCGACCGCCACACGCAGGACTTCGTCGAGGTGGTCAAGGCCGAGACGGGCGGCCGGGGCGCCGACGTCATCTATGACCCGGTGGGCGGCGACACCTACGCCCGCTCGACCAAGTGCATCGCCTTCGAGGGCCGGATCCTCGTGGTCGGCTTCGCCGGTGGAGAGATCCAGTCGGCCGCGCTCAACCACGCGCTGGTCAAGAACTACTCGATCGTGGGCCTCCACTGGGGCCTCTACAACCTCTACGACCCGCCGGCGGTCCAGGAGTGCCACCGCGCCCTGACCGAGCTCGCCGACCAGGGCCTGATCGGCCCGCTGGTCAGTGAGCGACTCGCCCTCGCAGACGTGGCAGCGGGCGTCCAGCGCCTCGCCGATGGTGTCACCGTCGGCCGGGTCGTGTACGACGCGGGAGTCACCGCGTGACGGGCGGCCCCCCGCTCGTCGACGCGGTGCTCTTCGACTACGGCGGCGTGATGACGGGCCCGGTGGGTGACTCCATCCGGGCCTGGCACACCGCCGACGGCATCGACCCCGCGTCGTTCACACGGACGCTGAAGCAGTGGCTCTCCCGCACGGTCAACTGGGAGACCCCGATCCACCAGCTGGAGACCGGTGCGCTCAGCATCGCGGAGTTCGAGCGGATCTTCGCGGCCGAGCTGACGACCGTCGACGGAGTCCCGCCGGAGGCCGCCGGGATCCTCGGCCGGATGTTCGCCGGGATGCGGCCCGATCCGGTGATGTTCGAGCTCGTCGAGGAGCTGCGTGACTGCGGCATCAGGGTCGGCCTGCTCTCCAACAGCTGGGGCAACACCTACCCCCGTCCCGAGATCGACGAGCTCTTCGACCCCGTCGTCATCTCGGGCGAGATCGGGCTGCGCAAGCCCCACGCCACGATCTACCAGCACGCGCTCGAGCAGCTCGACCTGCCCGCCGGTCGAGTCCTCTTCGTCGACGACGCCGAGCCCAACATCATCGGCGCCCAGTCCGTCGGACTGCGCGCCCTCCTGCACACCAGCCCCCGCTGCACGCGCGCCGCACTCGCCGCGCTCGTGCCGGCGCTGTCACCCACTCCCCGAGAGGTTCTCGCATGACCGACACCACCACTTCCACCCGCGTCGCCGTCGTCACCGGCGCCGCCCGCGGCATCGGCGCCGTCGTCGCCCGCCGCCTGGCCGAGGACGGCCTCGCCGTCGCCGTGCTCGACCTCGACGAGGGCGCCTGCGCCGACGTCGTCAAGGAGATCGAGAACGCCGGAGGCCGCGCCCTCGCGGTCGGCGTCGACGTGGCCGACGAGGCCGCGGTCCAGGCCGGCGTCGAGCGGATCGTCGCCGAGCTCGGCGCCCCGACCGTCCTGGTCAACAACGCCGGCATCACCCGCGACAACCTGATCTTCAAGATGACCACCAGCGACTGGGACCAGGTCATGGGCGTCCACCTGCGCGGCTCGTTCCTGATGACGCGCGCCGTCCAGGCACACATGACCCAGGCAGGCCACGGCCGCATCGTGAACCTCTCCAGCACCTCGGCGCAGGGCAACCGCGGCCAGGTCAACTACGCGGCGGCCAAGGGCGGCCTGGAGAGCTTCACCAAGACGCTCGCCATCGAGCTCGGCCGCTTCGGCGTCACCGCCAACGCCATCGCCCCCGGCTTCATCGACACCCCGATGCTCTCCGCGACCGCGGAACGCCTCGGCATGTCGTACGACGACTTCCTCGAGGCCGGCGCGAAGACGATCGCGGTCGGCCGGGTCGGCACCCCCGACGACATCGCGCAGGCGGTCTCGTTCTTCGTCGACGAGCGCTCGAGCTACGTCAACGGCCAGATCCTCGCCGTCGCCGGCGGCCCGTCCCACTTCTGATCCGCCGTTTCCGCACGTCCCGAAGGAGAGCACAGACATGAAGGTCTTCACCGGCATCCCCGAGGTCGAGGCAGCCGTCGGCACGCACGTGGGCTGGTCGGAGTGGCACGAGGTCACCCAGGACCAGGTGCAGCTCTTCGCTGACGCCACGGGCGACCACCAGTGGATCCACCTCGACGTCGAGAAGGCGAAGGAGGGGCCGTTCGGCGGCACGATCGCCCACGGCTTCCTCACCCTCTCGCTGCTCCCGATGCTCGCAGCCGAGGTCTACCGGATCGACGGCGTCAAGATGGGCGTCAACTACGGCGCCGACAAGCTCCGGTTCCCCTCGCCGGTGCCCGTCGGCTCGAAGGTGCGCGCGGGCGTCGAGATCAACGGCGTCACGCCGATCGCGCTCGGCTACCAGATCGCCACCCGGGTCACCATCGAGCGTGAAGGTGGCGACAAGCCGGCCTGCGTGGTCGACATGCTCGCCGTGGTCGTGCCGTGACCACCGACGATGCCGCGTCTCCGCGCGGCCTCGACCTGCCGAAGCTCGGCGCCTGGTTCGCTGCCGAGATCCCCGGTGCGGGCCGCGAGCTGACCGCCACGATGATCGCGGGCGGCAAGTCCAACCTCACGTACGCCGTCTCCGACGGCGCCCGCGAATGGGTGGTCCGCCGCCCTCCGCTCGGCCACGTGCTCGCCACGGCCCACGACATGTCGCGCGAGTACCGCGTGATGACCGCCCTGCGGGACACCCCCGTTCCGGTGCCGGTCACCTACGGGCTCTGCCAGGACGACGCCGTGCTGGGCGCCCCGTTCTACGTGATGGAGCGGGTGACGGGCACGCCGTACCGGCTGGCCGACGAGCTGATCCCGCTGGGGGCCGAGCGCACCCGGACCATCTCCACCCGGCTGGTCGACACGCTCGCCGCGCTCCACCAGGTCGACCCGGTGGCGGTGGGGCTCGGTGACTTCGGCAAGGCGGAGGGTTACCTCGGCCGCCAGGTCAGCCGCTGGAAGAAGCAGCTCGACGCGTCGTACTGCCGCGACCTGCCCGCAGCCGACGAGCTCTACGCACTGCTCGCCGCTGACGTGCCGGCCGAGTCCGCCGCCGGCATCGTGCACGGCGACTACCGCCTCGACAACGTCCTGGTCGACGACTCCGACCGGCCGACGGCGGTGCTCGACTGGGAGATGGCGACGCTTGGCGACCCGCTCGCCGACCTGGCCCTGATGCTCATGTACCACCGGCTGGGGGAGTCCGCGTCGGGGGCGAGCGTCACCAACGCCTCGGCGGCCCCCGGCTTCCTCAGCGAGGACGAGATCATCGACCGCTATGCCCAGGGCAGCGACCGTGACCTCTCCCGGTTCGGCTTCTACCTCGGCCTCGCGGCGTACAAGCTCGCCGCGATCCTCGAGGGCATCCACTACCGCTACCTCCACGGCCAGACGGTCGGGGAGGGCTTCGACACCATCGGCGACGCGATCCACCCGCTTCTCGACGCCGGCCTTTCCGCACTGAAGGAGAACCACTGATGGAATTCGCCTACGACGCCCGTACCGAGGAGCTCCGCGCCTCGATGCTCGACTTCATGGAGAAGCACGTCCACCCGGCCGAGAAGGTCTTCGAGGAGCAGATCGCCGAGCTCGACGACCGCTGGGCCTGGGACTCCGTCCCGGTCCTGGCCGAGCTGCGCGCCGAGGCGAAGAGCCGTGGCCTGTGGAACCTCTTCCTCCCGGGTGAGGAGGGTGGCGGGCTGAGCAACCTGCAGTACGCCACGCTCGCGGAGATCTCGGGCCGCAGCCCGCACCTGGCCCCCGCCGCGATGAACTGCGCCGCGCCCGACACCGGCAACATGGAGGTGCTCGCGGTCGCCGGCAACGACGAGCAGAAGAAGAAGTGGCTCGAGCCGCTGCTCAACGCCGAGATCCGCTCGGCGTTCGCGATGACCGAGCCCGACGTCGCCTCCTCCGACGCGACCAACATCGAGCTCAGCATCGTGCGGGACGGCGACGAGTACGTCCTCAACGGCCGCAAGTGGTGGATCACCGGCGCGATGAACCCCAACGCGAAGATCTTCGTGGTCATGGGCAAGACCGACCCGTCCGCGGAGCGGCACCGCCAGCAGTCGATGATCCTCGTCGAGCGTGAGACCCCCGGCCTCGAGATCGTCCGGCCGATGCACGTGCTCGGCTACGACGACCACGAGCACGGCGGCCACGCCGAACTCCGCTTCACTGACGTCCGCGTCCCTGCCGGCAACCTGCTGATGGGCGAGGGCGACGGCTTCGCGATCGCCCAGATGCGGCTCGGCCCCGGCCGGATCCACCACTGCATGCGCTCCCTCGGCCTCGCCGAGCGGGCCATCGAGCTGATGTGTGAGCGCGCCGAGAGCCGCGTCGCGTTCGGCAAGAAGATCTCCGAGCAGGGCGTGGTCCGCGACTGGATCGCCGAGTCGCGGGTGAAGGTCGAGCAGCTCCGCCTGCTCTGCCTCAAGGCCGCGTGGCTGATGGACACCCAGGGCAACAAGGCCGCCCACACCGAGATCCAGATGATCAAGATCGCGACCCCGGCTGCGGTCGAGTGGATCCTCGACAAGGCGATCCAGACCCACGGCGCCGGCGGTCTCTCGCAGGACTTCCCGCTGGCCAACATGATCGCCGGCATCCGCACCCTGCGCTTCGCCGACGGCCCGGACGAGGTCCACAAGAACGCCCTCGCCCGCGCCGAGCTCCGCCGTCAGGCCGACCGCCGCGAGGCGCGCGCATGACGGAGCTGGCCCGGCAGGTCGCCGACTTCCTGGCGGCGCACGATCCGGCCACGACCGACCGGCTGGATTTCCTCCGGGCCCGGTACGACGCCGGGCTGGCGTGGGTCGCCTTCCCGGCGGGCCATGGCGGTCAGGGCCTCCCGCAGGCGCTGCAGTCCGACGTGGACCGACTCTTCGCCGAGGCAGGAGCGCCGAGCAACCTGCCGGAGCGCAACGGCATCGGCCTCGGCATGGCCGCGCCGACGATCCTCACCTACGGCACCGACGAGCAGATGGAGCGTTTCCTCAAGCCGCTGTGGACCGGCGAGGAGATCTGGTGCCAGCTCTTCTCCGAGCCCGGCGCCGGCTCCGACCTGGCCAACGTGTCGACCCGCGCGGTCCGCGACGGTGACGAGTGGGTGGTCAACGGCCAGAAGGTGTGGACCTCGGGTGCGCACAACGCTCGCTTCGCCATCCTGGTCGCCCGCACGGACCCCGACGCGGTGAAGCACGCCGGCCTGACCTACTTCCTCTGCGACATGACCGATCCGGGCGTCGAGATCCGGCCGCTGCGCCAGATCACCGGTGAGGCGGAGTTCAACGAGGTCTTCCTCACCGATGTCCGCATCCCCGACACCCAGCGCCTCGGCGCCGAGGGCGAGGGATGGCGGGTCGCCAACACCACGCTCAACAACGAGCGGGTCTCGATCGGCAAGGGCGCGGCCCGCGAGGGCGGCATGATCGGTGTCGTGGCCAACACCTGGCGGCAGACCCCTGAAGGGCGCACGCCCGAGCTCCACGACCGGCTGCTCCGGCTCTGGGTCGACGCGGAGGTGGCCCGGATCAGCGGCCGCCTGCTGTCGCAGAAGCTGGCCTCTGGCCAGCCCGGCCCCGAGGGGTCGGCGGCCAAGCTCACCTTCGCCCGCATCTCCCAGGAGCTCGCGGGCCTGGAGCTCGAGATCCTCGGTGAGGACGGGCTGCGCTACGAGGACGAGCAGGGCTGGGAGATGGTCCGGCCCGAGCGGGTCGACTTCACCGGCCGCGACGCGGGCTACCGCTACCTGCGAGCCAAGGGCAACTCCATCGAGGGCGGCACCTCGGAGATCATCCGCAACATCGTCTCCGAACGCGTCCTCGGCCTGCCCGGCGAGCACCGCACCGACAAGGACCGCCCCTGGAAGGAGCTGGCCAAGTGATCCCCGCTGCCGCCGATCTCGACCTGCTCGCGACCGACATCGAGACCGACCTCCGCTCCACCGTGCGTGGTCTGCTCGCCGATCAGTGCGAGCCCGGCGCCGTCACGGCGCTCTACGACGGCGACCGCTCGGTCGTCGTGCCCCTGTGGAAGTCCCTGGCGGCCGACCTCGGCCTCGCCGGCCTGCTCGTCCCCGAGGAGCTCGGTGGTGCCGGCGCCTCGGCGCGCGAGGCCGGAGCCGTCCTCGACGAGCTCGGACGGGCCTGCGCGCCGGTCCCGTTCCTCACCAGCGCCGTGGTCGCCACCTCGGTGCTGCTCGCCTCCGACGGTGACGAGGCGCGCACACTCCTCGCCGCCCTCGCAGCCGGCGACCGGACGGCCGCCCTCGTGGTGCCGCTCGCGCTCGCACCCGGCGCGGCGCTGCCCGATGTCTCGGTCGCAGACGGGCGCGTCAGTGGCACTGTCCGCAGCGTCGCCGGCGCGCTCGAGGCCGACGTCCTGCTCGTGGCGGTGGCTGACGGGCAGGGCGTAGCGCTCTACGCGGTCGCCCGCGAGGACGCGCAGGTCACGCCTGTCTCCTCGCTCGACATGGCGCGCCAGGTCGCCGACGTCACCTTCGACGGAGCTTCCGCCCGGGTGCTGGCGGCCGACGCCGACGCCGCGGTTCGCGCGGGCCTGCTGGCCGGGGCCGCGCTCCTGGCCAGCGAGCAGGCGGGCGTCGCCCGCTGGTGCCTGGAGGAGACCGTCGCCTACCTCAAGGTGCGTCGCCAGTTCGGTCGCGTGGTCGGTGGCTTCCAGGCGCTCAAGCATCGGCTCGCCGACCTGTACGCCGAGGTGGAGTCCGCCTCGGCTGCGGCCCGCTATGCCGCGGCTGCGCTTGCTGCCGGCGAGGACCTCCCGGTCGCGGCCCACGTCGCCGCGGCGTACTGCGGTGACGTCGCGGTCCACGCGGCCGAGGAGGCCGTGCAGCTGCACGGCGGCATCGGCATGACGTGGGAGCACCCGGCGCACCTCTACCTGAAGAAGGCGAAGGCGGACCAGCTGGCGTTCGGCACCCCCGGTGCCCACCGGGCCGCGCTCGCCCCGCTGATCGACCTGCTGCCCGGAGGAGACGACTGATGAAGAGCACCCAGATCAGGCTGGCCTCGCGGCCGGTCGCCGAGCCCCTCGACAGCGACTTCGAGGTCGCCACGGCGGAGCTGCCCGAGCCGGAGGAGGGGCAGGTCGTCCTGCGCACGCTCCACCTCTCGCTCGACCCCTACATGCGCGGCCGGATGAGCGACGCGCCGTCCTACGCCGCCCCCGTGGGGATCGGTGAGGTCATGGTCGGCCAGACGGTCTCCGAGGTCGTCGCGTCGCGCTCGGAGCGTCGCGAGGTCGGCGACATCGTCCTGGCCTACACCGGCTGGCAGAGCCACGCGGTCGTCGATGCGCGGGCCACCCGCCGCCTCGACCCGTCCGCTGCGCCGGTGTCCACGGCACTCGGCGTGCTCGGCATGCCCGGCTTCACGGCGTACGGCGGGCTGCTGGCGATCGGCCAGCCGAAGGCGGGGGAGACCGTCGTGGTGGCTGCTGCTGCCGGGCCGGTCGGCTCCGCCGTCGGCCAGATCGCGAAGGCGAAGGGTGCCCGCGCCGTCGGTATCGCCGGTGGTCCGGAGAAGTGTCGCCTGCTGCTGGATGAGTACGGCTTCGACGCCGCGGTCGACCACCGCTCGCCGACGCTCCGCGAGGACCTCGCCGCTGCGACGCCGGACGGCATCGACGTCTACTTCGAGAACGTCGGCGGTCATGTCGCCGCCGAGGTCGTCCGTCGCTTCAACACCTACGCGCGGATGCCGGTCTGCGGCCTGATCGCCGGCTACAACGGTGGCGAGCCGATGGCCGACTTCGACCGGCTGCCCGGCTTCATGCGCCGCGTGCTGACCAAGAGCCTGACGGTCCGCGGGTTCATCCAGGACGAGTTCGTGCCGACCCATTGGGCCGACTTCCAGCGCGAGATGTCGGGCTGGGTCGCCGACGGGACGGTGCGCTACCGCGAGGACGTCGTCGACAGCCTGGAGAACGCCCCCGAGGCGTTCCGTGGACTGCTGGCGGGCCGCAACGTCGGCAAGCTGCTCGTCAAGGTCGCCGACCCCGCCGGGGTGTAGAACGGTCACCGTGACCGATGACGACGCCCCGGCCCAGGGGCTGGACGAGGTGCTGGCCCGCCGCTTCCTGACCACCGACGCGGCCCGGCCCGAGAAGGTCGCGCGCCGGCACGCGGCAGGGCGGCGTACGGCGCGGGAGAACATCGCCGACCTGGTCGACCCGGGCTCCTTCGTGGAGTACGGCCGGTTCGCCACCGCCGCCCAGGAACGCCGCCGCGAGCTCGCGGAGCTCGTCGTGGAGACGCCGGCCGATGGCCTGGTCGCAGGCACCGCGACGGTCGACGGGCACCCATGCGCGGTGCTCTCCTACGACTACATGGTGATGGCCGGCACGCAGGGATTCCGCGGGCACCACAAGTCCGACCGGCTGCTCGAGGTCATCGAGCGACTCGGCCTGCCCTGTGTCTTCTTCACCGAAGGCGGTGGCGGTCGTCCCGGTGACACCGATCTCCCGGTCGTCTCCGGCCTCGACGTCGCGACCTTCGCCCTGTGGGCCGGGCTGACCGGCTCCGCGCCCAGGATCGCGGTCGTCTCGGGCCGCTGCTTCGCGGGCAACGCCGTCCTGGCCGGCACCGCCGACCTGCGGATCGCCACCCCCGACGCCAACCTCGGCATGGCCGGCCCCGCGATGATCGCGGGCGGCGGGCTGGGCTCGTTCACACCGGAGGAGATCGGCCCGGTGGCGGAGCAGGCGGCCAACGGGGTCGTCGACGTGCTCGTCGCCGATGAGGCCGAGGCGGTCGAGGTTGCACGGAGGCTGCTCGGCTACCGCCAGGTCGCCGTCGCGGCCGAGGCGGTGGCCGTCGACCAGGCGGAGCTCCGCGCGATGCTGCCCGCCAACGACCGAGAGGCATTCGACGTCCGCCCTCTGGTGGAGTCGCTCGCGGACGCCGACAGCGTGACCTGGCTGCGGGAGCAGTTCGCGCCCGAGCTGGTCACCGCCTTCGGCCGGATCGAGGGGCGGCCGGTCGGGGTCCTGGCGAACCAGTCGACCCACGTCGCCGGCGCGCTCACCTCCGCCGCCTCGGTCAAGGGGGCGGAGTTCCTCGAGCTCTGCGAGAGGTGGCGGATCCCGGTGCTCTCGCTCGTCGACACCCCCGGCTTCATGGTCGGCCCGGACGCCGAGCGTGAGGGCCTCGTACGCCACGCCTCGCGGCTCGTCGTCGCGGGCGCCCGGCTCACCGTGCCGCTCGTCGGTGTGGTGCTGCGACGCGGCTACGGCCTGGGCGCCCAGGCGATGCTCGGGGGCAGCACGCACCGGCCGCTCCTTACCGTCGCCTGGCCCGAAGCCCACCTCGGGCCAATGGGGCTCGAGGGCGCGGTGCGGCTGGCGCTGGCCAAGGAGATCGCCGCCCTGCCCGAGGACGAGCGCGAGGCCGCTGTCGCCGAGCACACCGCGCTGGCGCGCGAGCACGCCAAGGCGCTCAACGCTGCCCGCGTGCTCGAGATCGACGACGTCATCGACCCGGCCGAGACCCGCAGCGTGGTCGCCGCGACGCTGCGCGCGGCGTACCGTCAGAGGTCGAGCTTGTAGCCCAGACCGCGGACGGTGACGAGGTACTTCGGGTCGGACGGGTCCGGCTCGAGCTTGGCGCGCAGGCGCTTCACGTGTACGTCGAGGGTCTTGGTGTCGCCGACGTAGTCCGAGCCCCAGACCCGGTCGATCAGCTGACCGCGGGTGAGCACCCGGCCGGGGTTGCGCAGGAACATCTCCAGCAGCTCGAACTCCTTGAGCGGCAGGCGGGTGTCGACGCCGTCGACGGTGACGACGTGGCGCTCGACGTCCATGCGCACCGGGCCGGCCTCGAGCGTCTGCGGGGCGAGGTCGCCGGCGTCGTTGCCGCGACGCAGGACGGCGCGGATCCGGGCCACGAGCTCGCGCGGCGAGTAGGGCTTGGTGACGTAGTCGTCGGCGCCCAGCTCGAGGCCGACCACCTTGTCGACCTCGTCGTCCTTGGCACTCACCATGATCACCGGGACCGAGGAGGTCTGGCGGATCTGGCGACAGACCTCGGTGCCGGGCAGGCCGGGGAGCATGAGGTCGAGCAGGACGATGTCGGCACCGTTGCGGTCGAACTCGGTGAGCGCGTCGTTGCCGTTGGTGGCGACGGCGACCTCGAACCCTTCCTTGCGCAGCATGTACGTCAGGGCGTCGATGTAGCTCTCTTCGTCCTCGACGACGAGTACGCGGGTCATGTGCTCTCCTCCTGATGGGGGGCGAAACGGGGGAGGGTCAGGGTGAAGGTGGAGCCCTGTCCCTCGACGGACCAGACCTTGATCTCGCCGCCATGGGTGGCAGCGACGTGCTTGACGATGGAGAGGCCCAGGCCGGTGCCTCCCGTGGAACGGTGACGGGCCGGGTCGACCCGGTAGAACCGCTCGAAGATGCGGTCCAGGTCGCCGGCCGGGATGCCGATGCCCTGGTCGGTGACCGCGATCTCGATGCTCTCCTCGAGGCCGCGCACCGCGACCGCGACCGAGGAGCCCTCACGCGAGTAGTGGACCGCGTTGGCGACGAGGTTGCTGACCGCGACCGTGAGCTGGTCACGGCTGCCGTTGAGCTGCAGTCCGGTGTCGCCGCCGGTGACGACGGTGATGCCCTTGGCCTGGGCGTCGATCGCGCTGGTGTCGACGGCGACCGCGACGATCTCGTCGACCGGCACGGGCTCGGGCTGCGAGACGGGCTCGTCGCCCTGGAGGCGGGAGAGGTCGATGATCTGCTGGACCAGGTGGCTCAGCCGGTCGCTCTCCTTGAGCATCCGCCCGGCGAACCGCTCGACGGCCTCAGGGTCGTCGGAGGCGTCGCTCACCGCCTCGCTGAGCAGCCTGATCGCCCCGACGGGCGTCTTGAGCTCGTGGCTGACATTGGCGACGAAGTCGCGGCGGATCGAGTCGACGCGGCGTTCGCGGGTGCGGTCCTCGAGCAGGGCGAGGACGAGGCGGGAGCCGAGCGGCGCGACCCGGGCCGTGACGTGGCGGACCTGGCCCCGCGTGCCCATCGCGAGCTCGAACTCGGCCTCGCGGATCTGGCCGTCACGCCGGACCCTGCGGATCAGGGCCGCCAGCTCCTCGTCGCGGATGCCGCTGCCGTGCACCAGCCCGAACGCGTACGCCGGGGCGCTGGCGCGCAGGACGACGTCCTGCTCGTCGACGACGACGGCGCTCTGGCGCAGGACGGAGAGGACAGAGGTGATGCCGGGTGGCACGGCGGGCGGCGGCGTCTCGGGGACGCGGTGGAGGATCCGGTCGCTGTAGTGC
>NZ_DATIHB010000115.1:0-11039 GCF_035481145.1 Nocardioides sp. | reverse complement strand
GCGCGAGGAGCTGGGCGGGCTCGGTGACTCGCTCGTCGTCGTCGGCGGCGACGGCCTGTGGAACGTCCACATCCACACCGACGACGTCGGCGCCGCGATCGAGGCCGGCATCCACGTCGGCCGCCCCTACCGCGTGAAGGTCACGCACTTCGCCGAGCAGGTGGCGGCGGCCAAGGCCCGGCGCCCCTCCCGTCTGGGGCGCAAGATCGTGGCCGTCACCGCAGGCCCCGGCCTGCAGCAGCTCTTCGCCGAGGTCGGCGCGATCACGGTCGCGACGGAGCCCGGGCGCCGCCCGAGCGCCGGCGAGGTCCTCCACGCCATCGACAGCAGCGGGGCCGCCGAGGTCGTCGTCCTGCCCAACGACCCCGACTCGCTGAAGGTCGCCGAGATCGCCGCCCGCAGCGCGGAGGAGTCCGGCAAGGTCAAGGTCGCCGTCATCCCGAGCCAGGCACAGGTCCAGGGCCTCGCCGCAGTTGCCGTCCACGAGCCGGGTCGCCCGTTCGACCAGGACGTCGTGGCGATGACGTCGGCAGCACGCCACGCGCGGCACGGCGCGGTCACCGTCGCTGCCCGCGAGGCGATCACCAGCGCGGGTGCCTGCCGGCCCGGTGACGTCCTGGGTGCGATCGAGGGCGACTTCGTCGCGATCGGGTCCGACTTCTTCGACGTCGCCGACGAGATCCTCGAGCGGCTCATCGGGGGTGGTGGCGCCGAGCTCGTCACGCTCGTCTCCGGCGAGGAGGGCGACGGCCTGGCCGAGCGTCTCGAGGAGCGGCTCGCGCACACGCACCCGATGATCGAGGTCGTCGTCTACGACGGTGGCCAGAGCCGCTACCCGCTGCTCGTCGCGGTGGAGTGACGCGAGGGATGCATCGGTGATCACGCTCGGGACCCCCGTCGCCGCGGTGCTCGGCGACCAGACGCGCAAGCGCAAGGCGATCGTCGAGGGCCTCGGCATCGAGACCGTCGGCGACCTGCTCCACCACTTCCCGCGGCGCTACCTCGAGACCGGCAAGCTCTCCGACCTCGGCAGCCTGCGAGAGGGTCAGCTGCTGACGATCATCGGCGAGGTCGCCACCTCCGACACGAAGTCCTACACCGACCGCCGCACCGGCAAGCCGGCGTACCGGGTGGAGGTGCTGCTCCGCGCAGACGGCGCCGGCCGCCTCAAGATGACCTTCTTCGCGAAGAGCCAGTGGATCGTCAAGAGCTGGGGCGAGAAGCTCCAGCCCGGGCGCCGCGGCGTCTTCCAGGGCAAGGCGTCCCAGTTCGGCCAACAGTGGCAGCTGACCAACCCGCAGATGCTCCTCTTCGGTGACGGGGGCGACGAGGAGACCGCCGCCCTGTCGCTGGAGAACATCCCGCCCTTCTTCCCGATCTACCCGCTCACCAAGGGCGTCGAAGCGTGGGACCTCCAACGCGCGGTCGCTTTCGCACTGAGCGTGCTCGACGAGGTCCCGGAGCCCCTGACCGACGACCTCCGAGAGCGGTACGACGTCGTCGGTCGCCGCCAGGCGATCGAGTGGATCCACGGGCCGGAGGAGTTCGCCCAGGTCACCGCGGCACGCCGCAGGTTCCGCTTCGAGGAGGCGCTCGTCCTCCAGCTGGTCCTCGGCAGGCGCCGCCGTGCCCTCGCCGTCCAGGGGGCACAGGCGCGCACCGGCGGAGTCAGCAAGATCCTCGAGGCCTTCGACTCCCGGTTGCCGTTCGACCTGACGCAGGGCCAGAGCCAGGTGGGGGAGGAGATCCAGGCCGAGCTCGCGCAGCCGCACCCGATGCACCGCCTCCTCCAGGGCGAGGTCGGCTCCGGCAAGACGCTCGTGGCGCTGCGGGCGATGCTCCGCACCGTCGACTCTGGTGGCCAGGCCGTGCTGCTGGCCCCGACGGAGGTGCTCGCCCAGCAGCACTACCGCTCGATCACGGCGATGCTCGGTGACCTCGCCGGCGGCGGCATGCTCGGGGGCGCGGAGGAGTCCACCGGGGTCGCCCTGCTGACCGGATCCATGACCAAGGACCAGCGGAAGCGAGCCCTCCTCGACATCGTCACGGGGGATGCCGGGATCGTCATCGGCACCCACGCCCTCCTCGAGAAGGCCGTCGAGTTCCACGACCTCGGTCTCGTCGTCGTCGACGAGCAGCACCGCTTCGGCGTCGAGCAGCGCGCCGCCTTGACGGACAAGGCGGGCACCCCGCCCCACGTCCTGGTGATGACCGCGACGCCGATCCCACGCACGGTCGCGATGACCGTCTTCGGCGACCTCGAGGTCTCCACGCTCTCCGAGCTCCCGGCGGGGCGCGCGCCGATCCAGACCAACGTCGTCCCCCTCGCCGACGCGCCCCAGTGGCTGGGCCGCGTCTGGGAGCGGGTCCGCGAGGAGGTCGCCAAGGGTCACCAGGCGTACGTCGTGTGCCCCCGCATCTCCGGGGATGTCACCGAGGCCGGGCAGCAGGACGTCCAGCAGTACGACGAGGAGGGCAACCCGATCGCGCCGCCCCGCCCGCTGGCCTCGGTCGAGGAGGTCGCCGAGGGCCTGCGTCACGGAGCGCTGCAGGGTCTCCGAATGGGGGTGCTCCACGGCAGGCTCGCGCCCGAGGAGAAAGAGCGCACCATGCGCGCCTTCGCCGCAGGAGAGATCGATGTCCTCGTCTCCACCACCGTGATCGAGGTGGGCGTCGACGTCGCGAACGCGACGGCGATGGTGCTCCTCGATGCGGACCGCTTCGGCGTCTCGCAGCTGCACCAGCTGCGCGGACGCGTCGGCCGTGGCGGGCTGCCCGGCCTCTGCCTCCTCGTCAGCCATGCCGAGTTCGGTACCCCCGCCCGCGAGCGGCTCGACGCCGTCGCCTCGACCACCGACGGTTTCGTCCTCAGCCAGGTCGACCTCGAGCAGCGCCGTGAGGGCGACGTGCTCGGCAAGCGCCAGTCCGGCGGACGCTCCTCCCTGGTCACCCTGAAGGTCCTGCGCGACGAGGAGGTCATCCTCGAGGCCCGCAGGGCAGCCGACGAGCTCCTCGACGAGGACCTCGCGCTCGGACAGGTGCCGCTTCTCCGTGGCACCGTGGAGGAGACTGAGCGCAGCAACGCATCCGAGTTCCTGGAGAAGTCATGACCACCGCCAGCAGCCACGAGCCCGCATGACGCGGATCATCGGGGGCAGCGCGGGCGGTCGACGCCTGGAGACACCCAGAGGGCAGGCGACGCGGCCGACGAGCGACCGGGTCCGCGAGGCGCTCTTCTCCGCCATCGAGTCGTGGTGCGGCTCGCTCGAGGGGCTCCGCTTCCTCGACCTGTATGCCGGCAGTGGTGCCGTCGGCCTGGAGGCGATGTCGCGTGGGGCCGGCGTGGCCACGTTCGTCGAGCAGGACCGCCGCACCGCCTCGCTGATCGCCCGCAACGCGAAGGTGCTCGGCTTCCACGTCGACGTCGTTGCCCACCACGTGGGTGCCGTGCTCGCCGGGCCCCCGCGCGCGCCGTACGACGTGGTCTTCCTGGACCCGCCCTACCCGCTGCCCGACGCGGAGGTCGACGCCAACCTCGCCTCACTCGTCGCGCAGGGGTGGCTCGCGGCCGATGCCCTCGTCGTCGTCGAGCGGCCCAGCAAGCGGTCCACCACGACGTGGCCGCCCGGCATCGAGGCGATCCGGGAGCGGAAGTACGGCGAGACGCTGCTCCGGTATGGTCACGCAGCATCGCCCCAGGGCGATCAGCATGCCGATCCAGGGGAGTAGAACGTGCGTATCGCAGTGTGTCCGGGGTCGTTCGACCCGGTGACCAACGGCCACATCGACATCTTCGGCCGGGCGGCCGACCTCTTCGACGAGGTGATCGTGGCCACGGGCCTCAACCCCTCGAAGACCCGCCTCTTCACGCCCGGGGAGCGCATCGACATGCTCACCGAGGTGTGCCGCGAGTTCCCCAACGTGCGGGTCGCCGGCTTCACCGGCCTGCTGACGGCCTTCTGCCAGGAGCAGGGGGCGGTCGCTATCGTGAAGGGCCTCCGCGCGGTCAGCGACTACGAGTACGAGCTGCAGATGGCCCAGATGAACTCCTCGCTCGCCGAGGTCGAGACCGTCTTCATCCCGACCAGCCCGGAGTACTCCTTCCTGGCGAGCAGCCTGGTCAAGGAGGTCGCCATGTTCGGCGGCGACGTCTCCGGCCTGGTTCCCGATTTCGTCCGCGAGCGCCTGATCACGCGTCTCGACGAGCGCAAGCGCTCGGGTGCCTGAGTCCAGCGACTGTCGCGGGAGGCAGACGTTTTGCTGCCTCGTCCCTCGCACCCGTAGACTCCCTCCGTTCTGTTCTGCCCTGATTGAGAAGACGTGACTGCCCACCTGGACCCGAGAGCGCCGCTCGTGCTCGACACTTACGAGCTCGGCCGCCGCCCGGGGTCCCAGCGGGAGGTCACGCTGACCGTTCCGGCGCCGGCAGATCTCGGCATCGAGCTCCTCGGTGTCCCCGAAGGTGCAGAGGTCGAGCTCGACCTCCGCATCGAGGCGGTCATGGAGGGGGTGCTCGTCACCGGTGCGGCGTACGCCGACCTGGAGGGCGAGTGCGCGCGGTGCCTGGAGCCGATCCACGACGAGATCGAGGCGAGGTTCCAGGAGCTCTACGTCTACGACGACGAAGAGCGCGCCGCGGACGACGACGAGGAAGAGCTCCGCACGGAGGGCGACCTGGTCGACCTCGAGCCGGTGCTGCGTGACGCGGTGGTGCTCGCACTGCCGTTCCAGCCCCTGTGCCAGGACGACTGTCCCGGACTGTGCATCGAGTGTGGTGCGCGGCTCGCGGACGACCCGGATCACACGCACGAGGCGCCGATCGACCCCCGGTGGGCCGGTCTGGCAGGCCTGCACGACCCCAGCAGCAAGACCGAAGACTGAACGCCCGGCCTGACCAGGTCGGACGAAGCTAGAGGAGAAGACAGTGGCTGTTCCGAAGCGGAAGATGTCGCGCAGCAACACCCGTCACCGCCGTTCGGCGTGGAAGGCCGTCGTGCCGACCCTGGCGACCTGCGCGAACCCGGCGTGTGGCGCCAAGGTTCTCCCGCACCGTGCGTGCGGCGAGTGCGGTCAGTACGGCGCCAAGGCGGCTCGCCGCCAGGTTCTCTGAGCCTGAGACCAGGTTCACGGCCCTGACCACGCACGGCGCGCGCGAGTACGACGCGCTTCGGGCAGCCATCGGCGATCCAGTCCTGGACGCCGAGCTGCTCGAGCGCGCCCTCACGCACCGCTCGTTCGCCTACGAGAACGGCGGGCTACCGACCAACGAGCGCCTGGAGTTCCTGGGTGACTCGGTGCTCGGCATCGTGGTCACCGAGTCGCTCTACCTGACCCACCCGGACCTATCCGAGGGCCGGCTGGCGAAGCTGCGCGCCGCCGTCGTCAACGCCCGCGCGCTCGCCGGCGTGGCCCGCACGATCGGCCTCGGCGAGCACATCAAGCTCGGCAAGGGCGAAGAGTCGACCGGCGGTCGCGACAAGGCCTCGATCCTCTCCGACACGGTCGAGGCCGTGATCGGTGCGGTCTACCTCTCCGGTGGCTTCGAGGTCGCCGGTGCGTTGATCCACCTCCTGTTCGACCCCCTGATGGAGGAAGCGGCCAAGCTCGGCGCCGGCCTCGACTGGAAGACGTCGCTGCAGGAGCTCTCCGCCGAGCGGTCGCTCGGCGTCCCCGAGTACGTCATCGAGGGCTCCGGCCCCGACCACCTGCGCCACTTCGTCGCCCAGGTCCGTGTCGGTGACCAGCTCTACGGTCACGGCGAGGGCCGGTCGAAGAAGGAAGCCGAGCAGCAGGCCGCCGAGACGGCGTACCGCGAGATCTCGGCGATCCCGCTCCCGGGCGACGACGTCGCCGACGCACCCGCCGTCTGACAGGGCGGTTGGGGCATGCCAGAGCTCCCCGAGGTCGAGGTCGTACGCCGGGGCCTCGAGGCCCACGCGCTCGACCGCGTGATCACCTCCGTCGAGGTGCTCCACGACCGTCCCGTACGCCGCTCGCCCGGCGGCGCCTCCGTCTTTGCCGGCGCCCTCGTCGGCCGCACCTTCACCGCCGCCCGTCGCCGGGGCAAGTACCTCTGGCTGCCGCTCTCCCCGGGGTCATCCGCCCCCGCGTCACTTCCCATGGGCGCCCAGGTGGACGACGCGGTCATCGGCCACCTCGGCATGAGCGGACAGATGCTCGTGCAGCCCGTCGGTGCTCCGGACGAGAAGCACCTACGGGTCCGCTTCACGCTCGCTGACGCGACCGGAGCACGCAGCGAGCTCCGCTTCGTCGACCAGCGGATGTTCGGCGGCCTCGCCCTGTCCGCCGGGGGAGCCGAGCTGCCCCCGGAGATCGCGCACATCGCCCGGGACCTGCTCGACCCGGAGTTCGACCTCGACGACTTCGCGCGTCGTGTCCGCCGTCGCACGAGCGGAATCAAGCGGCTGCTGCTCGACCAGACGCTGGTCAGCGGCGTGGGCAACATCTACGCCGACGAGGCACTCTGGCGCTCCGGGCTGCACGGTGAGCGGCCGGGGGACCGGCTGACCAGCGCCCAGGTCCTCGAGCTGGCCGGCCACGCGCGCGACGTGATGAGCCAGGCCCTCGAGCAGGGCGGCACGTCGTTCGACGCCCTGTACGTCAACGTCAACGGCCAGTCCGGCTACTTCGACCGCTCCCTCAACGCCTACGGCCGCGAGGACGAGCCCTGTCGCCGGTGTGGCACGGCCATGCTGAGGGCCGCCTTCATGAACCGCTCGTCGTACTTCTGCCCGTCGTGCCAGAAGCCGCCGCGGGCCAGGCGCGCGTAACCCCGCGCAGCGACCAGCGCACGCCTAGTATTCGCGTGTGCGTCGACGTTTGAGGATGAACCCTTCCGGCCGTGGTCCCAACGACCCGTGGTTCCGCCTCGGCACCCTGGACGTCGGCACGACCGTGCTGATCACGATCCTCAGCGTGGCCGCGATGCTCTTCGGTGCCGGGGCCATGCGGACCCCGCTCTCGGACGTCTTCGTGCTCGACCCCGAGGCGATCCTCCACGGCGAGGTGTGGCGCATCGTCACCTGGCCCTTCGCCTACCCGAACGGCGTGGGCTTCTGGCCGCTGCTGACGATCGTGATGTTCTGGTACTTCGGCAAGGACCTCGAGGAGCACCTGCTCGGGCGGGTCCGCATGCTCCAGTTCGTCGCCAGCGTCACCCTGCTCTTCGCGATCGTGGCGGTCGCCATCGATGCCATCGTCGGCAACGGAACCGCCGTCGTCCGCGACAGCGGGCTCAGCACCGTCGAGCTGGTCATCCTGCTCGCCTGGATCGCGGAGTGGCCGCAGCGCCGCTTCCTCTTCAACATCCCGGCCTGGGTCTTCGGCTCGGTGATCCTCGCGCTCTCGCTCATCCAGTACCTCCAGTACGGCGTGTGGTGGATGGCGCTCTACCTGGTCGTCGGCCTGGTGCTCTCGACGATCGCCGCGCGCTCGCTCGGCATGCTCAGCGAGCACCACGCGCTGCCCAAGATCCACCTCCCGCACCGCCAGAAGCGGGGCGGCACGGCACGCCACCAGCACGGCCCTCGCGCGCGCCGCTCGCACCGCCACCCGTCCCAGGGGCCGACCGTCGTCGCGGGCCCGTGGCAGGGGAGCGCGGCCTCGGCGGAGTCGCCCGACGAGGCCCGGATGAACGCGCTGCTCGAGAAGATCCACGAGAGCGGGCAGGCGTCCCTCAGCTCCGCGGAGCAGAAGGAGCTCCTCGCGCTCCGCGACCGCCTGCGCCGCCGCTGAGCACTGCTGACCGCGGGCGCTCGACCCTCGGGTGCCCCAGCGGGCAGCGGCGTCAGATTGACTCCCTCGGGGCCCCGGTGCGACCCTTGAAGACGGCCCCGACGTCGGTCGTGGCCATCCATCCAGACCGGAGGAACTTCATGGCCAAGGCGCTTCTCGGCTACATGAGCAGCGACCTGCGTGACCCCTCGCGTGCGGACCGCCTCGCGGCGGAGGTGCGTCGTCTGCGCGACCGCGTCGGCGACCTCGAAGCCCTCGTTCTCCGTCTCCAGGACGAGAACGACCGCCTCACCGCAGACCGGGCCACCTGGGCAGCACTCGAGGAGATGCAGCCCGCCTGACGGTGACCGGCGTCGAGCAGAGACCTGCTCGACGCTGACGCGGCACGCCCAGATGCGCGCCGCGCACTGGCTTGGCGCCCGCTAGTCTCACCTGCTCGTGAGCACCCTCGTCGACCGTGTCGTCCCGACCCGCTTGGGCGTGGATGTGCGGCGGCTCGTCGCGGCGACCTGGCTGGTCCAGCTCACGGACGGTCTCGCCCTCGCCGCCGGTCCTCTCGCAGTCGCCTCGCTGACCCAGGCGCCCTTCCTCGTGGCACTCGCGGTCGCCCTCCACCGCCTGCCCGTCCTCCTCCTCGGCCCGTACGCCGCGTTGCTGGCCGACCTGGTCAACCGACGGTTGCTGGTGGTCGCCGCCGACGCCGCGCGCGCCGGCGTACTCCTGGTGCTGGCGACGCTGCTCGCGCTGGGTGCGGCGCCCGTCGCGCTGCTGCTCGCGGCCACGCTCGCGCTCGGCCTGCTGGAGACCGTGGCCGACAGCGCCCGGACCCCTGTGCTGCCCATGCTCGTCGACGACCCCATCGCGCGCGACGCCGTCGGTGCGCGGCTCGACGCGGGGTTCGTGGCGGGCACCCAGCTGGCCGGCCCGGTCCTGGGTGCCCTGCTCTTCGCGCTCGGGCCGCCGGTGCCGTTCCTCGCGCAGGCGGTGCTGCTCGGAATGGCGGTCGTCGTCTTCTCACGACTCCCGCTCCGCGGCCCGTCCCGTGGTCCCGCGCCGGCGTCCGTGCAGCGTCCGGTGCGTGCGGGCCTGCGGCGGATCGCGGTCGACCCGGCACTCTCGGGTCTCTTCCTGGTCGGACTGGCCGCGCAGGTGGCGTGGGCGGCCGGCTGGTCGCTGCTCGTGCTGTACGCCGCCGGGCAGCTCGGGCTCGGCGAGGTCGGTTTCGGCTTGCTGGTGGCGGTCGGGGCAGCCGGCGGGATGACCGGTGTGGCGCTGCGCCCCCTCCTCGATCGGGCGACCCGCGGCGTTCCTGCGCTCACGCCGGTCCACCTGCTCCTCGGAGGCCTGGCGCTCGAGGCGCTCGGTCACCTCGCACTCGGCCAGCTGCACACGCCGTGGCTCGCGGCATCGACACTGGCGCTGCTCGGCGCGGTCGGCTTCGTGAGCAGCGACCTGGCCCGCGGCCGGCGGCGAGCACGGACCTCGACCGACGGCACCGCGGACGTCGTCGCGGCGGCGACGGCGACCCTCGGTCTGGCTGCGACCGTCGTGGGCTGTCTGCTCGGCGGAGTCCTCGCCGAGGTCGGCGGAATCGCCGCGGCGTACACCGGTGGAGGGGTGCTCCTCGCCACGGCCCTGATCCTCCTCGGCCGCAGGTGCGCAGCGTTGTAGCCTGACCCGACCTGCCCCTTTGCTGCGGAGCGTTCGTGTACCTCAAGACCCTGACCCTGAAGGGCTTCAAGTCCTTCGCGTCATCGACGACCCTGCAGCTCGAGCCGGGCATCACCTGCATCGTCGGGCCCAACGGCTCCGGCAAGTCCAACGTCGTCGACGCGCTCGCCTGGGTCATGGGCGAGGCCAGTGCCAAGAGCCTGCGCGGCGGCAAGATGGACGACGTCATCTTCGCCGGCACCTCCGGCCGGCCGCCGCTCGGCCGCGCCGAGGTCGCGCTGACCATCGACAACTCCGACGGCGCGCTGCCGATCGAGTACGCCGAGGTCACGATCACCCGCACGATGTTCCGCAACGGCGGCTCGGAGTACGCCATCAACGGGCAGACCTGTCGCCTCCTCGACGTGCAGGAGCTGCTCAGCGACTCCGGCATCGGCCGGGAGATGCACGTCATCGTCGGCCAGGGACAGCTCGACCAGATCCTGCACGCCACCCCCGAGGACCGCAGGGGCTTCATCGAGGAGGCCGCCGGCGTCCTCAAGCACCGCAAGCGCAAGGAGAAGGCGCTCCGCAAGCTGGACGCGACCGAGGGCAACCTCACGCGCCTCAACGACCTGCTGACGGAGATCCGTCGCCAGCTCAAGCCCCTCGGTCGTCAGGCCGAGGTGGCCCGCCGGGCCGCGACCGTCCAGGCCGACGTCCGTGACGCCCGGGCCCGTCTGCTCGCCGACGACCTCGTCACCGCCCGCACGGCGCTCGAGCAGGAGATGGCCGACGAGTCGGTGCTGGTCGAGCGCCGCGCCCAGATCGAGGCTGCCATCGCGGAGGCGCGCGAGGCGGAGGCGGCGCTCGAGGCTGCGCTGCGCGAGGACCTGCCCGCCCTGAGCAAGGCGCAGGAGACGCTCTTCGCCCTCTCCGGTCTCCGGGAGCGGATGCGCGGCACGGCGTCGCTCGCTGCGGAGCGGGTCCGCAATGCTGCGGGACAGGCCGACGTGGCCACCAGCGGTGGCCGTGACCCCGAGCAGCTCGAGGCCGATGCCGAGCGGGCCAAGGCGCAGGAGCAGGCCATCGCCGCCGAGGTGGACACCCTGCGGGTGGGGCTCGACGACGCGATCGCGGCCCGCAAGAAGGCAGAGGAAGCCGCTTCCGAGGAGGAGCGCCGCATCGCCGCGCTCCAGCGCGCGGCGGCCGACCGCCGGGAGGGCCTGGCCCGTCTCGTCGGTCAGGTCAACGCCCTCAAGTCCCGCGCGGCCGCTGCCGCTGACGAAGTCGGCCGCCTGACGCTCGCCCGCGAGAACGCCCTCGCCCGGGCCGAGCGTGCCCAGCACGACTTCACCGCCCTCGAGACCAAGGTCGCCGGCCTGGATGCCGGCGAGGAGGGGCTCGACGCCGAGCACGAGGAGGCGGTCGAAGCGCTCGACGCCCTCGAGCAGCAGCTCCTCGACCTCCGTGAGCAGGCGGCCGCCGCCGACCGTGACCGCTCCTCCCTGACCGCCCGCCGCGAGGCGCTCGAGCTCGGTCTCAACCGCAAGGACGGCGCGGGTGCTCTCCTGGCCGCGACCGACCAGGTCTCCGGCCTGCTCGGCTCCGTCGCCGCCCTGGTCACCGTGAAG
>NZ_DATIHB010000114.1:0-1649 GCF_035481145.1 Nocardioides sp. | reverse complement strand
CACGGCAACATCTCCTACGACCCGGCCAACCACGACTTCATGGTCCGCACCCGCCAGGCCAAGGTCGACCGGATCGCCGACTCGCTGCCCCCGCTCGAGGTCGACGACCCCGACGGCGACGCCAAGGTCCTCGTCCTCGGCTGGGGCTCGACCTACGGCCCGATCGGCGCGGCCTGCCGTCGCGTCCGGAAGGCCGGCTACAAGGTCGCCCAGGCCCACCTGCGCCACCTCAACCCGCTCCCCAGCAACCTCGGCGAGGTCCTCAAGGGCTACGACAAGGTGCTCGTGCCCGAGATGAACCTCGGCCAGCTCTCCCTGCTGCTGCGCGCGAAGTACCTCGTCGACGCCGTCGGCTACAACCACGTCCGCGGACTGCCCCTCAAGGCCACCGAGCTCGCCCACGCGATCGGCGAGATGGTCGGCCAGGCCGAGGGCGTCGACATCGAGCTGGGCGTCTGGGGCGAGCCCACGCAGAAGGAGCACATCTGATGAGCGAGCCCGTGGCCCCCTTGGGCATCCCCACGTTCCGCTCCGGCACGGAGTCGGTCCCGGGCCTCCCCGAGGGCGCGCCGGCGCAGACCGGCAAGGACTTCACCTCCGACCAGGAGGTGCGCTGGTGCCCCGGCTGCGGCGACTACGCCGTGCTCAAGGCCGTCCAGTCGTTCCTGCCCGACCTCGGGCTGCGCCGCGAGAACATCGTCTTCGTCTCGGGCATCGGCTGCTCGTCGCGGTTCCCCTACTACCTCGACACCTACGGCATGCACTCGATCCACGGCCGCGCGCCGTCGATCGCCACCGGCATCGCCACGGCTCGCGAGGACCTGTCGGTGTGGGTCGTCACCGGTGACGGCGACGCGCTGTCGATCGGCGGCAACCACCTCATCCACGCGCTGCGCCGCAACGTCAACATGACGATCCTGCTCTTCAACAACCGGATCTACGGGCTCACCAAGGGCCAGTACTCCCCCACCTCGGAGACCGGCAAGATCACCAAGTCGACCCCGATGGGTTCGCTCGACCACCCGTTCAACCCGGTGTCGCTCGCGCTGGGCGCCGAGGCGTCCTTCGTGGCGCGCACCATCGACTCCGACCGCAAGCACCTCACCTCCGTGCTCGCCGCAGCCGCCGCCCACCGCGGCACGTCGCTGGTGGAGATCTACCAGAACTGCCCGATCTTCAACGACGGCGCGTTCGACGCGATCAAGTCGCCGGAGACCAAGGCCGACGCGATCATCCCGCTCGTGCACGGGCAGCCGATCACCTTCGGCGCCGAGGGCTCGAAGGCGCTGGTGCGCGACGGGCAGACCGGCGGCGTGAAGGTCGTCGCGACGGCCGACGTCGAGGCCGCGGACATCCTGGTCCACGACGCCCACAACGAGGACCCCACCGTCGCCTTCGGGATCTCCCGGCTGACCGACTCCGGCTACCTCAACACCTCGCCGATCGGCATCTTCCGGCAGGTCGAGCGCCCGACGTACGACGACCAGGCGCGCGAGCAGCTCGCCGCCGCCGCGCCCGGCACCTCCGGAGATGACGACACCGCCGACCGCGCCGACCGACTGGCGGCGCTGATCGGCGGCGGCGACACCTGGACGGTCATCTGATCGTCCAGGTGCCGGCTCCGCTGAGGATCAGTCGAAGTAGAGCGT
>NZ_DATIHB010000113.1:0-8179 GCF_035481145.1 Nocardioides sp. | reverse complement strand
GGGTCGCCGGGCCGCCCCCAGCGCGTCACGGCGACCCCTCGGCGTACGGGATAATCGGCGGCATGAGTGACGACGTGTGGCTGGTGGTCGGCCTGGGCAACCCGGGCGAGAAGTACGCGGGACACCGCCACAACGTCGGCTACCTCGTCACGGACGTGCTCGCCGAGCGGATGAACGCCCGCTTCAAGCGGCACAAGGCCGGCCGTGCCGACGTCGTCGAGGGCCGCTTCCAGCCGGGCGGGCCGCGGATCGTGCTCGCCCGCGCGCACACGTACATGAACGAGTCCGGTGGCCCGGTCAAGGCGCTCTGCAGCTTCTACAAGATCGAACCCGACCACGTCATCGCGATCCATGACGAGCTCGACATCGACTTCGGCACGCTCCGCGTGAAGCTCGGTGGCGGCGACAACGGCCACAACGGCCTCCGTTCGATGCGGAGCAGCCTCGGCACCGGCGACTTCTACCGGGTCCGCGCGGGCATCGGCCGCCCCCCGGGTCGCCAGGAGGTGGCCGACTTCGTGCTCTCCGACTATGGAAAGGTGGAGAAGAAGGAGCTGGAGTTCCAGGTCATCGACGCCGCCGACGCCGTCGAGTGCCTGGTCGCGGAGGGCCTGGAGAAGACCCAGCAGCGCTTCAACTCCTGACGGTGCCGCTCAGGAGGCGTGCCGGAAGTCGAGCACGATCCGCTGCGGGTCGTGCAGCCGGAAGATCCGGTAGGGATTGCGGCCGTCGAGCCCGAACGCGAACGAGACGTAGCCCTCGTAGTCGCCGGTGAAGGCGATCGCCTTCAGCGCCGGGAAGCCGGGGCGGACCAGCTTCGGGCCGGTGTAGCAGGACGTGCCGTTCGTGCGGTGTGCGTACGCCGGGAAGAGGACGAGGTCCATGCCGGCCCGGATCGGCACCTGCGCACCGGAGCCGTCGTAGTAGTGGGTGCTGGCGTAGCGGGCCGTCCAGCCCGGGATCCGGCCCTGGATGTCGATGACCACGCGGTCGAAGTTGCTGTGCCGCGCGTAGCGCAGGTCGAGCACCAGCGGATGCCGCGCGTCGGGGTTGGTCCAGCTGCTGTTGGTCGTCCGCCACGCCGGCAGGGCGGTGGCCGGCGGCGCGACGACCGCGGCGAGCAGGAGGGACGAGACGAGGGCGGCGAGGAAGCGGAGGATGCGGTGCATCATGGTGACGGCTCCTTCCGGGAGTGGGGGACATCCGTACGACGCGAGCCGTGGTCGCCCGGTTGTCGTGCCGGACGGGTGTCCTAGGGTTGCCCGCATGTCTGACTTCAAGGCGCCGTTCCCGGCGGAAGCCGCCACCGACGACCACGTCCTCGCCACCTGGCTCGCCACCGTCGCTGGCGAGCGCCTGCTCGAGGTGCGTGCGACGTCCGGCCTCACCGGCCGCGACCTCAAGGACGCGGGCGACCGCGCGGCGCACGACCTGCTCATGGAGCTCGTCGCGCAGCACCGTTCCGACGATGCCGTCCTCTCCGAGGAGGCGCTCGAGACCGCCGAGGACAAGACCGCCCGCCTGAGCGCCAGCCGCGTCTGGATCATCGACCCGCTCGACGGCACCCGCGAGTTCTCCGAGGTGCCGCGCGAGGACTGGGCCGTCCACGTCGCGCTCTGGCAGGACGGCGACCTCGTCGCCGGAGCCGTCGCGCAGCCCGCGCTCGGGGAGACGTTCAACACCGGTACGCCGCTCGTCGTACCGCCGTCCACGAGCGACCGGATCCGGATCGCCGTCTCCCGCAGCCGCCCGCCTGCGTTCGTCGAGGCGCTCGCGAAGGAGCTCAACGCCGAGCTGGTCCCGATGGGCTCGGCCGGCGTGAAGGTCCTCAGTGTCGCCCGCGACATCTCCGACGCCTACGTGCATGCCGGCGGCCAGTACGAGTGGGACTCCGCCGCGCCGGTCGTGGTGGCCCGCGCTGCCGGTCTCTTCACCTCGCGCGTCGATGGCTCCGAGCTGAAGTACAACCAGGAGGACGTCTACCTCCCGGACCTCATCGTCTGCCGTCCCGAGCTCGCCGAGCGGATCGTCGCGTTCGTCAAGGAGCACGGCACCGGCGTCTGAGCCCGTACGCCGAGGCCCTCACCGCTGGCGCGGTGGGGGCCTCGTGCACGTGCTCAGGAGGGTGGCAGGAGCTGACCCGGCACACTGGCGGAGCTGCCGTAGTGCATCCGCTCGGACAGGCCGTCGCCGTAGTGCTCGAGCACGGACCAGCTCGAGGTGGTGGCGCCGGCCAGCCGTGTGCGCTCGCCGTCGTGCTCCCACCAGTAGGTGTACTGCTCGGCGTAGTTCTTCTCCGAGGGCGGGACAGGGACCCCGACCACCCGGTCAGCGGGGCCCTGCCACCACGACCGCTCCTCGTCGCTGCCGGGCACCATCGACCACTCGTCCTCGTCGAGCACCCACGTGCCGCGCAGCACCGGCTGCAGGTCGGTCTCGGAGCTCCACACCGGCTCGCTGAAGCTGATCGCCACCGTGTCGCTGACCTTGTCGACGTCGAGGACGGTCCACTCCTTCGTGTAGGAGTCCGGCATGCCGTAGTCCGCCACCTGCTCGCCGGTGGCGGGGTCGATCTCGACCAGCTCGAGCTCGACGTCGCAGCCGCCGCAGGGCTTGCCGTGCGGCCGCTTGGTGGCCAGCAGCGCGGATCCGTCGGCGCTCAGCCACATCGACTTCACCCCGTCGCCGACGAACGTGTTGCTGAAGCCCTTGCCGCCCGGCCCGACGCGCAGCAGCCCGTAGTCGCCGTCCTCGTAGTACTCGCTGCCGTCGTGCCAGGCGAGGAAGGTCGCCCCATCGATCACGTGCGCGGTCAGGTAGCTCCGCTCGAGCTCGTTGCCCTTGTTGGCGTCCGGGTTGTCGGTGAGCGGCAGGTCGGCGTGCCACTGCTCGCGCCCGTCGAGGTCGTACGTCGTGAGCCGGGCCTTCTCGTCCCAGAAGGGCGCCGGGTCGATCGGCTCGTCCTCGGGCAGGTTCTTCGGCGGGTCGCTCCGCCCGAGCATCGCGAACGCCGTGACCGAGCGGTTGGGGTCGAGGATCGGTACGTCGGCGCTGAGCGTGTTGGTGGCCGGGTCCCAGAGCCGCGCGTGCGTGCGTGGGGTGTCGAAGCGGACCAGTGCCCTGCCCCCGGGCACCCAGGTCGCGTCGGTCGCACGCGGCACCCTGAGCTGCGCGTCGCCTGAGCGGAGGAGCAGGCCGCCCTTCACGCCCGTCGCCAGCGTCGGTGCGGCGAGGTCGAGGTCGGTGGGCGGGACCGTGGTCGCGAAGACCCCGTCGCTACCCACCCCCGTCAGGGCGCAGGACGTCAGCGCCGTGACCGCCAGCAGGCCGGCGAGGAGCGAGGAGAGACCGCGGACGCGGCGCGCGGTGCCGGATTGCGTGGCGGTCTGCGTGGCGGGCATGGCACACCGTACGACGGCCCCCGCGCAGCGCGGCGGAACCGCTGTCGGTGCGCGCCCGTAGACTTCCGGACGCCCCCACTTCCGCTGGACCTGGGGCTTTCGTGCTTGCCTCCAGGAGTTTTTCGTGGCCTCCCTCACCGCCCTCGCCGACGCCGTTCTCGCCGAGCCGCACCTCGCCCGTGCGCTCGCCGAGGCCGGCACCACGCCCGAGCTCGAGGTCACCGGCCCGGCCGCGCTGCGACCCTTCACCGTCGCCGGCCTGGCACGCGCGGGCCGCACGGTGCTCGCCGTCACCGCGACCAGCCGTGAGGCCGAGGACCTCGTCGCCGAGCTCGGGTCGCTCATGAAGCCCGAGCGGGTCGCCTACTTCCCGAGCTGGGAGACGCTGCCGCACGAGCGCCTCTCGCCGCGCTCCGACACCGTCGGCCGGCGCCTCGCCGTGCTGCGCCGACTGGTCCACCCGGAGACGGCTGAGGGATCCACCGTCGGGCCGCTCAGGGTCGTCGTCGCCCCGGTCCGCTCCGTGCTGCAGCCGCAGGTCGCCGGTCTCGCCGACCTCGCGCCGGTCGAGGTCCGGGCGGGGGAGACCCACGACGTCGAGGAGGTCGCCCGCCGCCTCAGCGACGCGGCGTACACGCGGGTCGACCTGGTCGAGAAGCGCGGGGAGTACGCCGTGCGCGGCGGCATCGTCGACGTCTTCCCGCCCACGGAGGAGCACCCGGTCCGCGTGGAGTTCTGGGGCGACGACGTCGAGGAGATCCGCAGCTTCTCCGTCGCCGACCAGCGCACGCTGGAGACGCACGAGCGGCTCTGGGCGCCGCCCTGCCGCGAGCTGCTGCTGACCCCCGAGGTGCGTGAGCGTGCCCGTGCGCTCGGCGAGGCCCACCCGCAGCTGCGCGAGCTCACCGAGAAGCTCGCCGAGGGCATCGCCGTCGAGGGCATGGAGTCGCTGACCCCGGCGCTCATCGACAACATGGAGCTCCTCGTCGACCTGCTCCCCGACGCGAGCACCGTGCTCGTGCTCGACCCCGAGCGGGTCCGGGCCCGCGCGCACGACCTGGTCGCGACCGCCGACGAGTTCCTCGCGGCTTCGTGGGCCGCTGCGGCGAGCGGCGGTGAGAGCCCGATCGACCTCGGCAAGGCGTCCTACCGCGACCTCAGCGAGGTCCGTGACCATGTCGTCGGTCGGAGCAAGCCGTGGTGGACGCTCTCGCCGTTCGGGATGGCGGGAGACGGCGCCGAGGACGACGGGCTCGAGGGTGACATCGTCGTGCCCGCGCAGCCCGCGACGGCGTACCGCGGAGACATCGAGGCGGCGGTCCGCGACATCAAGGGCTGGCTCGACCAGGGCTGGACCGTCGCGACCGTGCACTCCGGCCATGGCCCGGCGCAGCGCATCGTCGAGGTGCTGGCCGAGCACGACGTCGCGGCGGTGCTGGCCACGGAATCAAGCGACTGGCCCAAGCCCGGCGTCGTCGGCAGCCTCACCGGCTGCCTCGACCACGGCCTGGTCCACGCCGGCTCGCGTCTCGCCATCCTGACCGGCGACGACCTCACGGGCCAGAAGTCCTCGACGCGTGACATGCGCAAGATGCCCGCGCGCCGCAAGAAGCAGATCGACCCGCTCGAGCTCAAGGCCGGTGACTTCGTCGTCCACGAGCAGCACGGCGTCGGCAAGTTCATCGAGATGAAGCAGCGCGAGGTCGGTGGCGCCACTCGCGAGTACCTCGTCCTCGAGTACGGCGCCTCCAAGAAGGGCCAGCCGGCCGACCGGCTCTACGTCCCGGCCGACGCGCTCGACCAGGTCACCCGGTACGTCGGCGGCGAGGCGCCGGCACTCGACCGGCTGGGCGGCGCCGACTGGACCAAGCGGAAGGCCCGCGCCCGCAAGGCCGTGCGTGAGATCGCGGCCGAGCTGATCAAGCTCTACGCCGCGCGGCAGGCGACCCAGGGCCACGCCTTCGGCCCCGACACCCCCTGGCAGCGCGAGCTGGAGGACGCCTTCCCGTTCCAGGAGACGCCTGACCAGCTGTCGACGGTGGATGAGGTCAAGGCCGACATGCGCAGCCACGTCCCGATGGACCGCCTGGTCTGCGGCGACGTCGGCTACGGCAAGACCGAGATCGCCGTCCGCGCGGCGTTCAAGGCCGTGCAGGACGGCAAGCAGGTCGCGGTCCTCGTGCCGACGACGCTGCTCGTGACGCAGCACCACTCGACGTTCGCCGAGCGGATGTCGGGCTTCCCGGTCAATCTCGCCCAGCTCAGCCGCTTCCAGACCGACAAGGAGGCGAAGGAGGTCCTGGCCGGCCTGGAGAACGGCTCGATCGACATCGTCGTCGGCACGCACCGCCTGCTCGGCAACGAGGTCAGGTTCAAGGACCTCGGCCTGATCGTCGTCGACGAGGAGCAGCGCTTCGGCGTCGAGCACAAGGAGCAGATGAAGCGGCTCCGCACCTCCGTCGACGTCCTCGCGATGTCGGCGACCCCGATCCCGCGCACGCTCGAGATGGCGATCACCGGCATCCGCGAGATGTCGACGATCCAGACCCCGCCCGAGGAGCGCCACCCGGTCCTCACCTACGTCGGCGCCTACGAGGACCGCCAGGTCATCGCCGCCGTGCGGCGCGAGCTGCTCCGCGAGGGCCAGGTCTTCTACATCCACAACCGGGTGCAGTCGATCGAGAAGGCCGCCGCGCGCATCCGCGAGCTCGTGCCCGAGGCGCGCGTCGCCACCGCTCACGGCCAGATGAACGAGAAGCAGCTCGAGCAGGTGATGCTCGACTTCTGGGAGAAGCGCTTCGACGTGCTGGTCTGCACGACGCTCGTCGAGTCGGGCCTCGACGTCTCCAACGCCAACACGATGATCATCGAGCGGGCCGACATGCTCGGCCTCAGCCAGCTCCACCAGCTGCGTGGCCGCGTCGGCCGCTCCCGCGAGCGCGCCTACGCCTACTTCCTCTACCCCGGGGAGAAGCCGCTGACCGAGACCGCCCACGAGCGCCTCGCGACACTCGCCCAGCACTCCGACCTCGGAGGCGGCATGGCGATCGCGATGAAGGACCTCGAGATCCGCGGCGCGGGCAACCTGCTCGGCGGCGAGCAGTCGGGCCACATCGCCGACGTCGGCTTCGACCTCTACGTCCGGCTGGTCGGTGAGGCGGTCGCGGAGTTCAAGGCTGATGGCGCTCCGTCCGACGTCCTCGAGGAGGTGCGCATCGAGCTTCCCGTCGACGCCCACCTGCCGCAGAGCTACATCCCCACCGAGCGGCTCCGGCTGGAGATGTACAAGCGCCTGGCAGAGGTCCGCTCCGACGACGACGTGGTGGCGATCTCCGAGGAGATGCTCGATCGCTACGGCAACCCGCCGACCCAGGTGACCTCGCTGCTCCAGGTGGCGCGGTTCCGCGCTCGGTGCCGGCAGGCGGGCATCACCGAGGCGACGATCGCGGGCAAGCACGTCCGCTTCGCGCCGGTCGACCTGGCCGAGTCGAAGGTGGTCCGCCTCAACCGCATCTACAAGGGCTCGCTCGTGAAGCCGGCGACGAGCACCGTGCTGGTGCCGCGTCCGCTCACCAAGCCGATCGGCGGCCAGCCGATCCGCGACCTCGAGCTCCTCGAGTGGGCGCGGCTGGTGATCGACAGCGTGCTCGACGCGAAGGACTGACGCGCAGCCGCGTCGCCGGAGCACCGTCAATGGCCTGTTCGGGCCAGGCCACCTCCGGGGCCCCGGAGATGGCGGTCCACGGTTCCTCGGGATCCGCCAACCGGCCTAGGTTGCAAGCATGGAGCCGGAGCGCGACCCGGGTCCCGAGATCGAGCGGCTCTGGGTCGAGGTGGAGACCGGGCGCCTGGACGAGGCAGCCACCACCGCAGCGCGTCTTCTCGTGACGGCGCGCGACCGTGCGGAGCGTGCCGAGGCCGAGGGCGCGATCGCCTTCATGCTCATGCGGATGGGCCGCACCGCCGAGGCCGCAGCTCGCCTCCGCACGGCCGCCGACCTCGCGGTCGAGCCTGCGGTCAAGGGGATCCACCTGGCCCGCGCCGCGCAGGCGGTCTTCCTGACCGGAGGCATGGAGGCCAGCCAGCTCCTCGCCGAGCAGGCGCGGGTCGAGGGGGAGCGCGGCCACGACCCGAACGTCGTCGCGGAGGCGAGCGCGTCCACGGCGGCTGTGGTGCACGCGAGTGGTGACCCGGTGCGTGCGGCGCGACTGGCGCGTCGTGCGCGCACGCTGGCCGGCACCGAGGGACCGGCCGCCATCTCGTACGCCGTCACCGCGATGATCCTCGCGGCCGCGCTCGCGGACGCCGACCGGCTCGCGGACGCCGAGAAGGCGCTCGTCGAGGCGAACCAGGTCTGTCGCCTCGGGGGAGCGGAGGCGGCCCTTCCGTTGCTGCTCGCCTTCCGCGCCGTCGTACGGCTGTTGAGCGGGGACTGGTCCGGCGCCGAGCGCGACTGCGGCGACCTGGTCGACCTCGCCGAGTCCACGGCGCACCGGATCGCCAGCCCGGTCGGGTGGGGCGTCGGCGCGCTCATCGCCGCCGGACGGGGCGACATCGTCTCCGCGCGTCAGCTGCTCGCGGCCGCCGGGACCCATCGGCTCAGCCCGCTCGGCCCGTACGGCGAGGAGTGGGTGCTGCTCGGCCGTGCCGTGACCGCAGGGGACTACGCGGAGGGCCAGCGGCACCTCGTCGGTGCGTGGTACTGCAGCCGCCAGCGACCGTGGTTCCTGCTGTGGCGGGTGTTGGCTCCGACGCTGGTCCGGTCCTCGCTGCGACTG
>NZ_DATIHB010000112.1:0-8463 GCF_035481145.1 Nocardioides sp. | reverse complement strand
CGCCCCGCGGCGTCGTCCTGAGGCTCACTGCTTCGGGTTGAACGTCCTGCCCGACTGGGTGGTGGCGCCGTCGAGGACGCCCTTGTCCTTGCCGTTGATCGTGACCTGGACGGCACCCTGGTCGAGCACCTTGACGGTCAGCGGCGGCATGACGGTGAGCTCGTGACCGGTCGCCGGGCCGATCTCGCCGCGGAAGGCGATGTTGCCGTCGTCGTCCTTGACGACCACCCGCGCGCCGTCCTCGAGTCCTTCGAGGTGGAGCTTGACCGGCTGGGTGCCGAGGTAGTTCGGGACTCCCGAGCCGTCAGGGCCCGTGACGATCGACGGACCGGCCGGCGTCCGCACCTCGGCGGGGTCGTCCATGATCAGGCGGGCGACCGACCAGGCGAGCACGACCGCCATGACCGCCGCGACGAGGACCGACCAGTTGGGCCCGCCCTTCATCGGCCGCAGGCCACCGGTCATGCCGGAGGCGAGCTCCGCCTCGAAGACCCGGCGCGGGTTGATCTCGGCGTCGGCGTAGCGCTCGTCGTACGTCGCGAGCAGCGGCTCGACGTCGACCCCGAGCACGCGGGCGAGCGTGCGCAGGTGGCCGCGGGCGTAGAAGTCTCCGCCGCACGGGACGAAGTCGTCGACCTCGATCGACTCGATCACGTGCGGGCGGATCCGCGTGCGATCCGCGAGCTGCTCGACGCTGAGTCCGATGCGCGTGCGCGCGGCCTTCAGGTCCGGGCCGATGACCGGGTCGGGCGCCGGCTGCACCGCGAAGTCATCGATGACGAGGGGCTCAACGGCGTCACGCACACGGGCCAGCGGGCGAACGCGGTCGCCCCAGGTTGCCTTCTCCTCGACCAGGTCGACCGAGCCCGGGCGGCGCAGCTCGCGGCCGTCGAGGTCCCCAGCGGCCGGGGTGGCGACGGAGGTCAGCTCGGCCCGGCGCGCAGCCCGTGCGGCCCGCAGCGGCGCCGGGGTCGGCGACGCGATGACCGGCTTGGCTGCTTCAGCAGCCTCGGCCTCGGCGGCGAGGCGCGCCTCCTCGGCTGCCGCCTCCTTCGCCGTACGACGATCGGAGCGCGCCTCCGCGCGGGTCTTCAGGGTGTCGGAGACGAGCGAGATGGCATGGGCCAGGACGGGACGCGGGTCGGGGAACCGGCGGCCCGACGTCGCGGCCTCCGCGGTCTCGACGACCTCGACCGGAGCGGCGGGTGTCGCGTGCTCGGGGACCAGCTCGACGACGCGAGCACCGCTGCCGGCGAGCTGCCGCAGGGCGGTGGTGAGGTCCTCGTCGACGCCGGTGACCCGGGTGGAGAGACCGAGCGGGACCGCGAACGGCGAGCCGTAGAGGCGCTCGGCGAGCCGGCCCTGTCGGCGGCCCGACGCGTCGAACGACGCCAGCACCTTCTCGGCGTTGCGCGGGACCAGCGTCAGCTTGCCGTCACGGGCGACGCCACTCCGCGGGGAGACCTCGACCGCGGCCAGCCCACCCCACGGGATGCCCCGCCAGGCGCGGCCGAGGCGGATCCGGACACCCTGGGTGTCCGCCACCATCAGCGGCGTGCGAGCGTCGACGAAGCCGTGGAGGTAGTACGCCCCGAGCACGCCCAGGACCGCGGCCAGCACCCAGTCGAGGGCGGCACCCGTCGAGGCCGCGCGCGCGAGGTAGCCGATCGCCACCGCACACGACGCGCCACCGAGCAGCGCGGCGAGGCCGCCGTTGCGGCGTACCTCGACGGCGTCCGGCGCGGCCGTGAGCACGATCGACGAAGTCGGCTCCTTGCCACCCTTCGGCTCCGGGACGTCGGGCTGCTGCATGGCCTGGTTGGTGCTCACATCTCCCCCTGCAGGGTCGCGATGACGGAATCGACTTCGTCGGGCTTCACGAGGACGTCGCGGGCCTTGGAGCCCTCGGACGGGCCGACGATGCCGCGGCTCTCGAGGATGTCCATGAGGCGACCGGCCTTCGCGAAGCCGACACGCAGCTTGCGCTGGAGCATCGAGGTGGAGCCGAACTGCGTAGACACCACGAGCTCAACTGCCTGGATCACGAGGTCGAGGTCGTCGCCGATGTCGTCGTCGAGGACCTTGTCGGACTTCGCCGGCGCAGTGACCTCCTCGATGTAGGTCGGCTCGAGCTGGCCCTTCACGTGACGGACCACCTCCTCGATCTCCTTGTCCCCCACCCACGATCCCTGTACCCGGATCGGCTTGGAGGCGCCCATCGGCAGGAAGAGGCCATCACCCTGGCCGACCAGCTTCTCGGCGCCGGGCTGGTCGAGGACGACGCGGGAGTCGGCGAGGCTGGAGGTCGCGAAGGCGAGACGGGACGGCACGTTGGCCTTGATCAGGCCGGTGACGACGTCCACGGACGGGCGCTGCGTGGCGAGGATCAGGTGGATGCCCGCCGCACGCGCGAGCTGGGTGATCCGGACGACCGAGGCCTCGACGTCACGCGGGGCGACCATCATCAGGTCGGCGAGCTCGTCGATGATGACGAGGAGGTACGGATACGGCGCCAGGACCCGCTCGGAGCCCGGCGGGACCTCGACCTGGCCGGCCTTGACCGCCTTGTTGAAGTCGTCGATGTGGCGGAAGCCGAAGTTGGCCAGGTCGTCGTAGCGCATGTCCATCTCGCGACAGACCCACTCGAGCGCCTCGGCGGCCTTCTTCGGGTTCGTGATGATCGGCGTGATCAGGTGCGGGACACCTTCGTACGCCGTCAGCTCGACGCGCTTGGGGTCGACCATGATCATCCGGACCTCGTCGGGCGTTGCCCGCATGAGGATGCTCGAGATCATCGAGTTGATGAAGGACGACTTTCCGGAGCCGGTCGCACCCGCGACGAGCAGGTGCGGCATCTTGGCGAGGTTCGCCACGACGAACCCGCCCTCCACGTCCTTGCCGAGGCCGACGACCATCGGGTGGTGGCTGTTGCGGGCGTTGCCCGAGCGGAGCACGTCACCGAGGGTGACGATCTCCTTGTCTGGGTTGGGGATCTCGACGCCGACCGCGGACTTGCCCGGGATCGGGCTGAGGATGCGGACGTCGGCACTCGCCACGGCGTACGCGATGTTCTTCTGGATGCCGAGGATCTTCTCGACCTTGACGCCGGTGCCGACCTCTACGACGTAGCGCGTGACGGTCGGACCGCGGGTGTAGTCGGTGACCTGGGCGTCGATGCCGAACTCGTCGAGCACGCTCTGCAGGCGGTGGACGATGTCGTCGCTCGCCTTGGTGCGTGCCTGGTGGGCGTCGCCGACCTTGAGCACCTTGGAGTCGGGCAGCGTGTAGGTGATGTCGCCGGAGAGCGAGAGCTGCTCCATGCGCTGCGGGAGCTCGCTGTGCGGCGGAGCCTCGAGCTCGGCCTTCTCAGCCTTCTCGGGCTTCTCGGCCTTGGTGCGCGGCTTCGGAGTGACCTTGGAGACCAGACCAGCGATCGGGCCGGTCGGCTCCTCGTCGGGCGTGCTGCCGTCGAAGGACGCGGCGACGTCGACCGCGTCGCCCTCCTCGATGCCGGTGGCCAGGCGCTTGCGCTTCTTGACCTCGCGGTCCTCCAGCATGGGCGTCTCGAACGGCTCGAGCTCGCCGACCGTGTGGTTGCGGCCGCGCCCGAGAGCACGCGGATCGGCCGCGTCGCCGTGCAGATGGTGCGTGCCGAGCAGGGTGTCGCGCAGCTCGCGCAGGCGCGTGGGGATCAGGTAGACCGGCGTCGCGCTGATGACGAGGATGCCGAAGACCGCGACAAGCGCGAGCAGCGGGACCACGACGTATGGCGTCTGGAGGAGGTCCATCAGCAGGCTCGACACGACGAACCCGATCGCGCCACCGGCGGCCTGGAGGCCCTCGATGTCGCCGGGCTCCGGGCTGCCGTTGGAGATGTCGACGATGCCGAGGATGCCGAAGAGGAACGCCGACCAGCCGATGACCTGGCGTCCGACCGGGCCGTTGCGCTCGGGGTCACGCAGCGTGCGCCAGCCCATGAAGACCAGCGCGAGCGGGACGAACCAGGCGACCTTGCCGACCGAGCCGGCCACCACGGTGCGGGTGCCCTCCATGACGGACCCCGGGAGGTCCCACCAGACGGAGGCTGCGACAACCAGCGAGAGCCCGATCAGCGACAGGCCGACGCCGTCGCGGCGGTGCTCGGGCTCGAGCTCGCCGGCCGTGTGGCCGATCGAGCGCGCGATCGAGCCGATGCCGGCAGCAAGGCCCATCCACATCGCGACGAGCGCGCGGAACATCGCCTGGAAGGCACGGAAGATCGGGCCAGGTCCACTGCGGACCGCTCGCGGTGCCGGGCGGGCCTGGGAAGGCTTGCGCGCGGACGCCGAGGGTCGCTTGGCCTGGCTGCCGGTACTACGGGAACGCGAGGCCTGAGACGTGCTCTTGCTTCGCGAACCCGTCGGGGAAGACGTACGGGTCGCCATGCTCAGCACCCTAGGCGATCGCCCCACTGGTCACAGGGACCACAGGAGTGCGTGTCGCGTCCGTCGAGGTGGGGCTTGTGGTCCGTCGAGGTGGGGCTTGTGGTCCGTCGAGATCCGGGTCTGGTGCAGACTCCCGCTCATGACGTACGCCGCGTGGTCGCTCTTCGCTCTCGTCGCCCTCGCCGATTGGGTCGCCGTCGCGCGCGGAGACCGCCGGGCGGAGGCGGTGCTCAAGCCGGCCGCCACCCTCGCCCTGATCGCGGTGCCGGCAGCAGCACTGGTCTCCTTCGGAGAGCCCGATGCTTCGGTGTCGATCACCGTCTGGCTCTTCGTGGCACTCTTCTTCGGGCTGCTCGGCGACATCGCCCTGCTGTCGGACTCGATCCCGCGCTTCAAGCTCGGCCTGGCGGCGTTCCTGGTCGGGCACCTCGCCTACCTGCTCGCGTTCCTTCAGACGGGCACGGACGGACCCGTCGGCGCAGCCTTCACGGTCCTGTTCCTCGCCCTCGTCGCAACCCGGCACGTGCTTCCCGAGGCCTGGAGGATGGGGGGCCCGACCCTTGCGATCCCGGTAGCGGCGTACACGCTCGTGATCGGCGCGATGCTGTTCGCGGCGTTCGGGACCGGCATCGGACTGATCGCGGTGGGTGCGTCGATCTTCGTGGCGAGCGACTCCATCCTGAGCGTCAACCGATTCGTGCGCCCGCTCCCCCGCGGCCACCTCATGGTGATGGTGACCTATCACGTGGGTCAGGCGCTGATCGTCGCCGGCCTGCTCAGCTGATCACGACCACAAGCCCCACCTCGACGGACCACAAGCCCCACCTCGGCGGACCACAAGCCCCACCTCGACGGATCAGGCCTCGATGACCACCGGGACGATCATGGGGCGACGCTTCACCTTGGTGCCGACCCAGCGACCGATGGTGCGGCGTACGGCCTGCTGGAGCTGGTGCTGGTCGTCGCAGCCTTCGGCGAGGAGGTTGTCGATCGCGGTGACGATCTTGGGCTTGATCTCGTCGAAGACCGAATCGTCCTCGGCGAAGCCACGGGCGTGGATCTCGGGGCCCGAGAGCACCTTGCCGGCCTGGAGGTCGACCACCGTGATGACGGTGATGAAGCCCTCCTCGCCCAGGACGCGGCGGTCCTTGAGGTCGGCCTCGGTGATGTCGCCGATCGAGGAGCCGTCGACGAAGACGTAGCCACAGTCGACCTTGCCGGCGATCTGCGCCTTGCCGTCGACCAGGTCGACGACCACGCCGTCCTCGGCGATGACCACGTGCTCGGCAGGGACACCGGTGGCGCGAGCCAGCGCGGCGTTGGCCTGCATGTGCCGGATCTCGCCGTGGACCGGGAGCACGTTGCGCGGCTTGACGATGTTGTAGCAGTAGAGGAGCTCGCCGGCCGAGGCATGGCCCGAGACGTGCACGTTGGCGTTGCCCTTGTGCACGACATTGGCGCCCCAGCGGGCCAGGCCGTTGATGACCCGGTAGACGGAGTTCTCGTTGCCGGGGATCAGCGACGAGGCGAAGACGACGGTGTCGCCCTCCTCGATGTGCACGAAGTGGTGGTTGCGCTGCGCGATCCGCGACAGGGCCGAGAGCGGCTCGCCCTGGGAGCCCGTGGAGATCAGCACCTGCTTCTCCGGCGGGAGCTTGGCGAGCTCCTTCGCCTCGACCAGCACGCCGGTCGGCACGTTGAGGTAGCCGAGCTCGGCGGCGATCGCCATGTTGCGGACCATCGAGCGACCGACGTAGCCGACCTTGCGGCCATGCGCGGCAGCCGCGTCGAGGACCTGCTGGACGCGGTGCACGTGCGACGCGAAGCAGGCCACGATGATCCGTTGGGACGACTGGTGGAAGACCCGGTCGAGGGTCGGCGCGATCGACTTCTCGGCCGTCGTGAAGCCCGGCACCTCGGCGTTCGTCGAGTCGGTCATGAAGAGGTCCACGCCCTCTTCGCCGAGCCGGGCGAACGCGCGGAGGTCGGTGATCCGGCCGTCCAGCGGCAGCTGGTCCATCTTGAAGTCACCGGTGTGCAGGACCATGCCCGCACCGGTGCGGATGGCGACGGCGAGGGCGTCCGGGATCGAGTGGTTGACCGCGACGAACTCGAGGTCGAAGGGACCGAACGAGACGCGGTCGCCCTCCTTGACCTTGTGGTGGACCGTCTCGCGGAGCCGGTGCTCGCGCAGCTTCGAGCCGAGCAGGGCCAGCGTGAGCTCCGACCCGACGAGCGGGATGTCCCCACGCTCGCGCAGGAGGTACGGCGTGGCGCCGATGTGGTCCTCGTGTCCGTGCGTCAGCACCAGAGCCTCGACCTTGTCCAGGTCGGGCCGGATGGAGGACCAGTCCGGCAGGATCAGGTCGACACCCGGGTGGTTCTCCTCCGGGAAGAGCACACCGCAGTCGACGATGAGCAGCCGGCCGGCGTACTCGAAGGCCGTCATGTTGCGGCCCACCTCACCCAGGCCGCCCAGCGGGATGACGCGCAGGGCTCCCTCGGGGAGCTCGGCGGGGGCGGAGAGTTCCAGGTGCGGGTGGCTCATGGGGTCCTTAGGGAGTGTCAGGGTCAGAGAAGCAGGTCAGAGGAGCCCGGACGCGGTGAGGCCCGCGCGCAGGGCGGCGTACTCGTCCTCGTCGAGGGCCAGGAGCGGCGAGCGGACGGCGCGGTTGTCGAGCACGCCCAGCGCCTGGAGCGCAGCCTTCGCGGTCGTGGCGCCGTAGTTGGCCACGCCCATCACCGCGTTGTTGGCCGGGACGAGCCGCGCGTTGATCTCCTGCGCGGTCGCGAGGTCACCGGCCAGGAACGCCTCGACCATCGCCTTCAGCTCCTTGCCGGCCGCGTGGCCGAGCACGGAGACGACACCGCAGGCGCCGTACGCGAGGAAGCCGAGGGTGAGCCCGTCATCGCCGGAGTAGACGGAGTAGCCGAGCGAGCGGAGGTAGGTCGCCTGCGTCGGATCGCCGGCCGCGTCCTTGACCGCGATGACCTTCTCGTTGCCCGCGAACGCTTCGTACGTCGACGGGGCGAGCTTGGTGCCGGTGCGGCCCGGGACGTCGTAGAGCATCACCGGGACGTCGGTGGCGTCGACGACCTGCTGGAAGTGGTTGACGATGCCGGCCTGCGAGGGCTTGTTGTAGTAGGGCGTGACGAGCAGCAGGCCGTCGGCCCCGAGCTTGGCCGCCTGCTCCGCGAGCTCGATGGTGTGGCGGGTGTCGTTGGTGCCGATGCCGGCCACGACGGTGGCCCGGTCACCGACCGCGTCCTTGACCGCCGACAGGGTGCGTCCGTCCTCGGCGATGGTCGTGGTCGCGGACTCCCCCGTCGTGCCGGACACGACGATGCCGTCGTGTCCGTTGTCGACGAGGTGGGTCGCGGTGCGCACGATCGCGTCGAGGTCGAGCTCACCGGCCGGCGTGAACGCCGTTGCCATCGCGGTCAGCACACGGCCGAAGGGAGCGGCGGGAGCAGTCATGCCCCAAGGTTATCGTCCAGAGGCCTCCGCCGTCGGTCACCCGAGCACCGTGGACGGATGGATCACCACGTGCTCGCGGGCGAAGCGGCGACGCGGCTTGTCCTTCGCCTCGATCACCACGGCGTACGGAACGTCGCTGTAGACGGCGGTCCAGCGGAACGGCCGCGGGCCACCGGGCGCCCGCCAGGTCCACTGCGTGCCCGCCCGTACGCCGTCCAGGCGCCACGGCTCCCGCGCGCCCGCTTCACCGCCGTGCGGCACGAGCGCCCGCGCACTGGCCTGGCTGTCCCAGCGGGTCAGGACCACGCGGAACCCCGTGCGCTGGCAGGTCCAGCGCTCGAGCCGGTGGGTGGCCGGCAACGGGTCGAGCTTGCAGGCACCCGCCGCGGCAAGGGGGAAGAGGCGCTCCAGCGGGTCGCGGGTCTCCGTGGCTGCAGACGACGCCGCCGGGATCACCGTCGGTCCCTCGCTGGTCACCGGATCGGGCTGGAGACGGTCGAGCAGGTCGAGGTGGCGTGCGCCCCACACGCTCGCGACGGCCAGGGCTCCGAGCCCCGCCGC
>NZ_DATIHB010000111.1:0-1855 GCF_035481145.1 Nocardioides sp. | reverse complement strand
CGTGTGGGACGTCCTCGAAGAGGTCATCACCGAGCACCCCGTGCTGCTCAACCGCGCGCCCACCCTGCACCGCCTCGGCATCCAGGCCTTCGAGCCGCAGCTGATCGAGGGCAAGGCCATCCAGATCCACCCGCTCGTGTGCGGCGCCTTCAACGCCGACTTCGACGGTGACCAGATGGCCGTCCACCTCCCGCTGTCCGCGGAGGCGCAGGCCGAGGCGCGCATCCTGATGCTCTCGACCAACAACATCCTCAAGCCGTCGGACGGTCGTCCGGTGACCATGCCCTCGCAGGACATGATCATCGGCCTCTTCTGGCTGACCACCGACCGCGAGGGCGAGCCGGGCGAGGGTCGCGCCTTCTCGTCGCCGGCCGAGGCCATCATGGCCTTCGACCGCGGCGAGATCACCCTGCAGAGCAAGGTGCGGATCCGTCTCGAGGACGCCGTCCCGCCGCTGGGCTCCGACCTCCCCGAGGACGGCCCGTTCGTGCTCGACACGACCCTGGGTCGCGTGCTCTTCAACGACACGCTGCCGGCCGACTACGCCTTCGTGAACTACGAGGTGGGCAAGAAGCCGCTGGGTGCGATCGTCAACGACCTCGCCGAGCGCTACACCAAGGTCGAGGTCGCCGCGTCGCTGGACGCCCTCAAGGACGCCGGCTTCTCCTGGGCCACCCGCTCCGGCGTGACCGTCTCGATCGACGACGTCACGACCCCGGGTGACAAGGCCGAGATCCTCGCCACCTACGAGGCGCAGGCCGAGAAGGTCCAGAAGCAGTTCGAGCGTGGTCTGGTCACCGACGACGAGCGCCGTCAGGAGCTCATCGAGATCTGGAACCAGGCGTCCAACGACGTCGCGCGCTCGATGGAGGCCAACTTCGACCGGGCGAACCCGATCTTCATGATGGTCGACTCCGGTGCCTCCGGAAACATGATGCAGATCCGTCAGGTCGCGGCGATGCGAGGGCTGGTGGCGAACCCGAAGGGCGACATCATCCCGCGTCCGATCAAGGCGAACTTCCGTGAGGGCCTGTCGGTGCTGGAGTACTTCATCTCCACCCACGGTGCCCGCAAGGGTCTCGCCGACACCGCGCTGCGGACCGCCGACTCGGGCTACCTGACCCGTCGTCTGGTGGACGTGTCGCAGGACGTGATCATCCGCGAGGACGACTGCGGCACCGAGCGCGGCCTGCCCAAGCGGATCGGTGAGCGCGGCGAGGACGGCGTGGTGCGCAAGCACGAGAACGCCGAGACCGCGGCGTACGCCCGCTCCGCCGCCGTCGAGATCACCCACCCGGACACGGGCGAGGTGCTCGCCGGCGCCGGCGAGGACCTGGGCGACGTCAAGATCGGCGAGCTCATCGCGGCCGGCATCGAGGAGGTCAAGGTCCGTTCGGTCCTGACCTGTGACGCCCGCACCGGGACCTGCGCGAAGTGCTACGGCCGGTCGCTGGCCACCGGCAAGCTGGTCGACATCGGCGAGGCCGTCGGCATCATCGCCGCCCAGTCGATCGGTGAGCCCGGCACCCAGCTGACGATGCGCACGTTCCACACCGGTGGTGTGGCCTCGGCCGACGACATCACGCAGGGCCTGCCCCGCGTGGTCGAGCTCTTCGAGGCCCGCTCGCCCAAGGGTCGCTCGCCGATCTCGGAGGCGGCCGGCCGCATCGAGATCGAGGAGACCGACAAGGCCCGCAAGGTCCTCGTCACCCCCGACGACGGCTCGGAGGTCCAGGAGTACCCCGTCTCGAAGCGCTCGCGCCTGCTCGTGCAGGACGGCGACCACATCGAGGTCGGCCAGAAGCTCACCGTCGGCACCGAGGACCCGCAGGACGTCCTGCGCATCCTGGGTGTC
>NZ_DATIHB010000110.1:0-2153 GCF_035481145.1 Nocardioides sp. | reverse complement strand
GAGCCAGCGGGAGGCGCGCTCGACCAGCGTGCGCATCTCCACCCGCATCCGGGTCTGGCGCTCGGCCGGCAGCCGGTTGTCGAAGGTCCTCAGCTCCTCGCGCAGGCCGAGGGAGCCGAAGATCTCCCGTGCCACGAAGTTGGCGCGCGTCAGGTCGGCGGCCGACGCACCGGTCTCCCCGGCGAGTCGTGGCCAGAACGTCAGCCCGGCGCCGTTGACGAGGTCGTTGACGACCTGCGTCACGATGATCTCCCGGCGCAGCGGGTGGGCGGTCATCCGGTCGGCGTGCTCCTCGGCGATCCGCTGCGGGAAGTAGGCGACGAGGTCCTGGCGGAGGTAGGGGTCGTCGGGCAGGTCGGAGGCGATCAGCTCGTCGGCCAGCACGATCTTGGTGTAGGAGAGCAGCACGGCGAGCTCCGGCGTGCTGAGGGCCTCCTCCCGGTCGAGCCGCCGCTTCACCTCGCGGGTGCTGGGCAGGCCCTCGAGCTCCCGGTTGAGCAGGCCGCGTCGTTCGAGCTCCCTCATCCAGTCCTCGTGCACGTGGAGCAGCGTCCTGGCATGGGCCTCGGCGTTGGCGAGGGCGAGGTTCTGCTCGTAGTTGTCACGCAGGACCAGGTCGCCGACCTCGTCGGTCATCTCCGCCAGCAGGGCGTTGCGCTGCTTCTCGGTCATGTCACCGGCGCTGACCACGCGGTCCAGCAGGATCTTGATGTTCACCTCGTGGTCGGAGGTGTCCACGCCGGCGGAGTTGTCGATGAAGTCGGTGTTGATCCGGCCACCCTTGCCGCCGCAGCCGTGGCGTGCGTAGTCGATCCGGCCCAGCTGGGTGAAGCCGAGGTTGCCGCCCTCGCCGACGCACTTGGCGCGCAGGTCGCCCCCGTCCACCCGGATCGGGTCGTTGGCCTTGTCGCCGGCGTCCCCGTGGGACTCCTCGGAGCTCTTGACGTAGGTGCCGATGCCGCCGTTCCAGAGCAGGTCGACCGGAGCCAGCAGCACGGCCCGCATCAGCTCCTGCGGCGTCATCGAGGAGACCCCGTCGTCGAGGCCCAGCGCCTGGCGCACCTGGTCCGACACGGGGATCGACTTCTGGCTGCGGGAGTAGACGCCGCCGCCCTCGGAGATCAGCGACTCGTCGTAGTCCTGCCAGCTCGAGCGGGCCAGCTCGAAGAGCCGCTTGCGCTCGGCGTAGGAGGTCGCCGCGTCGGGGTCCGGGTCGAGGAAGATGTCGCGGTGGTCGAACGCCGCGACCAGGCGGGTGTGCGCGGAGCACAGCATGCCGTTGCCGAAGACGTCGCCGGACATGTCGCCGATGCCCACGGCGGTGAAGTCCTCGGCCTGGCAGTCGATGCCGCGCTCCCGGAAGTGGCGCTGCACCGAGACCCACGCGCCCCGCGCGGTGATGCCCATGGCCTTGTGGTCGTAGCCGACCGAGCCGCCGGAGGCGAAGGCGTCGCCCAGCCAGAAGCCGTAGTCCTTCGCGACACCGTTGGCGATGTCGGAGAAGGACGCGGTGCCCTTGTCGGCAGCCACCACCAGGTAGGAGTCGTCGCCGTCGTGCCGGACCACCCTCTCGGGAGGCACGGTCTCGCCCTCCACCAGGTTGTCGGTGATGTCGAGCAGCCCGGAGATGAAGGTCTTGTAGGAGGCGATTCCCTCGGCCATCCACGCGTCCCGGTCGCGCGGGTCGGGGAGCTGCTTGGCGAAGAACCCGCCCTTGGCCCCCACCGGCACAATCACGGTGTTCTTGACCATCTGCGCCTTGACGAGGCCCAGCACCTCGGTGCGGAAGTCGTCGCGACGGTCCGACCAGCGCAGTCCACCGCGAGCCACCGCGCCGAAGCGCAAGTGCACGCCCTCGACGCGCGGGGAGTAGACGAAGATCTCGAAGCTCGGCCTCGGCTCCGGCAGCTCCGGGATCGCGGAGGGCTCGAGCTTCAGGGAGATGTAGGGCCGCGGGTTGCCGTGGTCGTCGGTCCGGTAGTAGTTGGTGCGCAGCGTGGCCCGGATGTGGGTGAGGTAGGAGCGCAGGATGCGGTCGTGGTCGAGGCTCGCGACCTCGTCCAGCGCGCGGCCGATCCGCTCCTCGACGGCCTCGACCCGCGCCGTACGCTCCCCTGCCTCCGCCTCCAGGCCACCCTCGCCGGGCTCGAACC